>VBLP01000412.1 GCA_005887925.1 Deltaproteobacteria bacterium | reverse complement strand
GCGATCATGAACGCCCCGATCCCGCCGCCGAGCAAGCTGCGAACCGAGGTGCCGTCGCAGCTCGACAAGATCGTGCTGCGCGCGCTCGCGCGTTCCCCCGCAGAGCGCTACGCCTCCGCGGAGGAGATGGCGAACGATCTCGACGATCTCCTGGCGCAGCTGCCGCGCTACGACGCGCGCGTGGTCGCCGGCAAGCTCGAGGAGCTGTTCGGCTCGACGCGGGCGGAGGCCAAGCGCTCGATCGCGCAGACCCGCTCGCTGACCCGCAACATCTCGCTGGTCATGAAGCTGCGCAGCGACGTCCGCGCCGATCTCGCCGAGCAGCTCGACCTGGCAGTCGGAAGTGAACCCGGCCGTGAGGGCCTGCCGCCCTGTCAGTTCGACGCCGCGGACGACCCGGCGCGCGGAGTCAGCTCGCGCTCGCAGCGCGGGCTCGTGATCGCGCTGGCCGTCATCATGCTGGCGGCGATCGCGATCGGCGTGGTCTTCATGCTGTCGCGCTCGGAGCGCCAGACGGTGGTCAAGCAGGCCACGGCGTCGGCGCTCCAGATCGAGAGCACGCCTTCCGGCGCCGCCGTGTTCGTCGGCGGCGAGCCGACCGGGCTCAAGACGCCGGCCACGCTGACCGGGATCACCAAGAAGCAGCTGTCGATCCGCCTCGAGCTGCCCGACCACGCCCCGGTGATCAGGACGATCGACCTCCCCCCGGGTGGGACGGCCACCGCACAGCTCGCGCTGTCGCCGCTGAACGGGCGACTCGTGATCTCGGAGCTGCCGGCCAACGCCGGTGTGATCGTGGATGCCCAGGAGTACGAGGCGGGCGAGCTCATCCCGGTGGCCGCGGGCAGGCACGAGGTCCGCGTCGTGCTCGGGGGCAAGACCATCGTGCAGCAGTCGATCGACACCGCCGCCGGCGATCAGGGCTGGAAGCTCGTTCACGGAAAGCTCGTCCGCAACTGAGCCGGTCGACCACAAATACAGATATACGCCGGGCATGCATACAGATATCCTTCTAGTAGGCTCTGTATGCAGTATGTCATGATCTTCTATCTCGGAAGATAGCTGATCATCGCTTCGGGCGCGTTGTCGCTTGACGCCCGGTGAGATCGAGTTTCATAGTAGGTTCCCCGTGAGGGATGGGGTGCGGGAACAGCTGAACCTACCTGGTGGTCGGATGAGCAGTGACGTGCGATCTTCGCCTGCTGGCAGTCAGAGCCGTGCGATCGCCACGCCGACAGGCAGTCGGCGTGCGGCGACCAGTCACGGTATTCCGACGAGCACCGGGCGCGCGATGTCGCTGGTGATCGTCATGCTCACCGTCGGCGTTGCGGTGGTCTGGTCGCTGGTCGCGCTGCACCAGCTGTCGTCGTCGATCGTACATGAGAGCGCGACCCACCTCGATCACGCGCGCCGGACGTTCGACCTCGCGCGGGCGCGAACGCTGGACTCGCTGCAGGCCCAGGCCCGCGTGATGGTCGAGGACCCACGCCTCAAGTCGACGCTCTCGACCGAGGGCATCGACGAGGTCACGGTCGCCGACATCCTCGGCGATCTCCGCAAGCTGCGCGGCACCGGATTCCTCATCGTGCTGTCGTCGGATGGCCGCGTGTTCGCGCAGGCCGGCGCCGACGAGCTGCGCGGCCTCGACCTGTCCGGCTCGAGTGTGGTCAAGAAGGCGCAGGGCACCTCGGAGGCGGTCGCCGGGTCGTGGGTGATCGGCGGCAAGATCATGGACCTCAGCATCATGCCGGTGCGGTTCGGCCCGAACCTCGTCGCCTACCTGGTGGTCGGGCAGGCGGTCGATCAGGACATCCTCAATGCGGTCGCCGATCAGAGCGGCCTGGCGATCGCCACCGCGATCGGACAGACCGTCGTGCTCTCGGCCCCATCGGACAACCGCGCGCGGACGGTGTTCGCCGCGGCGGTCGGGCAGGTCGAGGGCACGCAGTCGCGCGTGCTCGAGATCGGCGGTGACACCTACGTCGCCGCGATCTTCGAGCTCGAGCAGTCCGGCCAGACGCGGCCGCGCCTCGTGGTCGCGCAGTCGCTCACCCAGCCGAACGCCACGTTCGCAATGATCCGCTGGATGATGTTCGTGCCGCCGATCCTGGTGATCATCGCCGTGCTGTTCGCGATGATCGCCGGTCGTCGCATCGTCGTCGTCAGGCAGCCCTAGGAGCACAGCCATGAAGCTTCGCATCATCTCTGTCGGACTGGGTATCGGTGCCGGGCTGGTCGCGGTCACGGCGGCCGCGCAGCCGGCTCCGCTCGCCGCCGCACCTGCCGCGGCACGCACGGCCCCGAGCGTTGACGCCGACGAGTCCGACGACGACGCCGCACCGGGCGGTGATGGCGCCGCGCTCGCCAGCAAGGTCCAGGAGCTCGAGGACAAGCTGGCGGCGGTGCAGAGCAAGCAGAACCAGAAATCGCAGTTCCCGATCAAGATCACCGGGTACGGCGATCTCGGCGCGTTCGCGACCCAGGGCGATGGCTCCGGCTTCCGCCGCGACATCGGCCACACGATGTTCCCGACGCGCGACAACTTCGGCTGGGTGTTCTACGGCGATCTGCTCGCGACCCAGATCAACTCGCGCGGCGACGTCGCCGACCTCGGACAGGCCCCCGGGGTCGACCGCTTCGACTCGGTCCACTCGGGCGGCAAGCTGACGTTCCTGGTCAACGAGCTCAACCTCGGCATCAAGGCCGGGCTCGGTCCGACCGCGCTGTTCACCGGCAGCGTCAACTTCACGCCGCGCGCCGGCAGCAATTTCAGCCTCGGCGACTCGTTCGACGTCGACATCGCGCAGCTCGAGTGGATGCCGACCGACGACGGCAAGACGTCGATCTTCGTCGGCAAGGTCGATTCGGTGATCGGCCACGAGTACAAGAGCCGCAAGGCGCCCGACCGCTTCGGCATCACGCCCAGCCTGGTCGCGCGCTACACGACCGGAACCGCGGTCGGCATCAAGGCGCGCACGCTGCTGCTCGGCGACAAGCTGATCCTCGCCGCGGCCGTCACCAACGGCTCGTTCGGCACCGAGCAGTTCCACTTCTTCCAGGAGACCGACTCGAACAACTTCAAGACGGTGTCGGGCCGCGCCGCGCTGCGTCTGCCGTTCGGCAACAGCACGTTCGAGGTCGGGCCGTCCGGGCAATGGGGGACCCAGGACGGAACCCCCGACAACGGCGGCAAGATGTGGTTCGCGGGCGTCGACGCCGAGCTCATCATGCCGCGCCTCGGTCTCAAGGCGCAGTGGCTCAAGGGCAAGGCTCCCGGCGACGACGTCACCATGACCTACGGCCTGGACCTCAAGCAGGGCGGCTACGTCGAGGCCGACGTGATCGTCACGCCGATCATCGGCGTGCTCGGCCGCGCCGAGTTCCGCGACGCCGAGGTCCGGCAGGGGCTCGAGCGGCTGTACATCACCAAGAACTGGCGGGCGACCGTCGGTGCCCGTCTGATGTTCAACCCGAATGCCGTCATCAAGGCCGAGTATTCCCACAATGGCGAGTACGGCGACAGTCCCGGCATTCCAGACGACGTCGTCACCACCTCGGCAGTGATGGCCTTCTGAAAGGACGTATCGTGCGCACATCACACACATCACACCTCCGGCTCGCGCTGCTCACCCTGATGTGTCTGGGCTTTGCGATCACTCCGCCGGTGCAGGCGCAGCCGCGCGGCAAACCGGCGCCGGTCACGCGCGCCGACGTCGATCGGCTCGACAAGAAGATCGAGGATGTCCAGCGGCGGCTCGACCGGCTGATCAAGCTCCAGGTCCAGTACATGCAAACGCTCGCGGCGATGAGCGACGGCAGTCCGCCGCCGGCGGCCGTGCCGGAGCCCAAGCCTCCCGAGCCCAAGGCCGAGCCCGAGCCCAAGGCCGAGCCCAAGCCGGTGGTCGCCGAACCCAAGCCCAAGGCGCCGGCGCCGGTCGCGGTCGCCGTCGTGCCCAAGAAGCCCAAGCCCGAGGCGGTCGGCAACGTCGTCGGCAAGGTCACCGGCGCGCCCGACGCGATCATCTACGTCGACGACATCGTGGTCGCCGCGCGCGGCACCGCGACCATGAAGCAGGAGAACAAGCAGTTCACCCCCTCGGTGCTGGTCGTCCAGAAGGGGACGACCGTGCAGTTCCCGAACCTCGATGCGTTCTTCCACAACGTGTTCTCGGTGACGCCGGACAACTCGTTCGATCTCGGCAGCTACCGCCAGGGGGAGACCAAGAGCATCACGATGTCCAAGCCCGGCGTGGTCAGCGTGTACTGCAACATGCACCCGCAGATGGTCGGCCACATCCTGGTCGTGCCCAACGGCAACTACGTGCGCGCCGGCAAGGACGGATTCTTCCGGCTCCAGAACGTGCCGGCGGGCCACCATCGCATCGTCGCGTGGGCACCCGAGTCCAAGCCGGTCTCGGCCGAGGCCGAGGTCAACGAGACCGAGGCGGTGACGGTCGAGCTCGAGCTCAAGAGGGGGCGCTCCGGCCCGCACCTGAAGAAGGACGGGCTGCCCTACGGCAGCTACGACAAATGATCATGGGCGCGCCGCGCGGGATCCGATCGAGCTCGTCCGCTCCGCGCGTGCGCTCCGTGGGATCGCCCGGCCCGTGCCGCTCAGCGCGGCGGGGTCTCCTCGCCGCGATCCAGCTCGCCCCAGCACAGGACGCGCCCGTCGCCGAGCTGCGCGCAGCTCGTGCGATGCCCGGTCGACAGCGCCATCACGTCGCCGAGGCCGGGGACGGCCACCGGCACGTTGCGCGCGTCGGTCGTGCCGTCGCCGAGCTGGCCGTGCTCGTTCGCACCCCAGCACTTGACGGTGCGATCGCGCAGCACGGCGCACGTGTGATTGGAGGCGCTGCTGATCGCGGTCACCCCGCCGAGCTCTCGCACCTCGATCGGCGCGTCGTGATCGGTCCACGTGCCGTCGCCGAGCTGGCCGGCGCCGTTCATGCCCCAGCACACCACGGTGCCCGCGCTGCGCAGCGCGCAGGTGTGCTCGCCCCCGGCGGCGATCTGGATCACCTCGCCGAGATCGCCGATCTCGCGCGGGACCGGCGACGGGATGTGGTCCTGACGGCCGTGCTTGCCGCCCCAGCACGCGACCTTGCCCGAGCGGCGCAGCGCGCAGCTGTGATAGGCGCCGGTCGAGACCTGCGTCGCGTCGTCGAGGATCGCGACATCGACCGGCGCGGCGTGGTTGGTCATCGTGCCGTCGCCGAGCTGGGAGTTGAAGTTGACGCCCCAGCACCGCACCTTGCCGCTGCGCACGACCGCGCACGCGTGGCCGGGCCCGAGACCGACGTCGATCTGCTGCGCGTCGTCGAGGTCGGCCACCATCACCGGGTGCAGGCGGGTCGCGTTGGTGTCGTCGCCGAGCTGGCCGTCGTTGTTCGCGCCCCAGCAGGTGACGTGGCCGGAGCCGAGCCGGGCGCACGTGTGATAGCTCCCGGCGGCGATCTCCTGCACGCCCTTCAGGCCGGCGATGATCGCCGGGGTCGGTCGCTCGGTGGGCAGCGGCACGCCGAGGTTGCCCAGGAAGTTGGTGCCCCAGCACGCGACCTCGGTGGTCTTGCACACCGCGCAGCTGTGCGACCAGCCGGTCGATACGCTGGCGACGCCGTCGCGGCAGGCCGCGTCGAGGCCGGTCACCGGCACGGGCGGCGAGATCCGCGGCGACAGGGCGCGGACCGTTCGAGGCGACGGGCTCGGGCCGCAGCTCACGGCGGCGGCCGCGACCGGCGCGATCAACAAGAATTTGAATGGCAGCATCGAGGCACGATGATATCAGTCATGGCGCGGAGTGCATCTCTTTTGAATACAAGACTTCTACAAAGACAACGCGACTCGTTGCTGAGACAGATATCGATCATCGTGCTCGGTGGGCTGGTGTCGTGTTCGGGTAGCGCACACCAGCAGCCGCGGGTTGCCGGCGATCAGTCCAAGACTACCGAGCTCGGTCTGTTCATGAAGACCCGCGTGAATCCATCCTTCAGTAAGATTTCATTCCTGCTGTTCCATGAAGAAGACAGCGAGACCGACGTCGACCCCACCGCGCTGCCCGCGAGCGCGGCCGAGCTGGCCCGCGCCGCCGAGCGCCTCACCAAGTGGCCCGAGCTCCCCGGCGAGTCCGAGCAGAGCAAGCTCGTGTTCACCGAGTACGCCGATTCGCTGAGGAGCGATGCGGTCAAGCTGGTCGAGGCGCTGCACGGCAATCAACGGGACAGCGCGCGCAAGGTCTTCGAGTCGCTACACCGCAAGTGCGATGCTTGCCATCACTTCTTCCGCTACGACCAGTCCTCCGTGCTGGATCAGCGCGGGCAGGGGAACGGTCCGAGGCCGTGAGGTGATGGCATGACCGCGTTCCATCGCCTGGCGTGCGCGGCTGCCGCGCTGTGTGCCTGCGGCGGCGCGCGCCCCGCCGGCGCGTCCGGCGACGCGACGCCCGACGGCAAGGCGATCGCGACCGTCGCCACGGCGCAGGGCTATCCGATCAACATCTGCGGCGACGGCACCGGCGTGTTCTGGACCAACCACCTCGGCGGCCAGGTCGTCGGGCTCGCCGGTGACGGCGCGCCGAAGGTCCTCGCCGATCACCAGGACTACCCGCTCGGGATCGCGGTCGATCAGACCGACGTGTACTGGACCACGCTGAACGGTGGGACCGTCGTCAAGGTCGCCAAGTCGGGCGGCAATCCCGTCACGCTCGCGTCCGGGCAGTTCGGCCCCTCCGGGATCGCGACCGACGACGGCAGCGTGTACTGGACCAACACGTACGGAGCCCGCCGGGATCGCGGTCGCCGCCGGCGTCGTGTACTGGACCAACCACGGTACGGCTCCCGGGTTCACCGACGGATCGGTCATGCGGCTGGCCAAGGGCGGCGCGCCGGCCGCGATCGCGACCGGGCAGGCCGCGCCGCAGGGTATCGCGGCCGACGGCACCGCGATCTACTGGGTCAACCACGGCAACCCGCCGCAGTTCAAGGGCGCGGTGATGACGGCCCCGCTCGACGGCGGCGCGCCGTCCGTCCTGGTCGCCGATCAGCAGGGCGCGCAGGAGCTCGCGCTCGACGACACCAGCCTGTACTGGTCCAACGAGGTCGAAGGCAGCGTCAATCGCGTCGCCAAGCACGGCGGCGCGCCCGCCGCGCTGGCCCGCAATCAACAACGCCCCTACGGTGTATGTGTCGATACCAGATATGTCTACTGGCTCGCGTATCGTGAGGGCTCGACCAAGCGGATCGCGAAGTAATACCACTCTCCCCATGGTGATATATGCGTTCTAACCTGAGCTATGTTGTCGTGGCCGCGCTGACCCTCCCCGGGTGCATGAGCGACAAGATGGTCGACGAGTTCACGGAGGAGGAGTTCGACGTGATCCGGCAGTTCGGGCCGCTCGGTGAGCCGCCGGCGAACCCGACCAACCGCTACGCCGACGACCCGGCGTGCGCCACGCTCGGGCAGCGGCTGTTCTTCGAGAAGACCTACTCGCACGCGCTCACGATCGCCGACCCCGCGCTCGGCGCGGTCGGTGACACCGGCAAGATCGCGTGCGCGAGCTGCCACGACGTCACCAACTACTACACCGACACGCGGTCCCATCCCAACTCGACGTCGCTCGGCGTCACCTGGACGACGCGCAACGCGCCGACCCTGGTCAACGTCGCCTACTACAAGTGGATGAGCTGGGGCGGCAAGGAGGACTCGCTGTGGTACCAGGGCGCCAACGGCTGCGAGAGCGCGGTCAACTTCGGCGGCAACCGGCTCGAGTACGCCCACATGCTGTACCGGAAGTATCGCAACGACTACAACGCGATCTTCCCGCTTGCCCTCGATCCCGCGCTCGATCCGAACGCGGCCGACGCCGCGCGGTTCCCGGCGCAGGGCAAGCCCAAGGCCAACGCGATGGCGCCGGACGGTCCCTGGGAGATGATGGACCCCAAGGATCGCGACATCATCAACACGATCATGGCCAACGCCGGAAAGGCAATCGAGGCCTACGAGCGCAAGCTGATCAGCCGCAACGCGCCGGTCGACCGCTACGTCCAGGGCGAGTACGGCGCGCTGACGCCCGCCGCCAAGCGCGGCCTCCGGCTGTTCATCGGCAAGGCCGCCTGCGTCGATTGCCACTCCGGGACGATCTTCTCGGACCAGAAGTTCCACAACACCGGCGTCCCCCAGCTCGGCATCAACCTGCCGAGGACCGACAACGGTCGCTTCGACGATCTGGCGCGCACGCTGACCAACGCGTTCAACGGCGCCAGCAAGTTCAGCGACGACCAGGCCATGGGGACCGCCAAGCTCATGGGCCTGCAGGTGACCGACAATCTCAAGGGTCTGTTCCGCACCGGAGCGCTGCGCCACATCGCCAATACCTCCCCGTACATGCACACCGGCGGCCTGATGACGCTCGAGGACGTCGTGCGGTTCTACAACTGGGGCGGAGGTACGGCCGACTTCGCCGGCGTCAAGAGTCCGGCGATGGTGCCGCTGCTCCTGACCGACGAGGAGCAGGCCGACCTCGTCGCGTTCCTGCGCTCGCTCACCGGCGAGCCGCCGCCGGCCGAGCTCGGAAAGGACACCTCGATCCCCGGTCCGTGACCCGCGTCCGCCACCCGCCGCGACGAAGGACTACCGGGCGTAATTCGAGGAGCGGCAACGAAGAGATCGCGGAACACGCGACGCGAGACGGGCTCAGATCAGCCGAGCTCTGGGGTAGTGCAGGTCCAGGATCACTGCGGCGTCTGTGGATCGGGATACTTGAACTCGACCTTGTTGTCGCCCTCCCACGCGAGGGCCTGGTCGCCGGCAGCCTCGAAGTCGCGCGCGAGGCCGGTCAGCAGACCGCGCTCCGCATCATCCGTGATCCCGGGTGTCAAGCCGAGGACGTTGCCCCTCGGCGGCATCTCGTTCTTCACCAGCTGCGTGATGATGTCGTGGCGGCCGGCCAGCGCCTGGTTGGGATAGACGAAGAACTCGAGCTGTGCCGACATGCCCTGGTTGTCGGGCGCGTGGCAGGCCTGGCAGTTGTTCTGCCGCATCCGGGCCTCGAGCGCTCGGTAGCTCTCGTCGAGGTGCGCGGTGTAGGGATTGTCCTTCGACAGCAGGTAGTCATAGAGCGAGACGTACGGCATCTGCGTGCCACCTTGCTCCCACTGCCACAGGCCGTCCCAGGCGTGCGCCGTCTTGGGCCGCGTCGTGTCCTGGTCCGCGGACCGCAGGGCGCCGACCACCTCGCCGTTCTGGATGATGAAGTGGACCGTCGTCGCGTAGTTGTACGAGTCCCACTTCTTGGCGCTGTGCCAGAACGGATAGGGGTACGCGCCGATCGGCATCGTGCCGCGGAACGTGACGGGCACGTGCAGCACCGTCGTATCTGCGATCTGCTCGACCGCGAAGTCGGTGCCGAACATGTACGTCGACAGGTACATCCGGCGCCACACGCGCGCGTTGAACTTGTTCGTGCTCGTGTCGAGCCGGTAGCCGGCCCCCGCGGCCTGGCCACCCCAGAGGAACGGCTCGCGCATCGCGTCCCGCAGCACGGCGAGCTCGGTGAGATTGCCGGCGCAGTCGTTGCGCGCGGCCTCGTCGGCCGTGTCGCTCCCGAGCGGACATGCCGCGGCCAGTCCACGCGCGATCGAGGTCGCGAGCTCGTGATCCGCCGGCCGGGAACTGCACGCGGCGATGACCGCGACCAGTGCGATCGTGTACGTGTACTTCATCGCGAGCCTCATGGGGTGACCAGCGTGACCAGCGTGAGCGCACCGGCGTCGACGGTGAACGTGCCGGGCCACATGACATCGTCGATGGCGTACGGCGGCTCGACCTGCGGCATACCGTGCAGCGTGAGCTTCATGATCGAGACGTGCGGCTGCACGCCGAGGGCCCACGCCACGCCGGCGATCGACGTCAGCGAGGGATCCGGATCCGGCATCTTGCCGCGCGACGGCGCGTACAGCACGGCGCCGAGGTTGCTCGGCGTGAGCTCGACCGTGGCGCTCGGCGCGCTGATCGAGGCGCCCGAGAGCGACTTCAGCGAGATCGCGATCGCGCCGCCCGAGGTATTCGGGCCCATCGCGACCAGGCTTCGGATATGGTCGCCCGTCACGAGCGGGATCTCGAACGCCGCGCTCGCGTCGGGCGAGATCATGAATTGCTGCAGCAGCGTCGTCGCCATGCTCGGGCCCGTTGCGGCGAGCGTCAGCGTCGTGTTAGCCGGGACGTCGAGCACGAACGCGCCGCTGCCATCCACGGTCGCGCGCTCGCCGGTCGCACGCGCCACCACGGTGGCTCCCGCTACCGGAGCGCCGCTCGCGTCCACGACGTGGCCGGTGACGGTCGCTCGCTCCCGGCTCATCGGCGGGGTCTCGGGCATCCCTGAGAGGTTGAGGTTGTCGCCGCAGCCCGTAAGCGCGGATACGAGCGAAACAATGACTATGAATCTCATTTCTGCGCCCATGTGGAAAAGTGTAGGGTGGTTGACATGTGGGTCACCATAGGAAAATTTCGCTGGTACTGTCAAGCACACCTTTCTGACAATCCAAGTGACTGAAAGCACATCTATCTCACGCAATAGGTATTAATCTTAGGAAGGTCCCACAGTTAGGAGAGGCATTCTCACCATGCAAAAAAGACATGTTCTACTGGAAAATTGTGTTCCAAATACGTCCTCTTCTGATGACAATGGTGCATACACTCTTTCTCGAAGGAGTTTCCTTGGCGGGAGCGCCCTGGTCGTTCTCCCGGTCTTGTGTGGGGCATGCACCGACAGCGCCCCGGCGCTCGTCGACCTGCCGCCGGTCATGAACAAGACGATCGTCCTCCCGCTCAGCGACTTCTCGGCGCTCGCCAGGACCGGCGGCTCCGTCGTCGGCAAGGCCGAGGGCTACGCCAACCCGATCGTGGTCGCGCAGGTCAGCGACGGGATGTTCGCCGCGCTCGATGCGCTGTGCACCCACGCGGGCTGCAACGTCGCGTACAACGCATTGAACCTGACGCTCGACTGTCCGTGCCACGGTTCGACGTACGAGCTCGACGGAACCGTGATCAGCGGTCCGGCACCGCGGCCGCTGAAGAAGTTCACGGCGAGCTCCGACGGCACCAACGTCACCGTCACGTTGCCGTGATCGGCGATCGCTCGCGCAGCCGGTAGCTGTGGCACGATGCGGGCGTGGGGAACCTGCCCAACGCGTGCGTCATCGGTGCCGGCTGCTCGGGGCTCACCACGACCAAGGCACTCCACGAAGCCGGGATCGAGGTCGACTGCTTCGAGCGCAGCGACCGGATCGGCGGCCTGTGGGCGTACCGCGACGGCGAGAGCAAGACCGCCGCGTATCGAACGCTCCACATCAACACGTCGCGCAGCCGGATGGCGTTCTCGGACTATCCGATGCCCGAGACCTACCCGGACTTCCCCGGCCACCAGCAGATCGCGGAGTACTTCGAGTCCTATGCCGACCGCTTCGACCTGCGCGCGCGGGTCCAGCTGCGCCGCGAGGTCAGGCGCGCGGTGCGCGGCGCCGACGGCGCGTGGCAGATCGAGCTGGCCGACGGGGAGGTCCGGCGCTACGCGGCGCTCGTCGTCGCCAACGGCCATCACTGGGACCCGCAGTGGCCGGATCCGCCGTTCCCAGGCACCTTCGCCGGCACCGTCATGCACTCGCACTCGTTCGTCGACGCGCGGCCGTTCGCCGGCAAGCGCGTCCTCGTGCTCGGCATGGGCAACAGCGCGATGGACATCGCGGTCGAGGCGAGCTACCAGGCCGAGCGCGTGCTGCTGGCCGCCCGCCGCGGCGCGCACATCATTCCCAAGTACGTGTTCGGCAAGCCGGTCGACACGCTCGCGACCAGCGCGCACGTGCCGTTCGCGATCCGCGTCGCCGTGCTGCGCGCCATGCTGCGCGTGGTCCAGGGGCCCGTCGAGCGCTACGGCCTGCCGCGCCCCGATCACCGCCTCGGCGAGGCGCACCCCACGGTATCGTCCGACATCCTGAACCGCGTCGCGCACGGCGCCGTCGTCGCCCGGCCCAACATCGCCGAGCTGCTCGGGGACTCGGTGCGGTTCACCGACGGCACCGTCGAGCCGGTCGACGTCATCATCTACTGCACCGGCTACAAGGTGACGTTCCCGTTCTTCGACGAGAGCTTCCTGGCCGCCGCCGACAACGACCTGCCGCTGTTCCGGCGCGTGTTCCGGCCCGGCATCTCCAACCTGGCCTTCATCGGCCTGTTGCAGCCGCTCGGTCCGATCATGCCGCTGTCCGAGGCGCAGGGCCGCTGGGTCGCCGACTACCTCACCGGCCGCTACGCGCTGCCGTCCGACGACGACATGCGCAGCGACATCGAGGACGAGCGGCAGCGGATGTTCGCGCGCTACGTCAAGTCGCGGCGCCACACCATGCAGGTCGACTTCGACGACTACCTCCTGGCGCTCGCCAGAGAGCGCCGGCGCGGCGCCCGGCGAGCCCGCAAGCGCGGCCACTTGCTCTCTGTGTCCAGCCTGCCCTTGCCGCTCGCGGCCCCCGGCGCGCAGTAGCTGCGGCCGTCATCGCGCCGCCGCCCGTCGTGTCACGCGCGACGGCGGAACAGGGCGAACGAGCTGGTGTAGCCGTGCAGGAACGTGGTGCCGCCGACCGGACCGATCTCGCCGTTGCAGAAGAAGCCGCCGACCGGCACATCGCCGACATACTGCCGGAACAGCCTGCTGTCGTGGTCCGGCTCGCCGAACAGGTGGGCGCCGCGGCCCAGGCACGAGAACAGGAGCGCGCCGTCGCAGCCGCCGCGGCCGGCCGCGCGATGCCCCTCGAGCAGCCGGACGAGGTCCTGCGTCGCCGCCCGGGCGTCGCGCAGCAGGAACCGGATGACCTGGAACGGCCGCAGCCGCGCGGCTACCGCGAGCACGTTCTCGGCCGGGTCGAGCCCGAGGATGTTGCGTACCAGCAGCTCGCCCTCGCGATGCACGAGGCTGTCGGTCATCTCGACGCCGACGAACAGCGAGTGGCGGAACAGCGCGCGATCGCGGTCGGCGAGCGA
>VBLP01000411.1 GCA_005887925.1 Deltaproteobacteria bacterium | reverse complement strand
CTGCCTCAAAAAGGCCGATCTCCGACGGGGTTTTGAGGTAAAGCGCGGCACCGGCACCGGCACCGGCACCGGCACCGGCACCGGCACCGGCACCGGCACCGGCACCGGTAGCGGCAGCGGTAGCCGAGGCGGCAGCGGAAGCCGAAGCGGAAGCCGAAGCGGAAGCGGCAGCGGAAGCCGGAAGCCCGAAGCGGCAGCGGCAGCCGAAGCGGCAGCGGAAGCCGAAGCGGCAGCGGAAGCCGAAGCGGTAGCGGCTATTGACGAGGTCGACCTGTCGCACCTGGAAGGCGCGGCGGTCGGTGAGATCGGGCGCAGCTCGACGGAGCCGCCCTCGCTCGCGCTCTCGGTCCCGCGCCGCGGTGTCGGTGACCTCAGTGCCGATGTACGGCCGCCTCGTGGTCATGGCAGGGGATCCCTTCCTTCGAGCATCGCGGTCAGCCGTTGCCGGATCTCCACGCTGGTCAGCGCGCGCCGCCTTGGGCATCGGCGCGCAGGAGCCCGTCATGCAGTCGCACGATCCTCGCGCGCAGCCGCGCCGCGTTCGTGCGGTTTCACGCCGGCGAGGCCGTGCGCGCGCCGATAACCGCCACAGCGCCCTCCCCGCGGCGGGCCGCGACCAGCCCGCCGACGTGCCGCACGATGCAGCGCCGGCCACTCTGCGCACACACGCGAGGCGCGGTGGTACCGTCGGACGATGCGGCGCATGCTCTACTTGGTGGTCGTCGGCATCGGAGCGTGTCATTCCCCGGCTGAGGAGAACGACCAGCGCGGCGAACCCAGGATCAGCGCGCCGGTCGTCGCGCCGACGATCGATGCCGCGGGCGCTGCGATCGACGCGAGAGCGGTAGACCCGGCGGACGCACTGCATCTCCCCCGTCGTGATGTCGATGTGACCAAAATCATCTGGGCCACCAAGGAGGAGGTGACCCGCGCGCTCGACGGCGCGGAAAGTGCCGTCAGGTCCGACGGCAGCATGATCTACCGACTCGCGGACGGCGAGTTCGTGGTGGTACTTTACGAGCGGGGACGCGCGGTCGGGATTGAGCTGCCGACAGCGAAGCCTGGCTGGGCCGGATACAACGAGGACCAGCGGAATGCTCTCGCCGCCTGGGGGCACGTGATCGGCGATCCGGAGATCCGTGGTCATCATGTCGTGTTCGGCGACGACATGGCTCGAGGCGGGCTCGCGGTCTACGAGAAGGACTACCGCAAGCGAGCGCAGGCAAAGCTTGAGCACGAGCGCAGAACAGACCGCACGTGAGGCCGGGCAGCGAAAACTCGAAGCTGAACAGGCAAAGCGCGACGCCGCACGAGTGAAAGCCGAAGCCGCGCAGGCAGCAAGACTCGCGGCCGCGCAGGAAGCCGAAGCTGCGCGCCGCGCGAAGCAGGATGCCGCGGCCGAGAAACGCAGAGAGGACATGCGACCCGCCCGCGAGGGTTTCATCGAGGTGATCGCGCAAGGGATGGCCAAGGCGGGATTCGGCATCAACTTCGAGTTCGGTTCGCCCGACACCACGCTCCGAGTCGTCGGACCGTGCAGCCGCGCGCTGCTCGGGAAACTCGTCGAACTCGCGGGGCAGAACATGCGAAACGTGGCCTTCGAGCGCATCGAGTGCGGCTCCAACGCGAGCATCGGCATCGACCTGTGACCTCGCGTCCGCGCGAAGCCGTCGCCGCTGCGGTAAGACCGTGGCGGTTGAAGATCTGCGCAGCGAGCCAGCCGGCCCGGTGGCCAGGGTCCGCTCCTGCCGCGTGCCTCAACAGGTTGTCCATCCAGCCGAGCCTCTCGTCCCGGCGTCCGGCGCCAGCGCATGGACTTGCGCCGCCGCCTGAGCGCCAGCCGATGGGTCGACTCCACCGCGGCCGCCCGGATCTCGACTTTCACCGCAGGCACGCCGTCGTTCGCCTTGCCGAGCGACAGCTGCGTGCCGCAGCCGATGCACCACTTGGCCGCACTGCGGGCCGGTGATCCACGGCAAGTGACCGCTGCTCACATGAAAACCGTCGGCCCCCTGGGATCCCGCGGGAAGTGCTCCTGAAGGAACGCCCACGTCTTCTTGGCGGCCTCCAGGACTCTGGGGGCGAGTGCGCGTATGCACTCCGGGGAGAGCGGCTCATCCGGATCACTTCCCTGGGTCTTGATCCACTCCTCGCATTCGGCGAGATATTCGGGATGTTCGGGGAACGGACCCAAGATATCCCCATGCATGCGCTCCTCGTCTCGCTTCTCAGCGACGCACAGCGCATAGCGCTCGCCAAGGATCTGAACCGTTTCTTCTTCTAGCATGACGTCATGCTGCCGCGAGACCGGCACACCGTCAAGTAACATATCTAAATCATTAGAGTTTACTGCAATGCAATAAACTCGAACGCGAGGGTCCGTTCGTCCGCTTTCCGGACAAGTGGCCTCGCCGGCCGCTGGGCCGCTGGGCGCGTGTCCACACTGTAGCAAGGCGATCGAACGGTGAACGCGCTGCCTCAAAGGGTGACGGCTGCCTCAAAGGCGGATCTCCAGCGGGTTGGGGCAAAGCCCGGCAGCGGCAGCCGAAGTGGTAGCGGCTGTTGGGATCGGCAATCGGGATCGGTTTGTCGGCATCGGTCGTCGGGATCGGCAATCGGCATCGGCAATCAGCATCGGTTGCAAATGTGTGTCAGGCCTACTTGTCCTGGGTTCAGCCAATCCGCGCCAGCGATGTCTCGGGCCGCTCCAGTGACGATTCCGCGGATCCGCGGAATCGCTGCACGGAATCGCAGGTCCCGTCGCAGATCGCCTGCGGCGATGGACGTCTGCGCAGGTCTGGTGACGATTCCGCGGAATCGCTGCGCGGAGTCGCAGGTGCCATCGGGCGTTCCGTGGCGGGGCCTCCGCCCTGGGCCAGCTCAATGAGTGAGCCGCCACAGCATCGCGCGGACCCGGTCGAGCGTGGCATCGACCGCCGCGAAGTCCGCTGGCGTGATGTAGCCGCGCGCGCGTGCGATGCGCAGCGCTGTGGTGAGCTCGCTCGCCGAGCCAGCGGCGCGGCGGAACAGGTCGGCGCGATCGAGGCCAGCGCGCTGTCGCGCCTCGCTGACGTTGAGCGCGACCGACTCCGCTGCACGGCCGATCTCGTCGGCGAGCGACTTGCGGCGCTGGCGGATCTTGGACTCCATGGGAGCGAGCTGCTCCAGAACGGTGAGTGACATCTCGAGCGTATCGAACATCGGAAGCTCCTTGTGATTCGCCCCCGAGCGCCGGGGGCCGTCGTCGCCCGACGCCGCCGCGGAGCGCACGTGCCGTGACGAGCGCGGGCACCGGCGGCCGCAACTCGTCGATGGCTCCAGCTATGGGGATGCCGCTCGCGTCACGCCGGTCGGTTTGGCGCTCGGCGCGGTACGGTGCGCGAGAGCGGCGCAAGGGCGACGGGCCCCGGCGCGGGGTCATCACGGGGGAGCTGATGTGGACACGCGCGACGACACGAGCGTGCGGGCGCTCGCGGCGTGGAAGGCCAGCCGAAGCGGCTGCGGTAGCCGAGGCGGCAGCGGCAGCCGAAGCAGCGGCAGCGGCAGCGGCAGCGTGTCATCGTCGCTCGAACCTGCCGCTATGACCGGTGCTCAGCGAAAGACTGGGCGGCAACTGGCCATCCGTCGGGGCAACGCTACCGGTCTAATGATGACAGTCGGTTACGGTACCATTTTCGTCATGGCTGGAAGCGCCGTGCCAGCATGCCAGCATGCTTGCTTTACTTGCTTGCTTGCACCCGTGGCGGAACACCGCCAAGATCGTTTCGTGAAGCGCTGGAAGGCTCCATGGGAGGCGGACGCAGTTAGGGACCGCCACGTTCTGGGCTGGCTGCACGAAGCCGAGACCGAAGCCCAGACCAAGACGCTTGAGATAGGCGACTGGGGTAGGGTCATCCTGACCCCGCCGAGTCCAACGGGTGACCCCGGCGACATTCGGATCGACTTCGAGGACACAACCGAGGCTAGACAGAAGGCGCTCACGTTCGCTCAGGCACTTTACGATGAGCTGCGTCGCAGATCCGCCGAGGTCTGCGTCGAATTTGTTCGCGCATCGGACCATTACCATTTGCTGGTGAGCGACTACCCGTTGCATCTGGCGCGCGTGGCGTCTAGCTTCGCGCGAACCATCTCAACGGGGGATCTCGGTGCCCAAGGACGATCCGCACGATCGGTCAGCACATCAGTCACCAACCACGTCCGACATCGTGGAGCCGAAGACTGATCTGGTCGCCGCAGACGACCCAACGGCCGAGCTCCCTGGTGAACCCAGAGAGGCCGCAAGTAAGCTTTTCGAGACGGCGTTTGGGATGTCAGTGCAGCGTGGGCCATCGGCTTCGTCGTCGCGTTCGGCGCGTTGCTACCGGAAACTCAGAAGCTGATCCTGGCGAACGACCAGAAGGAACGAGCGCACAGACTTACAAAATGGGAGCGGTCGCAGGCTCAGCAAGAGACAAACGAAGGGCGAGCATACTGGTTCGTGATCGGTGCGCTCGCCGTTGGTGTCGCCGGAACAATCGCGCTGTTCTGGGCAGGCCACCCGGATTACGCGGGCCATCTTATGAACACGATTATCGCTGGTGGGCTTGGGTACCGCGCTGGCAGAAGCACCGGGGCTCTCAAGCCAAGGCGAACGCGAAAGCTGCCGAAGGGCCCGCGCGACGAAGAAGAAGCGTGACCATCGATCTCCACGCAACCTCCACCCACCTCCTGCCGATAACCTCGGCATGCCCACCTCCCATCTCATTCCCGGACCCACCGAGGTCTACGCCGGCAGCGGCAGCGGCAGCCGAAGCGGCACCGGTAGCGGCAGCGGCAGCCGAAGCGGCACCGAAGCGGCAGCGGTAGCGGTAGCGGCAGCGGCAGCCGAAGCGAAGCGGCAGCGGAAGCGGAAGCAGCAGCGGCAGCCACCGGTCGAATTGACGGGTCATGCGCAAAATCGCGCAAAACCGTCAGCGCGACAGCGAAGCGCTCGGGATCTCTGGCGATCGAGCGTGGAACTGGCTCGCGCAGCAAAGCTTCGTCGCGCACGGCTCGCCGAAGCTTTGATATGGTGGCCGCGGGGTGCAGCTCACACCGACCACGCTGTCCGGCATGGCCCGCAGCGGCCAGACGCGGGCCAGGCCGCGGTGGTCGCGGGGCCGCATCGTGCTCAACATCGCCGCCGTCATTGCGGGCGGCGCGTTCGGCACGGTGCTCGCGCTGCGCTCCGAGCCGGCGATCTCCGGCGAGGCGCCGGCACCGGCCGCGCCGGCGCCTCCATCTGCGCCGAGCTCGGCCGCCGCACCCGGCGCCGCGATGCCCGAGGTCACACCGCCCGCCGGTTCCCCGCCACCCGCGTCGCCGCCGCCCGATCTCCACGCGGCGCTGGTCGCGCAGATCAAGGACGCGCTGTCGCGCTTCGTCGCCTGGTCGCACAGCCACGCGGGCGCGCGATGCCCCGACGCCGCGGCGCTCGGCGGGGCCGCGCTCGATCCGTGGGGCCATCCGCTGCGCATCGTGTGCGCCGATCAGCCGGCGGATCAGATCGCCGGGGTGCTGTCGTTCGGGCCCGATGGTGTCCCCGGCACCGGCGACGACGTGGTGTCGTGGACGCTTGGCCCGGACGTCACCGACCTGGTGCGCGGACCGCGCTGGAGCGCCCGGCGCGGCACGGCGAGAGCCACCCCGGCCGCATCCCCGGCGACATCCGCCCCGCCTCCCGGCAAGCCCGGCGCCGGCTCCAACGACACCGACGGCGAGGGCATCCCCAACCGCCGCTAGTAGCTTCCTGATTCGAGGTCCTCATGAGGTACGGAAAGCTGATCATCTCCTTGGCGTCCTGGCTGGCGCTGTCGAGCACCGCGCAGGCGCAGCCGTCCGGCGCCCAGGCCGAGACGCTGTTTCGCCAGGGCAAGGAGCTGATGGCCAAGGGTCAGATCGCCGAGGCGTGCGCCGCGTTCGACGCCAGCCAGAAGCTTGACCCGACGATCGCGACGCTGCTCAACCAGGCCGCGTGCCGCGAGAAGAACGGCCAGCTCGCCACCGCGTGGGGTTTGTTCCTCGAGGCCGAGCGGCAGACCCGCAGCGCCGCCGACGAGCCGACCCGCCAGCACCACCAGACCGCCGCGAGCAAGGCCGCCAAGCTCGAGCCGCGGCTGTCGACGCTGACGATCAGCGTCCCGCCCGAGAACCGGGTCGCCGGCCTCGAGGTGACGCGCGGCGGCGAGCGAGTCGACCCCGGCGCGTGGAACAAGGCGCTGCCGATCGACGGCGGCAGCTACCAGATCTCGGCGCGCGCGCCCGGTAATGCCGAGTGGTCGAGCACGATCACCGTCGGCAACGAGCACGACGTCAAGTCGATCGAGATCCCCAGGCTCAAGGCGGCCGCGCTCGACCGGCCGCCCGTCAAGGACGCCGCAGCGCAGCTGCCGGCGGAATCCCCGCCGGTCGCCGAGCACCCGCGCAGCAGGCTCGCTCCGTTCGTGCTCGGCGGCGCCGCGGTCGGGCTCGCCGGCGCCGCGCTCGGCTTCGAGCTGTGGGCGTCGTCGACGTACGACAAGGCCAAGGTCGAGCCGGACGACGCTCGGCAGAGCTCGCTGTGGCATTCTGCCAACACGAAGCGCTACCTCGCGGAGGGCTTCGCGGCGGGGAGCCTGGCCGCCGCCGGCGTCGCGGTGTGGCTCTACCTGCGCCCCGGCAAGGAGTCGCCCGCGCGGGCATCGCTCCAGGTTGCCCCGATCGTCGCGAGCGAGCGCGCCGGACTCGTGATCACCGGAAGCTTCTGAGATCGAGGACATCCCGATCGAGGGCGTCCAACTAGTAGCTTTTGGTTTTCAGCACGTTTACCATTTTTCGGGCAAAGGGGGCCTCGCGCGACGTGCGTCGAGTTACACGAATTTCCGCTGTGGTGGCGGCCATCGCCGGGAGCGGCTGCGTCGATGGCTTCAAAGGTTCGAACATTCAGATCGACCTGTCTCCCGCAACGCCGGCGCAGGCGCCGATCGACATGGCCCCAGGCCCCGGCGAGCTGCCGCAGCCGATCCACTTCTCGATCTACGCGATCCAGGAAGACCCGGTGCAGAACCGGCTGTTCGAGGTGACCCGCTTCGAGGTCCACCACATCGTCGACAAGACCTCGCCGTGCTTCATCGACGTCGGCGAGCACGTGACGTACCCCGGGCTCCACGTCACGTCGTTCCTGCCGCGGGTCGAGCAGGACACCGGGATCGCAGATCCGTCGAATCCACCGCCGGGCGCGACCGATCTGCAGAAGGAGCTGGTGG
>VBLP01000398.1:8556-12875 GCA_005887925.1 Deltaproteobacteria bacterium | reverse complement strand
GCTGGGGCGGCGCGGTGTGCGCTGCAGCCTGGTGTCGCTGGCGGAGCTGCGTGGCTTCGACACGCCCGAGCAATCGGGGGCGCGGCGGGCGATCCCGTTCAACCTGCGTCGCCGCAACGGTGCCGCTGGAGCTTCGGCGCGGCCGAGACCGCCGCAGCCTCGGAGCGCCGGAGGTCAGGCGATGGCGCTCGTCCCGGGAGGCACCTCGGCGGGAGGAGCGCCGGCAGCCGGTGGCTCGAGCGCTGCATCGACGGCAAGCGGCCCAGGCGCCGCGTCGGTGGTTGCTGCAGCCGCCGCCGGGGCGCGGGGCTCGAGCGCGGCAGCCGGCGCCGACGACGGCGCGAGCTGGACCCGCGGGCTGGCGCAGCGGCTGGCGTGGAGCCTGGGGCTGGGGCCGCGGCTGCGCTGGATGCTGCACGGCGCGCGCGTGGTGGTGATCCCCAATGACGCAGTGTTCCCGTACTTTGCGCTGGTCGGGCAGCTGCACCGGCGAGGCGTGCGCACGGTGCTGATGCAGGAGGGGATCCGGTTCCCGCAGCTCGAGAGCTACACCGGGCCGCGCTATGGCGCGACGGTGTCGTCGGCGGTGTGCGCGTGGGGCGAGGGCAGCAAGGAGTTCTTCGTCGGCTTCAGCCAGGTTCCGGAGAGCCGGATCGCGGTGACGGGCACGCCGCGGCTCGACGGGCTCGACGCCCTTGCCTGGCGGCCGAAGGGCGACGAGCTGATCAGGACGCTCGGCCTGGCGACGGCGCCGGTGGCGTTTCTGTCCAATCCGATCGACATCCAGGGCTACGGCACCAACGAGGCCAAGCTCGCGCTGTTCGCGCGCTTCCTCGCCGGCGCGGCGCCGGTGCTCGGGGCCGGCGGCATCTCCGTGATCGTGAAGAACCACATGCAGGAGAACCCGAAGGACTACGCGCGGGTCGCCGCGGCGAGCCCGATGGCGGGGAAGGTGACCGTGCTCGAGAGCGGTCACACGTTCGCGGCGATCGCGGCGGCGCGCGCGGTGGTGGTGTTCACATCGACCGTCGGCCTCGAGGCGCTGATGTTCGGCAAGCCGATCGGCGTGCTCGAGATCCCGGGCCACGAGTTCGCGTTCGAGTACGTCCAGCGCGGCGCGGCGGTGCCGATCCGGATCGCGGACGTCACGCGCGCGGTCGAGCAGCTGCTGGCGCCCGATGCGGCGCGCGCCGAGGCCGGCCAGGCGCTGGTCGAGCGGCACGTGCACGATCGCGGGCGCGCGCGCCACCACGTCGCCGACGTGATCGAGCGCGTGCTGGCCGACGCCGGAGTGCGCTCGGCGAGCCGGCGGCAGGAACCACCGGCGCGCGCGATCCGGGACGAGGGCGGCGTCGCGAACCGGCGTGACGGAGCGCCGAGGTGACGGTGAGCGTTGTGCAGGAAAGCCGATGACCGAGTGAGGATGAAGATGACCCGAGTCAGGAATCGACGGAATGCGCCGAGGAAGTCGAGGCAGCGATGACATTGAACGTGGGCATCGTCGGGTGCGGTCTGATCTCGGAGGCGCACATCAAGGCGTGGCAGAAGACGCCGGGGTTCACGGTCCGCGGCGTGATCGACACCAACGCGGAGCAGGCCCGGAAGCGCGCCGGTGAGTTCAAGATCGCCACGGTCTACGACCGGCTGGATCAGCTGATCGCCGAGTGCGACGTGGTCGACGTGTGCACGCCGCCGCAGAGCCACGCGGCGATCGCGCAGCAGGCGGTGGCGGGCGGCCGCCACCTGGTGATGGAGAAGCCGGTGGTGACCGACGTCGCCGACTGGGACCGGCTGGCGCGCTCGGTCAGCGACGCGAAGACCAGGCTGTGCGTGATCCACAACGCCAAGTTCCTGCGCAGCGTGCAGATGGCGAAGCGCTGGGTCGAGGACGGCCGGATCGGCGAGGTGATCCGCGTCCACCGCGAGTTCCTGACCCACGCGTCGGTCGACCGGATGCTGGTCGGCGAGGGCCACTGGTCGCACCGGCTGCCGGGCGGACGCTGGTTCGAGACCATGCCGCACGAGCTGTACCTGACGCACTGGTTCGCGGGGCCGCTCGAGCTCGCGAGCGTGACGGCGCTGCGCACGCCGAGCGCGCCGCCGGGGGCGCGCGCCGACGAGGTGGTGGTGGTGCTGCGCGGCGAGCGCTGCATCGGCACCTTCCAGTTCTCGGCGAACTGCCAGCAGAACCGCCGCACGCTGACGATCCAGGGCACGACGGGCCGGATCGCGGTCGACATGCTGAGCGACTTCGCGCACCTGTCGACGCAGACGGACGGCAGGCTCAAGCGCGCGGTCGGCGGCGCGATCCTCGACGCGGGCCAGACGCTGCTCCGGGCAGCGCCGGATCGCGGCCGGTATGGGCTGCAGCGGCTGCAGGGGCTGCAGTCGCCGCACCTGCGGACGCCGAGGTCGACTACGCGATCCGGCTCGGCGACAAGATCGCCCGCGAGATCGATCGCCAGGTCGAGCGGGGGAGCGTCTAACCCACATGCTGCTCGCGCTCCTGGCCAGCTGTGTCAGCCCGACGGACTACGGCGCGGTGCCGGACGATCGCGGCGACGACGCGCCGGCGTTCCAGCGCGCGATCGACAAGGCGATCGCCGATCGCGCCGAGGTCTGCGTGCCGCCGGGGGTGTGGCACCTGGCGCGCGCGGTCGGCCATATCGGGTCGGTGCAGGTCGTCGGCGGCGACGGCCCGGGCCTGGGCCCGCTCACGATCCGCGGCGCGGGCGCGCGCACGGTGCTGCGGATGTCGGGGCAGGGCCACCGGCGCGAGTGGGGTGTGATCTATTTCAAGAACGCGCACGACGTGGTGATCCGCGACCTGGTGATCGACGGGCTCGACGCGACCGACACCAAGGAGCAGACGCACCTCATCGAGCTCGGGCCGGGGACGCATGACGTGGTGATCTCGCACGTGACGCTCGGGCCGATGCGCCGGCCGGATCAGAAGATCGGTGAGGGCATCGGCGGCGACTGCCTGCGCCTGCTGGGCGAGGTCGGCCACGAGGTCGCCGACGTCGTGGTCGCCGATACGCAGTTCGTCGACTGCGATCGCTCGGGCGTGGGGATCCAGCGCGCGCTGCGCGACATCACGCTGGTTCGCGACACGATCAGCGGCACCGGCGACACCTCGATCGACTTCGAGCCGACCGGGCACGGCTCGATCGAGGACGTCGCGCTCGTCGACCTGACGATCCACCACCCGCCCGAGGCGCAGTGCGCATGGTCGATCACGCTGACCGGCATCGGCGAGGAGCTGGCGCGGCGGCTGCTGGTCGAGCGCTCGACCCTCGACGGCGGCGGCATCGCCATGCTCAACGTCGCCGATGTCGAGATCGCCGACAACCAGATCACGTCGCATCCCAGGGCGGGACCCAAGCCGACGATCTCGGTGATCCGGCGCGGCAGCAACCTCCGGGTGGTCCGCAACTCGATCGCGCGGGGGGCGGGCTCGGACCCGGGCTTCGTGTTCCGCGCCGAGCACACCAACGGCCAGGTCCCCCACGACATCACGATCGCCGACAACACCCTGGCGCAGGCGACCCCGCACCCGGTGATCGGCGCGATCTCGGTCAGCGGCGTGGTGGTCCGCCATAACGTGATCGATCTCGCGGCCGTGGCACCGGGGATCCCGGTGGTCCAGGCCAGCGCGGTGATCGCCGACATGTCGGGAGTCTCCGTCGAGGACAACGACGTGCGCGGGGCCGCCGGCGCGCTGGTGGCGGCCAGCGTCCGGGGCGACCACAAGCTGTCGGCGCTGGCGCTGCGCAGCAACCGGGCCGGCGGCGTCCCGGCGCTGCACTGCGACGGGCCGGCGGGATCGATCTCGGTCAGCTCGGACCAGCCGGTGGCCGAAACCTCCGGTTGCCGGGGTGTGCCGGTGCCTCCGGTCGCGGCACCCGCTCCGCCGGCCCCGCCGCGGTGAGCTCGGAATCCCCGCGCCGCGCCATGGCCGGTCTCCGCGAACCGCGGCGGGTTCGTCACGCGGGTGGGCCGGATCATCGCGGCCGGGATCGCATTGCCGGCTGCAAAGCTCTCGCAAGCCGGCGCGCGATCATGGATGATGGAGCGGTGACTGCGCTGCGGGTTGTCGTCCTCGCGCTCATGATCCTGATCTCCTGGTCCTGGGCGACGGCGACCGCGCGGCCGGCCAAGCCGCGCTGGCAGACCTTGCCGGCGCCTCCGCCGATGCCCAAGGCCGACGCCGAGGGCAGCGTCGAGGTCACCGGCGCCAGGATCTTCTATGCAGTCTACGGCAAGGGCGATCCGGTGGTGCTCCTGCACGGCGGGCTCGGCAACTCGGCGCACTTCGG
>VBLP01000398.1:0-8467 GCA_005887925.1 Deltaproteobacteria bacterium | reverse complement strand
CCAGCGCGCGTCCTTGGTCGGCTGGAGCGACGGCGGCGAGGTCGCGCTCAAGCTCGGCATCGCGTACCCGGATCGGGTCGATCGGCTGTTCGTGTTCGCCGCCAACTACGACGCCAGCGGCTCGAAGCCGCGCAGCGCGCCGAGCTCGACGTTCGCGGCGTACACGGTGCGGTGCCGCAGCGACTACGAGCGGCTGTCCCGGGGCGACGTGCCGTACAACGCGCTGGTCGACGCGCTGCGGCCGCTGTGGCGCAACCCGACCGGGATCACCCGGGACCAGCTGCGCAGCATCAAGGCGCCGGTGATGATGGCCGACGGCGATCACGACGAGGTGATCGTGCTCGACCAGATCCAGGAGATGGCCCGGCTGATCCCGAACGGTCAGCTCAAGGTGTTCGACAGCGCGAGCCACTTCGCGCTGTGGCAGGACCCGGTGAGCTTCAACCTGGCGATGGTCGACTTCCTCACCGCGCCCGCGCCGTCCGCTGCGGTCTCCGCAACGAATGCGGCGCCGGCACTTGCGCCGGCGTCGCCCGCCGCGACCGGCGACAGGCGAACCGAGGCCACCGAGGCCGACTAGCGCGTCGCCCTACGGGCTGATCGTCGTCGAGATCGCCGACGACAGGACCTGGTAGTTGACGTGGGCGCCGACCGCGCGCGCGGCGGCCTTGAGGTTCCAGGTGCCGGTGCTCGGCGGGGTCCACGAGCCGGTGGTCTGGGTGTAGCCGGGCAGGATGGTCCAGCTCGACGACGACGACAGCTTGACCCAGAACTGGTACTCCGGCGTCATGCCGACCGGGCAGATCGCGGCCGCCGCCAGGGTCATCGCCACGCCGACGTGGCCGGTCGCGCCGGAGGCCGGCTGCGTCATGTGGATCGCGGTGCACGACGGCACGTTGTCGGCGACCTGGAGGGTCAGCGTGTTGGAGGTCGTGACCGGCGTGGTCGTGCCATGGGTGCGGGCGGTGGCGTAGTAGTAGTCGGCGCCGACGACGGCGGCGGTGAAGTCGAGGGTGGCCAGCGAGCTGTAGGCCTGGATGATCCGCCAGGTCGAGTTCTCCTTGTGGTACCACTGGATGTCGGCCGCGCCGGTGTTGCAGGCGGCGGTGGCGACGAAGTGGATGTTCGCGCCGTAGACCGGGCTCGACGTCGTGGTCGCGATCGAGATCGTGCAGCCGGGGGTGACCGAGCGGACCGTAACGTGGACGGTGGCGGTCGCGGTCGCGCCGAGGGCGTCGGTGATCGTATAGGTGAACGCGTCCGAGCCGACGTAGCCGCCTGCCGGGGTGTAGGTCGCGACGCTGCCGGTGAAGCCGACGCTGCCGTGCGTGCCCTGCGTGTAGGACGTCACGGTGAGCAGGTCGTGGTCGCCGTCGCTGTCGTTGAGCAGCACGTCGACGCTGCCGGCCGCGTTGGACGGGGTGCTGATCGCGTCGTCGTTCGCCGCCGGCGCGAGGTTGGTCACCGTGACGTGGACGGTCGCGGTGCCGGTGCCGCCGTTGGCGTCGGTGACGGTGTACGTGAAGCTGTCGCTGCCGACGTAGTCGGTCGCCGGGCT
The DNA here is from genome assembly GCA_005887925.1 of Deltaproteobacteria bacterium. GTDB lineage: Bacteria > Myxococcota_A > Polyangia > Haliangiales > Haliangiaceae > JABFXX01. Next base: position 6,909 of record VBLP01000398.1, on the reverse strand, counting down.
GTAGGTCGCGACGCTGCCGGTGAAGCCGACGCTGCCGTGCGCGCCCTGGGTGTTCGAGGTGACGCTGAACGCGTCGTGATCGCCGTCGGTGTCGTTGACGAGGACGTCGACCGAGCCGGTGGCGTTGGCCGGCGCCTGCAGCGTGTCGTCGGCCGGGGTCGGCGCGAGGTTGGTCACGGTGACGTGGACGGTGGCCGACGCGGTGGCGCCGTGGCCGTCGGTGATCGTGTAGCCGAACGAGTCGCTGCCGACGTAGTCGGTCGCCGGGCTGTAGGTCGCGAGGCTGCCGGCGACGCCGACGGTGCCGTGCGCGGGCTGGGTGAACGACGTGACGCTGATGCCATCGTTGTCGCCGTCGGTGTCGTTGACCAGGACGTCGACCGAGCCGGCGGCGTTGGCCGGCGCGGTGATCGCGTCGTCGACTGCGACCGGCGCCAGGTTGGTGACCGTGACGTTGACGGTGGCCGTCGCGGTGGCGCCGTGCGCGTCGGTGATCGTGTAGGTGAACGAGTCGCTGCCGACGTAGTCGGTCGCCGGCGTGTAGCTCGCGGTGCCGCCGGTGAACCCGACGGTGCCGTGCGCGCCCTGGGTGAACGAGGTCACCGAGAACGAGTCGCCGTCGGGATCGCTGTCGTTGCTGGTCACGTCGACGGTGCCGGCGCTGTTGGCGGGGGTCGCCAGGCCATCGTTGCCGGCGACGGGCGGGCGGTTGACCGGGCCGGCGATCGACACGGTGTTCGAGCCGGACAGCACCTGGTAGGCGACGTGCGCGCCCTGGGCGCGCGCCGCGGCGCGGACGTTCCAGCTGCCCGCGCTGGACGGCGTCCAGCTCGACGGGCCGGTGGTGTAGCCGGGCAGCATCGTCCACGCCGACGTCGACGACAGCTTGACCCAGAACTGGTACTCGGGGACGACGCCGACCGGGCAGGTCGCGAGCGCCGACAGCGTCATCGCGCTGCCGACGTTGCCGGTCGCGCCGCCGGCCGGCGCGGTGAGCCTCACCGCCGTGCACGACGCCACGTTGTCGTCGATCCGCACGGTGATCGTGGCCGACGCGGTGACCGGGGTCGTCGTGCCCTGCTTGCGCGCGGCCGCGTAGAAGTAGTTGGTCCCGACCACCGAGCCGGTGGAATCGAACGCCAGGGTCGCCGCGGTGCTGTACGGACCGACGGTCCGCCAGCTGCTGTTGATCTTCTGGTACCACTGGATCTCGGGCGTGCCGGACGGGCAGCTCGCGGTCGCCGTGAAGTGGATCGGCTGTCCGAGCGTGACCGCGGTCTCCTGCGCCGCGGGTATCCGGCGATGGCTCCCCGGAACAGCCGCTGGCTCCCAGCGCCGCTGCCAGTACCATGAACGTCCATTTCCCACTGCGCATGCACATCGTCATTCGTTCCTCGATTTTCTTCCTGTCCGGGTTTCGGCCGGTTGCGCGGCGATCTTGACCGTGCGTCGGCTATGCATCGGGTAGCGGCGCGCCGAGCCGGCATCAGTGTTCCGTATCAGGAACGAGGGCGAGCAGCCGCTCTGTGGATGTGGATCGCGGTGCCGTGGCCAGCGCGCACGGCGCCCACCACGTCCTGGTTGTCATCGCCTCCGGGACATCGGCCGGCGGGCGGTGACCGCGATGGGAGCGTCGGCGGGCGCGGGGTATGGCCGGGGTACGCGGTGACCCGGCAAACCTTGCGCGCGCTGCGCGCGACGGTGTCTCAGTTCACCGTGACGGTGACCGACATCGAGGCGACCTGGTACGGCACGTGCGATCCGGTGCTGCGCGCAACCGCACGGATCGACCAGCTGCCGGTCGACGGCGGCGCCCAGATCGCGCTCGCCGTGGTGTAGCCCGGGAGCACCTGCCAGGCACTGGCGCTCGTCGGCTTGACCCAGAACTGGTACTCGGCGACCGCACCGGCCGGGCAGGTCGCCATCGCGGTCAGCGTCTGCGGCGCGTTGACCGCCAGGCTCTGGCCATTGACCGGCGCGGTCATCTTGACCAGGGTGCACTGCGGGGTGTTGTCGAAGGTCTTGACCGTGATCGGGCTCGACGTCGCCTGCGCCGGCGAGGTACCTGCGGTGCGCGCCACGGCGTAGAACAGGTTGTCGCCGACCATGTCGACGGTGAAGTCCAGCGCCTGCGCCGGCCCGAACGGCTGGACCACGGCGTAGCTCGAGTTGACCTTGTGGTACCACTGGACCTCGGCCGAGCCGGTGTTGCACGCGGCGGTCGCCGACAGGTGAATCACCTCGCCGAACATCCCGGTCGCCGGGCCGGTCGCGGTGATCGTGCAGCCGGGCGCGAGGCTCTGCACCATCACGTCCACGGTCCCGGTCGCGGTCTTGCCGCGGGCATCGCCCAGCGTGTAGGTGAACTGATCGACGCCGACGTAGTCCGTGGCGGGCGTGTAGGTGGCGACCGGACCGGCGACGGCGACCTTGCCGTGTGCGCCGGGCATGACCGCCGTGACGGATAGCGCATCGCCGTCCGGATCGTGGTCGTTGACGAGCAGGTTGACCGACCCCGGCCGGTTCATGACCGTGACGAGCAGGTCACTGCCGGCGACGGGCGCCTGGTCGATGGGCGCCGCGCCCGGCTGCTCGGTATCAGTTCCACATCCGCACCATGTGACGACCATCGCGATTCCGAACCGGGATCGAAGGCTGCGACCCATAAGATCTCCTGCTTGTTCCTGGGAGAACGTGCTCGAGGTTACGTGGCGTGGCAATGCGCAACAATGGGGCACCGACCGCGATTCGTTAGAGCTTCATGGCGACGTGCCGGTGTGCGCGAATGCTACAGCGAGGATACGAGGGAAACTCGGGCATTTGTGCGCAGGCCGGAGTTCGGGATGCAATGAACACCCGGTCTGGTTTTTTGCACTAACGGTTACTTCGAATGCCGCGTTTCGTTCGCCGAGGACTCCAGGTCGCGTTCGACCTCGCCGTGCTGTCCTGTGCATACTGGCTGGCGTTCGAGTTCCGCTTCGAGTTCTCGATCCCGCGGCCGTGGCTGCCGCCGGGGCTGATCGGCTGGGCCTATGTGGTGGCGATCGAGTACGCGCTGCTCAGCGTGTTCGGCGTGCCGCGCTACTCGTGGCGCTACATCAGCATCCGCGACACCGCGCGGATCGCGCTCGCGCTCGTGCTCGCGGCGATGCTGCTGGTGACGATCCGGCTCGCGCCGCCGGCGCGGCTCGAGATCCTCGTCGTACCCTTCGGCGTCCTGTGCATGAACCTGTGCCTGTGCTTTGTCGGGATGGTCGCGGTGCGCGCGACCCGGCGGATGATCGGCGAGCGGCAGGAGCGCATGCTGCGCTCGGCCGGCCGCAAGCGCGAGCGCGTGCTGCTGCTCGGCGCCGGCCAGGCCGGCGTCGTGGTCGCGCACGAGATCGCCGGGCGGCCCGATCTCGCGCTGCAGCCGGTCGGCTTCCTCGACGACGATCACCTCAAGGTCGGCACGCAGATCGGCGGGCTGCCGGTGCTCGGCCGGATCGATCAGGTCGCCGAGATCGCGCGGCGCAAGCGCGTCACCCGCGTGCTGATCACGATCGCCAATGCGCCCGGCCCGCAGATCCGCGCGATCACGATGCGGTGCCGCGACGCCGGCCTCGACACCAAGATCATCCCCGGGATCTACGAGATCGTCGGCGACCACGTGAACCTGTCGCGGATCCGCGAGGTCGCGATCGAGGACCTGCTCGGCCGCGAGCCGGTGCAGCTCGACGACGACCAGCTCAACGCGTCGATCCGCGGCGCGGTGGTGATGGTGACCGGCGCGGGCGGCAGCATCGGCAGCGAGCTGTGCCGCCAGGTCTGCCGCTACACCCCGGCGCGGCTCGTGCTGGTCGAGCGCTTCGAGAACGCGCTGTTCGAGATCCACCGCGAGCTGGTCGCTGCGTTCCCCCATCTCGCGATCGAGCCGCAGATCGGCGACGTCACCGACGCGCGCCGCATGGAGCTCTTGTTCCGCGCGGCGCGACCGTCGATCGTGTTCCACGCCGCTGCCCACAAGCACGTGCCGATGATGGAGCACAACCCCGGCGAGGCGATCAAGAACAACGTCGGTGGCACCCGCCTGATCGCCGCGCTCGCCGATCGGTTCGGCGTCGACCGCTTAGTGCTGATCTCGACCGACAAGGCGGTCAACCCGACGTCGGTCTTGGGCGCGACCAAGCGGGTCGCCGAGATCTACATCCAGGCGCTCGCCCAGCGCAGCAAGACCCGGTTCGTCACGGTGCGGTTCGGCAACGTGCTCGGCTCCAACGGCTCGGTGATCCCGATCTTCAAGCAGCAGATCGCGGCCGGCGGCCCGGTGACCGTGACCCACCCGGACATGAAGCGCTACTTCATGACCATCCCCGAGGCCAGCCAGCTCGTGCTGCAGGCCGGCGCGATGGGCAGCGGCGGCGAGATCTTCATCCTCGACATGGGTGAGCCGGTGAAGATCGTCGACCTCGCGCGCGACCTGATCCGGCTCTCGGGGCTGCGTCCCGAGGACATCGAGATCAAGTTCACCGGCATGCGGCCGGGCGAGAAGCTGTTCGAGCAGCTCGCGACCGACGCCGAGCACGCCGACAAGACCAAGCACCCCAAGATCTTCATCGGCCGCATCGCATCGCCGGCGTGGACCGAGGTGGCGCGCGGGCTCGACGCGCTGCTCGGCCTGGTCGACGGCGGCGATGCCGGCTCGATCCGCATCGCGCTGCGCGGGCTGGTGCCCGAGTACACCGGCGGTGACCTGCCCGCGCGCAAGGTCGTCGCCAGCGGCGTGGTGCTCGATCTGACGGTGCCGCCGGCGCTCGAGCCAGCCGATGCGCGCGAGCTCCTCGACGTGGCCAAGCCCCGGCGCGCCACCGGGTCGCAGCCGGCGCTCGCCGTGCCCGGATGACCGTTAGCCCGAGCCCGCGGATCTATCTGTCGCCGCCCGAGCTCACCGGCCGCGAGCTCGCGCTGCTCGGTGAGGCGGTCGCGTCGGGCTGGATCGCGCCGCTCGGACCGCAGGTCGACGCGTTCGAGGCCGAGGTCGCGCACCGGCTCGACATGCCGCACGCGCTGGCGCTGTCGAGCGGGACCGCGGCGCTGCACCTGGCGCTGCTCGCGCTCGGCGTCGGGCCGGGCGACACCGTGTGGACCTCGACCTTGACGTTCGCCGCGACCGCCAACGCGATCGCCTACGTCGGCGCGACCCCGGTGTTCGTCGACAGCGACCCGGCGAGCTGGAACCTCGATCCCGGCCTGGTCGCCGACGGCCTCGATCGCGCGGCGAGGACCGGCGCGCTGCCGCGGGCCCTGATCGGCGTCGATCTCTACGGCCAGTGCGCCGACTGGGAGCCGATCGCGCGGGCGTGCCGGCGCCATGGCGTGGCGATCATCGAGGACGCCGCCGAGGCGCTCGGCGCGAGCTATCGCAGTCGGCCGGCCGGCTCGCTCGGCGATCTCGCGGTCCTGTCGTTCAACGGTAACAAGATCATCACCACGTCGGGCGGCGGCATGCTGCTCGGCGCCGCCAGGTCCGCGATCGATCGCGCGCGCCACCTCGCGACCCAGGCCCGCGAGCCGGTGCGGCACTACGAGCACCGTGACATCGGCTACAACTACCGGCTCAGCAATCTTCTCGCGGCGGTCGGGCGCGCCCAGCTCGCCGACCTCGATCGCCGGATCGCGGCGCGCCGGGCGATCCGGGCTCGCTACCGCGAGGCGCTCGGAGATCTCCCGGGCTGGTCGTTCATGCCCGAGGCCGGCTACGGCCGCGCGACGTTCTGGCTGACGACGGCGACGATCGATCCCGCCGTGTTCGGCGCCAGCCGCGACGAGGTGATCGACCGACTGGCCGCGGAGAACATCGAGGCCCGCCCGGTGTGGAAGCCGCTCCATCTCCAGCCGGTGTTTGCCGGCGCACCGGTGCTGCGCGGCGAGATCGCCGAGGGCCTGTTCCGCGACGGGATCTGCCTGCCGAGTGGTTCGGGCCTCACGCCGCCGGCGCAGGACCGCGTGATCGAGATCGTGCGCAAGCGCTCATGAGCGCGGCGTCCGCGACATGCACAGCGAGCGTTTCCGGGTATGGTCCAAGCGCTCACTGCGCGGCGTGTGAACGATCACCCAGCCGCGCGACTCCAAGCTGTACAATTTCCAACCGCCCCGGGATCAACCTCGGTGCGTGTGGCCATTCACACATCATGACAGATCTACGGGGGTACCTGTGACTCGACGAAGAGTGGTGTCGCGCATCGGTGCAGCTTCGCTGGTGACTGGTCTGGTGACCTGTCTTCTGGCCTTCGCATCCGGATGTCAGGAACCCGGGAACCCGGGGGGCGACACGCAGCCGCTCGATCCAACACGGCACCTGTACGCCGGGCCGGCGCGGGAGGTCCAGCTGATCGCCAATCAGGCGGTCCTCGGGTTCTACGCCGACGGCGGCGCGTTCCGCGCCGGGTACGTCACCCACGACGTCGCGGTGCAGGACGGCATCACCGAGCTGACGCCGTATCATTATACGGCCGCGGGCGTGCGCACCGTCGGCGGCGCGCTCGGCGTCGAGACCGGCGGCATCCTGCGCGAGGACGGCACCGATCTCGGCGGCGGCTCGGCCGCGCGCACCAGCCCGAGCGGCGCCGTCGAGATCACGCGCGGCGCTGCCGTCGAGGTCCTGACCAACCGCGAGGACGGCATCGAGCAGGCGTGGCGGTTCGCCGCCGCGCCCGACGGCCGTGGCGATCTCACCGTCAACGTCCAGATCACCGGCCAGCGCTTCGTCGGGCAGACCGCGAACGGCCTGCACTTCCAGTCGAGCGACGGCCTCGGCTTCCGCTACAGCCACGCGGTCTGGCTCGACGCCGCCGGCCACGAGTGGCCGATCCAGGCGACCTGGCAGGATGACCACATCGCGATCACCGTCCCCGGCGAGCTGGTCGCCGA
>VBLP01000397.1:14672-21710 GCA_005887925.1 Deltaproteobacteria bacterium | reverse complement strand
CCGATCCGGCTCCTGCTCACCCTCGGCCTCACGCCCGTGATCGCGTTCCTCGTCACCCGCCGCCGCGCGACGCAGGCGCCGCCGGTGCCCGTCGACGATCCCCCCGCGCCCGACGCCGACGTGCCCTGACCGCGACGTCGCATCCGCGTGGCCGGTCCTTCGGTTTGCGGGTCCGGCCGTGCCCGCGACGATGCCGCCGGTGTACCGTGGTCGGGTGAAAGAGCTCACGCTTTTCCAGCCGCCGACGCGGCCGTGGAACATCCCCAACCTCAGCCCGTTCTGCGCCAAGCTCGAGTGCTATCTGCGGGTGACCGAGATCCCGTACAAGACCGCGCCGATGCAGATGGGCAAGGCCCCCAAGGGGAAGATCCCGTACGTCGAGCTCGCCGACGGCACGCGGCTGGGCGACTCGCAGCACATCATCGAGCACCTCGAGCGCGCCCTCGCCGCCGAGGGCAAGCCCGCACTCGACGCTGACCTGTCGAGCCACGATCGCGCGATCGGCCACCTCACCCGCCGCGCCTTCGAGGAAGGCTACTACTTCGTCACCATGTACATGCGCTGGCGCACGGACGACGGCTTCGCCGCCACCCGCGACGAGTTCAAGAAGTTCATCCCCGGCCTGATCGTCCCCATCGTCCGCCGCGACATCAAGAAGAAGCTGCGGAGCCAGGGCACCGGCCGCCACAGCGTCGAGGAAATCGCCGCGCTCGGCGCCGCCGCCTTCGACGCCGCCGCCGAGCTGCTCGGCGACAAGCCATTCCTCCTCGGCGACAAGCCCCACGTCGTCGACTGCACCGTCTACGCTTTCCTCGAGGCCGCCCTCGGCTTCCCCGTCGACTCGCCCCTCAAGCAGCGCGCCGCATCCCACGCCAACCTCGTCGCCTATCGCAAGCGCATCCGCGAGCGCTGGTGGAAGGACCTCGGCGCCGCCTGAGACATCGGCTGCGGAATCTGCGAGTATCCGGGTGTCGTGGAGCAAGCGGAGGGGCCCGGGAGCGGAATCGCGGGCGCGCTGACGTTCGGGTCATCCGCGGCCAGCGACCCGCCGTAATAACTACCTGATGCAAGAAGGGCGGCCGTCGACCAGCCGCCGCCGGTCGACGTGGACGCAACCACTCGATATCTCGCAATGTCATACCCCGCCGGCATGATTCGCGCCCGCAGGTACGCACGCGAACGAGCTCATGAGTCAATGACACGTCGGGACCGAAAGCTCGAGGCAACATGCGCGCAGACCGCTTCGAGCGCCACGAGCGAGCTCGATGAGCTTCGACACCAGCTCGGTGAAGCGATCTGGGCGGCGCGCCTCGAGGTAGCTCGCGAGCGCGAGGCGATCGTCCATCGCGTCGAGCTTGCGGTCCGACAAGGTATGCCGTTTGCGGACGCAGCGGCGCAGCATGCTGCAGACGTTCGTCCCGGCACCGTCACCCGCTGGATCGCGCGGTTGCGGCAAGACGGTCTGCTCGGACTGGTCGACCGCCACGCGGGTCCCGCCGTGACGCAACGCCAGCTATCGCTCGATTTCTCGCCCGCTCGCACGGCGCCGCGGACGACTGTCGGGCGCCGGCCGCGCGGCCGCCCCGCGCTCCCTCTGGTGAAATGGTCGGGCAGCAAAGCGCCGATAGCTGCGAAGCTCGCAGCACTCGTGCCTTCGCGATTCTTCGCCTACCACGAGCCCTTCGTCGGGGGCGGATCCATGTTCTTCGCGCTCCGGCCAGCGCGCTCGTTCTTGTCAGATCTGAATGCCGAGCTCATGAACCTCTATGCGGTGGTGAAGCAACAGCTGGAACCGCTGCTCGCGGCGCTGGCCCGGCACCAGAACACGCGGGAGCACTTCCTGGCGGTGCGCGGCATCCACCCGGACACGCTGCCGCCGGTCGAGCGCGCGGCACGTACGCTGTTCCTGAACCGCACCTGCTTCAATGGGTTGTTTCGAGTCAACCGCGCCGGCCTGTTCAACGTCCCGTATGGCAGCCAGCAGCACACGACCTTCTTTCAGCCCGATTCGCTGCGGCGCGCCCACCTTGCGCTCCAGAACGCCGACATCGCCTGCCGAGATTTCACCACGTGCGCCGACCAGGCACGGCGCGGCGACTTCGTGTACCTCGATCCGCCGTACGTCAGCGGCTTGCGCGGGGACCAGGGCTTCGTGAGCTACCAGGCGAATGGGTTCGGTGAGGCCGACGCGGAGCGCGTCGCAGAGCTGTTCGAGCAGCTCGACCGCCAGGCCTGCAGGGTGATGCTCAGCAACCCCGACACCGCGGTCACACGCGCACGCTACCGCGGATTTCGCATCGAGTCGCTGAGCGTGCGTCGCCAGGTCGGAGGCCACGCGGACCGGCGAGGTCACGCGCACGAGATCGTCGTGCGAAACTACCAGCGCTGAACGGGTCACCATCGCGATCGCCGCGGCGATCAGCTCGACCGCCGCCGCGGCGACGTCGATCCGAGGAGATATCACCAGCCAGTTCGGCGACACGAGCGGCGGCTCCGTGGACACAGCGCATTCTTGATGATCGGCGGGAATGAGCGGGAATGTTACCCCGCACCATCCCCCGAATCCTCGCCAGCGGCTTCGGCAGCTTGATCGACCCCAACCTGATCGTCGGCCATAGGATACGGAGGCTTGTAATCTGGATCGTCGTAGTAGTCTACATTGTGTGTAGGCTGCGACCTCTTGTGGGTGTCAACCATCCTTTTGGCTTCGGTGACGTTGTTGGCCCCACCCTTGTAATCGCCACTCGCGCATTCAACAATGTACCTGCCGAACCCCATTGGACACCTCCTAGTGTACGACACCCTTGCCCGTCGAAAGGTCGAACTCGAAAGACTGACTCTCCGACTTCGATGGACCCGCGCCAGGGACGTTCGTGATGACCCTGACCATGTACCAGCCTCTGCAGCCGTTGTCTTTCGTGCAATCGACGTTCTGTGTCAGAGGCAGCTCGATGACCTCCGCCTTGGTGCCCTTCGCGGGCAGCACGGAGCTCGTCTTTCCAGCAGCGATGCTGTGAACCTCGTCGCAGGACCGCATGTACGTCACGGGTTGACCGGTGAACCGACCAGGCTGCGAGTAGACCGCCACATCGGTGCTGCAGGGTGGTTTGTTCTGCGCTACCCTTGCCTGGAAGATGGGAACATCGGCCAGGGCCGCGACGTCGCCCGCCAGCGCCTGCGAGTCGTTGTAGTTGACCACGGTGACACGCACGACAGCCTCGCCATCGCGCATCACCAGCATGGGTGAATCGTTGCGCATGTCGAGCATCCGTGGGTTGATGCCGAGACCCGCCGTCGCACAACCGCCGAGGATCAGAGACGCAAGAAGCGCTGATTTTGCCATCGATCCACCAACCCGCCCTTTGACATCGACGCTCATGGCGTCCACCAGGGATAACGATATCGTTCCATCTTCTTTCCGCGTCTGTCAGATAGGGCGGTCTTCTCGTTCGACAGCAGTCGCCAAAGGGATCGAAGACCGCAAGACGCACCACGCAGCGGCGTGAGTTGACGGCGACAACGGGTGACTGCGACCCCGGCGGCGCTGGGGCTGGCATCCTGGTGCGTGATCTCGGGTCGACCGGGCGACCTAAAACTTCGCGAAATTCGTGCGCTGCGCAGCACTTTCAGCCGCGCGGATTTCGCGAACCGGTCGGCGTCATGCACTCACCGTCCATCGATGGAGGCTTGCGGTGGGGGGGCGGCCGGTAGCCGCTGAACTCGAGGCCAAATGGCTAGATGGCGCCTCCCGGTGTGCTCCTCTCGGGCACGTGTCGCGGCACCTTGCCGGTCAGCGTGAGCAGACCCCGCATCGCCTTGTGGCCGGCGTCGGCCGCCGGTTCGAACATCAGCGGACAGCCGCCGTCGATCACCCGGATCCCGTGCGCGCGGCCCCACTCGGTCGCCTCGCGGGATACGCTGGTGCCGCCGACCCCGCGGTGCATCCAGACGTGCCGGACACCGAGCTCGGCGCACTCGCGTACCGTCCCGATCGCGCGCTCGGGCCGCGTGGCGATGACCACCGCCTCTACGCCGCCTGCGATGGATCGGAGGTCGCCATAGGCGCGTTCTCCCTCGACCACCTCCGCGTTCGGATTGACCGCGAAGACCTCGTACCCGCGCTCGCGCAGCCGCCGGTACACGACGTTGGCTCCGTGGCCGCTGTCGGGTTTGCGCGACACCCCGGTCACGGCGATGCGCCGCTTGCCGAGGAACTCCGCCGCGGCTTCTGCGAGCGTCGGCTTCGACACGGCGTGGGGTGCGACTTCACGCCGCAGGACCGAGCGCGCGAGCAGCCAGCCTCCCGCTACCACGCCGATGCTACTCGCGACGTGCAACACTTGCGTGATCGCGTGCGCCGTCGGGCCGAACGCTCCCTTCTGCGTCCCCGCGAGCACGAGCTCGACGACCCCCAACACCGCGGCGAGCGCCACCTTGCCAGTGGAGACCCCCGCGAGGCCCCCGACGGTGGCAAGCGTCCACAGCGACAGGACTGATCCCGGCAGCCTCGACCGCGTGGAGGCGGCGATGCTGCCGCTGAGCTGAGCACAGTGCGAAGTCGAGCCGGCGCGCTCCCCAGGCGGCGCCGGGCCGATCGCGTAAGAGATGATATGGGCAGCGCGGACGGCTTACCTTCGGCGGCATGGCAAGCGACGAACTGCTCGCCGGTCTCCGCGGCTGGTGGCGGATCACGAACAGCACCGGGTAGCGTACGAGCCCGGTCAGCGCGAGCATCTCGACCGAGAAGAAATCCGCGACGACGTTCCACGTGATCCCATCGGGTGCCAGCGTTGGATCGCTGACGAGGCCAGCGACCCGCCGTGATGCCGACCCGGAGCATTACGGGCCGACCGCCCGGCACGACCAAAGAGACAGCGAGAGGCGCTCCACGCGGCGGCGTGCGTCACGCGGCGCTAGGAAATCGAAGCGAGCTTCGACACCAGCTCGGTGAAGCGATCTGGGCGGCGCGCCTCGAGGCAGCTCGCGAGCGCGAGGCGATCACGATCGATGCAGACCGCGATCTCGAACGCGGATCTGTCGCGACGGTGTACCTGGCGTTGACGGCAGCCTGATCCCCGTTGTGATTGACGGTCCGGTCGATCGGCGAATCGAAGTCAAGTCTAATCGAGCGAATCATGCCGCAGCTCGTAGCACCGGTCTTACCAAGATCTAGCCAGTGATCTCAGATATTTCAGCGCGATGGGCTGGCGAGTCAGCTGCCGTTGCCGGCTCGTCGAGTCCACCCTGAAATCCAGTCACCGCGAATCGCGATGCCGCGCCGACGCATCGAAGCTGGCCGCGCGTGATGTACGGTGAGCCGTGCCCTCGCGGTCGGAAGACGAGCTCGCCGAGACCGCCGCGGTGACGCCGGGTACGGGTGCGCGCGATCTCGCGCGAACGACGACGGCCGGCTCCGGCGCGGCCCCGGTGGCCGACCGGCCCGCTGCGCTCGGCCGGCTCCGGCTCGAGCGCGTGCTCGGCAGCGGCGGGATGGGCGTCGTCCACGCCGCGTTCGATCCGGACCTCGAGCGACGCGTCGCGGTCAAGCTGCTCCACGCATCGAGCGCCGACGCACGCGCCCGGCTGCTCCGCGAAGCGCGCGCGATGGCAAAGCTGTCGCATCCCAACGTGATCACCGTGTTCGACGTCGGCACCGCAGACGGCACCGACTTCGTCACCATGGAGCTCGTCGACGGCATCACGCTCAAGGACTGGCTCGGGACCGCGAAGCCGCCGTGGCGCGACATCGTCGCGGCGTTCGTCGCCGCGGGCCGCGGGCTCGCCGCCGCGCACGACGCGGGCCTCGTCCACCGCGACTTCAAGCCGACGAACGTACTGCGCAGCCACGCGGGCAAGATCGTGGTCACCGATTTCGGCCTGTCGCGCGCCGCCGAGGGCGACGTCGATCCGCTCACGGTCACCGGTGCCGTGTCGGGCCCGGCCACGCGCACGATGACCGGCGCGGTGCTCGGCACGCCGGCGTACATGGCGCCCGAGCAGTGGACCGGTGCGAGCGTTGGCCCGGCGAGCGACCAGTTCGCGTTCTGCGTCGCGCTGTGGGAGGCGCTCGCCGGCGGCCGCCCGTATCGCGGCGACACGCTCGACGAGATCAAGACCGGCGTGCTCGCCGGCCCGGAGAAGCTGCCGAGGGACGCGATCCCGCGCCCGGTGCGCGCGATCCTGCTGCGCGGGCTCGCGACCGATCCGAAGCGGCGGTGGCCGTCGATGCACGCGCTCCTCAGCGCGCTCGAGCGCAGGCTCGCGCGGCGCCGCCGCGTGATCAGCGTTGCGGCCGCGCTCGCGGTCGGCACGGCGGGGACGGTCGGTCTGCTCGCGACCCGCACGAGCGGTGGCGCGTGCTCGCCTCCCGCGCTCGATCCCGACACCGTGTGGACCACCGCGCGCGTCGACGCGATCGCGAAGCGCGATCCGGACTCCGCAGAGCTCCTCGCCGGCGACGTCGACGGCTGGCGCCGCGTGCGGATCGGCGCGTGCGATGCGCCGACCAGGGAGCGCTCGCTCCAGCTCGCGTGCCTCGACGGCGTGATGGCGCGCATCGACGTCGCGGCCCGCGCGGCCGAGACCGACGTGCCGGGCGTCGAAGGCACGTCGTCGCTGCTCGTCGATCCGGCACTGTGCCGCCACGCGCCGCCGCCTCACCTCGTGACCGCGATCGATCCCGCCCTCGCCGGCGCGCTCGGGCAGCTCCGGCTGGTGCGCAACGGCGGCAAGCCGCCGTCGACGCTGCTGCCCGACGAGCCGTGCGCACGCGCGGTCGCGCTGCGGGCGCAGCTCGCGACGTTCGACGCGACCCGGATGGAGTTCTCCGACCTCCCGGCGATGATGGAGCACCTCAAGGAAGCCGAGGCGCTCGCCGATCGATGCAGCGACGAGGCGCTCCGCGCGATCGTGCTGATCGGGGTCGCGCACACGACGGCTCCCAAGGACGATCGCGCGCTCGCCGCGGTCACGGCCGTGCCGCAGGACGACCTCGTCGCCGAAGCCGACCTGATCCGGGGGCGCGCCGCACGGGCCGGC
>VBLP01000397.1:0-14594 GCA_005887925.1 Deltaproteobacteria bacterium | reverse complement strand
ATCTCCTCGCGAAGTGGCGGCCGACCGCATCCGCCGACGACGCGCCGGGGATCGACTTTCGCATCGCGCGCACACGCTGGCGGCTGGGCGACGTCGCCGGCGGCGATGCGCTCGCGGCGTCCCTGCCGTACATCCCGAACCTGCTCGGCCCCGCCCCGCGCCCCAAGCCGGTCCACGTCCACGGGATCGTCGTCGACGAGTCGGGCAAGCCAGTCGCCGGCGCCGAGATCGTCGCGTCGCTCGACGTCGACAGCGACTCGACGAGCGGTGCCGCGGCGGTCGAGCTCGTCCACCCGGTGCGCGCGCGAAGCGCGGCCGACGGCACGTTCGCGCTCGCGAACGCGTACGGCCTCGTCGTTGCGTCGGCAGGTCCGCTTCGCTCGGCGTTCGCGAACGTCGCGCCGGAGCTCGAGCTGGTCGTCCACCCGACGTCGCACATCGACGGCCGTGTCTCGCTCGGCCCGCTCGATCCGACCCAGGTGCGGATCACGCTGACCGCCGAGGCCAAGGACGTGCTCTACGACGCGATCGCACCGGTCCGCTCCGACGGCACGTTCGCGATCGACGGCGTGCTCCAAGGCAAGATGACGCTCGTCGCGCGCGAGTACGGCATCGACGTCGGCGACGAGCCGCTCCACATCGACATCGCCGGCGACGTCCACGGCCTCGCACTCACAGCGCAGGTCGCACGGCCGATCCACTTCATCGGCCGCAACGCCGGCGTCACGCCTCCCGACATCGCCATCGTGTTCGTGTTCCCCGGCAAGCTTCCCGAGCCGCACCCGACGCTCGCGAGCCTGATGCCCAAGAACCGGCCGATCGCGCGGATCGCGGCGATGACCCAGCGCGGGCCCGGCTTGCCGGCGATCGTGCGCGATCGCCTCCAGGCCGACGACTTCTACGCCAAGCTCGCCGCGCGGCCGGCAGGTCCGCTGTTCGCGTGCACCGCCGGCGCGAGCAACGAGATGTTCACCGTTCTGCGCACCGTCGAGGCGATGAACAAGGCGTTCTCGACGGCCGAGCTTGGCTGCACCGACATCGCCCCGACCGACGACCTCGTCACCGTCGAGGTCCCGCCGGTCCGCCGCCCCAAGCTGCCATGAAAACGGCTCCGGATCGCTCCGGGGCCGTCATCATCAGGACTCCGCGTCCGTCAGGTAGGGCCGTCTTCTCGTTCGACAGCAGCCGCCAAGGAGATCGAAGACAGCAAGGCGTGCTCAGCGTGCGGTCGATCGCGAGCGGCGTCCGGCGCGCCGACTCGTCGTGGTGCGCGGACGCCTGGCGGCCTTCTTGCTCGTACGCTCGCGACCGTGGACGAACCAGATACCCTCGAACTGGCCCTTGCCGGCATTGCGAAGGACGTGCGGGATCCTCGAATCGAAGCCCATCGACTCGCCCTCGTGGAGCGTGAACGTCTCGGAGCCGACGACGATCTCGAGCGTACCCTTGAGCACGTAGCCGTACTCGTAGCCGTCGTGGCTGACCAGGTCGCCACCGGCGGTCGAGGTGGCGCCGGGAGCGTAGGTGATCTTCATGAAGTTGACGGCATGCTCGGGCGTCGCGGCGAGGCGCTCCCAGACCACGCCCTCGGCCATGGTGAGGCTCGAGCGATGGGACGGATGCACGACCGACACGCGGTTCGCGTACTCCGAGGGGTGCCAGGCGTCCGACGGGTTCCTGCGGCCGTTTCGGTTGAGCAACTGCGCGAAGGTATAGAGCGTGGCGACGGACGGCTGCGACTTGCCGTTCTCGATCTGCGAGACGAACGACGGCGAGACGCTGGCCTTGCGGGCCAGCTGGCGCAGCGTCAATCCGGCCTTGAGCCTGATGTCCTTCAGGCGCGATCCCAGGTTGTCCATGACCAGCGCAGTGTCTAGCATCTCGGCGGTCGTGAGGGTCGCGTTCGCTCCAGAGTGCGGCGGCCGTGCGGCGCTGCGCGGGGGTGCTGCATTCCGGCGGCGGACGGTGTTAACCTTTAGAGAACACGCTAGACTGCAGCACCATGTCGCCGTCGGCAAATCGCGCTCTCGTCGTCGGGTCCACCGGGATCGTCGGTCGGTCGCTCGCCGGCATGCTCGCCCGCAGCGGCTGGACCACGTTCGGCCTGTCGCGCAGCGGCTCCGACTTGCCCCGGGTCACTCGCATCCAGGCCGACCTGCTCGATCCCGCCGCGCTGACCGAGGCCCTGGGCGACGTGCGCCCGCGCTTCGTCGCGATCACCGCCTGGATGCGCCGCGATACCGAGGCCGAGAACATCCGGATCAACCGCGCGACCGTGCGCAACTTGCTGGCGGCGCTGGAGCCGGCGAGGTCGGTCGAGCACGTCGCGCTCATGACCGGCCTCAAGCACTACCTGGGACCATTCGAGGCCTACGGCAAGGCGGTGATGGCCGAGACGCCGTTCCGCGAGGCCGAGCCACGACTCGACTACCCGAACTTCTACTACGCGCAGGAGGACGAGCTGTTCACCTCGGCCGCCAGGAACGGCTTCGGCTGGAGCGTGCACCGCTCGCACACCGTGATCGGGTTCGCCGTCGGCAACGCCATGAACATGGCGCTCACGCTCTCGGTCTACGCGACGATCTGCAAGGAGCTCGGGCGCGCGTTCATCTTCCCGGGCTCCGAGATGCAGTGGAACGGCCTCACCGACGTCACCGACGCAGATCTGGTATCGGAACAGATGATCTGGGCGGCGACCCATCCCGAGGGTCGCAACCAGGCGTTCAACACCGCCAATGGCGACGTGTTCCGCTGGCGCTGGCTGTGGCCGCAGCTCGCGGCGTGCTTCGGGCTGGCCTGGGAAGGCTTCGAGGGCAAGCCGCGCACGCTCGAGTCGCAGATGGCCGGCATGGAAGACACCTGGCGCGAGATCGCCGCCAGGCACTCGCTGGTCGAGCCCGATCTCGGCCGGCTGGCCTCGTGGTGGCACAGCGACGCCGACCTGGGCCGCACGATGGAGGTGCTCACCGACATGACGAAGAGCCGGCAGGCCGGCTTCCTGGGCTTCCGCTCGACCCCGGCGAGCTTCCTGGCAAGGATCGAGCAGTACCGGGCGGCGCGCATCCTGCCGTGACGGCGGCGCGATCAGCTCCGCAAGGTCGCGGCGAGCTCGATGTGCGCCTTGATCGTCGTCTGGGGGTGATGCGCGGCGTCCAGCGCGTCCAGCGCGTGCTCGACATCGAAGTGCTGGGTCACGAGCGGGGTCATGTCGATCCCGCTGCTGGCGAGGAACCGCAGGGTGTCCGGCCACACGCCGGGTGAGCCGATCGATCCGGTGATCCGGAGTTCCTTGGACTGGATCAGGCCGAGCTTGGCGGGGGCGGTGTCGCCGACATTGATCCCGACGTAGGCCACGCGACCCTGGAACGCGGCGAGCTCGAGCGCGCGCGCCATGACGGCCGGGCGCCCGGAGACCTCGACCACGACATCCGCACCGCGGCCGCCGGTGAGGCCGTCGAGCACGGCGTCGATGTCGTCGGGGTGCACCGCGTGCCTGGCACCGAGCCGGAGCCCGACGGCACGGCGGCGCGCATCGGGCTCGACCACGACCGTGACCGCGCCCATCGCCGCGGCCGCGGCCGTGACGGCGAGGCCGACCGGACCGGCGCCGAGCACCACCAGCGTGTCGCTCGCGTTGACGTTGCCGGCCCGGACCAGCGCGTAGTAAGCGCAGCTGAACGGCTCGACCAGCGCGCCCATCGTGTACGACAGCTGGTCGGGCAGGCGGTGCAGCCAGGCCGGCTTGGCGACGAAGAAATCGGCGGCCGCGCCGCTGATCGAGAAGCCGAAGTGATCGCGGCCGATGACGCATTCGCCCACCACCCGGTCGCCGGGCGCGAAGTCGGTCACGCGGGTTCCCACCCGCACGACCTCGCCCGACCACTCGTGGCCCGGGATGATCGGATAGCGCACCGGGATGATGTAGCGATCCTCCAGCAGGTCGATGTCGGAGTGGCAGACTCCGACCGAGCGGGCCGCGACGAGCACCTCGTCGTCGGCGATCTGCGGGACCGGCAATTCCGCGACCTCGGGCTGATTCTTCCGGGTGAACTGCAATGCCTTCATCGCCATTCCTTCCGGTGCCGCGGTCAGCCGCGCGCGTTGACGAGCACCTTGACCTGGTCGCCGGCCGGCGACAGCAGGGCGTCGAAGCCACGCTCGATGATGTGATCGATCGCGATCTTCGCGGTCACGATCTTCTCGACGGGAAATCGCCCCGAGGCGATCAATCCGGCGATGCGCGGGAAGTCGGTGACCGGATAGCACCAGGTGCCGATCAGCGCGATATCGCGCTGCGCCAGCAGCATCGCGTCGATCGACGCGGGTCTGGTGTGAAGGCCGGTCTGCACCACGCGGCCGGCCGAGCGCACGCTCGCCAGGGCGGTCTGCAGCGCGCGCTCGTTGCCGGAGCACTCGATCACGGCATCCACCCCGACCCCATGGAGGAGGTCCTTGAGCCAGGCGGCCACGTCGGTCGTGCTCGGGTCGAGCACCTCGGCGACGCCGAGGCTGCGGATCAGCGCCCGGCGAGCCGGGTTGGGCTCGGAGACGAAGACGCGCGCCCCGAGCAACGCCGCATAGAGCGCCGCGAGCGCGCCGATCGGGCCGGCGCCGGTGATCAGCACGCTGTCGCCGGGCTTGACGCAACCGGCGTCGACGCCGTAGGCCGCGACCGCGGAGGGCTCGACGAGCGCGCCCTGCAGGTCGCTGACTTCGTCGGGCAGCACGGTCAGGATGCGCTCGGGCAGCACGGCGAGCTCGGCGATGCCGCCCCAGGCGTAGCTGAGACCGACGCAGGCCATCTTCATGCACAGGTGGTCGAGGCCGCGGCGGCAGTAGTAGCACTCGTGATCGACGAGCAGCGGCATCGCGCTGATCCGGTCGCCGGCGCGGACGCGGGTGACCTCGCGGCCGACCTCGATCACCTCGGCGGAGAATTCGTGCCCGAGGATCTGCGGGATCACCGAGCCGTTGAGCGGATGCGGCGCGGCCGGTGTCACGATCGGCCCCATCGCGTATTCGTGCAGGTCGGTGCCGCAGATGCCGCACCAGCTGGGCCGCACGAGGACCTCGCGCGGACCGACGCCGGTGGGGGCCGGGACGTCCTCGACCCGGATGTCGCGCGCCGCGTGGAACACCGCCGCCTTCATGGTGGATCCGTCGAGCGCTGGGGGTCGAACAGCACCTTGCCGTGGAGCTGACCGGTGGCGAGGCGCTCGAGCTGCTCGGCGATATCGTCGAGCGGATGCACGGAGTCGACCAGCTCGCGTCCCAGGTTGGTGGTCGCGAGCAGCTGCAGCGCGGGGGCCAGGTCGTGGGCGAAGACGTGCGCGTTGCTGGTGCGGATCGTGATCTCCCGGATGACGAGCGACTGCACGTCCACCTCCGGCGGGCTGGCGGGAAGGCCGACCAGCAGGATCGTACCGCCGGAGCGCACCATCCGGATCGCCGTCGCCAGCTGGCCGGGCGCGCCGCTGGCCTCGATCACCACGTCGGCTCCGCGCGCGCCGATGCCGGCCAGCGTGTCGGCGACGACGTTCATGCCCGCCGGGACGACGCGGGTCGCCCCGATCCGCAGCGCGCGATCCAGGCGCGGCCCGGGGAAGTCGATGACGGTGATCTCGGCCGCCGCCAGCGAGCGCACGCCGGCGAGGACGAAGCTGCCGATCGCGCCCGCGCCGATGATCACGACCCGGTCGCCGTCCGACACGCCGGAGCGCCGCGCCGCGTGCAGACCGACGGCGAGCGGCTGGGCCAGCCCGGCCACGTCGAGCGACAGTCCCTCGGGAACCGGCGCCAGCATCTTCTCGGGCGCCGCGACGAACTCGGCCATGCCGCCGTCGACGTTGAGCCCGAGCGTCGTGTAGCTCCAGCACAGGTTGGTGCGGCCCTCGACGCAGCGCGGGCATTCGCCGCACCACACGCCGGCGCCGGCCGCGACGCGATCGCCGACCGCGAACCCGCCGCCCGGGCTCTCGACGACCTCGCCGATGAACTCGTGCCCGAGGATCAGCGGGCCGACGTGGCCGCTCACCGGATGCGGGCGATCGACCGCGAACAGGTGCGGCCCCGAGCGCCACTCCGTGGCATCTGTTCCGCATACGCCGCTGCGCAGCACGCGGAGCAGCACCTGGCCGGCGGTGCACTCGGGGATCGGGCGGTCCTCGATGCGCACGTCGCGCGCACCGTAGTAGACGGCGGCCTTCATGCGCCGCGGCGTGACCTGCCGGTCACCGGTCACCGCGGCCCTCGGGGCTGTTCAGGTGCGACTGCGCGCTGCGGAGCTCGGGGAGCGGCCCCGAGACGGTGAACAGCCGCTGACCGGCCACCAGCAGCTCCTCGGCCGGGAACCTGGTGACGACCTCGCAGCCCGTGGCCGTGACGACCATCTCCTCCTCGATGCGGGCGGCGCCGATGCCGTCGGCCGAGGGCCAGTAGGTCTCGAGGGCGAAGAACATCCCTTCCTTGAGCTCCTCGGGATGATCGATCGAGACCAGCCGCGAGAAGATCGGTTTCTCCCAGATCGACAGGCCGACGCCGTGGCCGTACTGCAGGGCAAAGGCGGCCTCCTCGTCGGGAAATCCGAACTCCTGGGCCCTGGGCCACACCTTCACGATGTCCGCGGTGGTCGCGCCCGGTCGGACGAGCGCGATCGCGCGGTCCATGTACTCGCGGGCGCGCTTGTAGGCGTCGTTCTGGGCGGAGCTCGCCGAGCCGACCGCGAAGGTCCGGTAGTAGCAGGTGCGGTAACCGTTCCAGCTGTGCAGGATGTCGAAGAACGCCGGGTCGCCGGGTCGGATGATCCGGTCCGAGTAGACGTGCGGGTGCGGCGAGCAGCGCTCCCCCGAGATCGCATTGACGCCCTCGACGTACTCCGAGCCGAGGTCGTAGAGCGTCCTGGCCACGAGCCCCACGGCCTCGTTCTCGCGCACGCCGGGGCGCAGGAACCGGTAGAGCTCGTCGTAGGCCGCGTCGACCATCGCTGCGGCCTGGGTCAAGAGCGCGATCTCGTCGCGGGTCTTGATCGCGCGGGCCTGGAGGAAGATCTGCTGCCCGTCGACCACGCCGATGCCGGCCTTCTGCAGCGCGAACAGGATCGGCAGCTCGATGACGTCGACGCCGAGGGGCTCGCGGGCGACGCCGAACTTCTCGAGCTCGCGCTTGATCTTGCGGGCGACCTCGTCGGCGATCCCGGCCTGGGGGCTGAACGCCCCGCGCAGCGTCGAGATCCCCGCGCGCGACCCGGGCTCGCGCCGCGGCCGCGGGGCGCCATGGTGCGGGGCGTGCGGGTCGGCGTCCATCTCGGCCGTCGTGGTGTTCAGCCACGGGTTGTACAGCGCGTGGTGCCTGGCCGCCGAGCCGAAGTCCCAGATGATCGGATCGGAGTTGCGGGTGAGCAGCGAGAACCGGATCAGCTTGTCGTTCGCCCACGTGCCGATGTGGGTCGCCGTCATGTAGCGGATGTTGGGGGCGTCGAACGCCAGGATCGCGCCGCACTCCGAGGTCGCGAGCGCCGCCTGCAGCCGCACGAGCCGCTCGGTGCGGAGCCGATCCATCGCGACCCGCTCCTCCCAGTCGACGGCATTGGTGCCCCATGTCGCTGTGGTCATGTGGTTCTCGATGTGCAGTGTGACTGAATCGATGTACGCTGACGATTAACACGAGCTTTCCGGGCTCGTCAAGCCGCCGCCGGCCCGTGCCGTGGCCGCACGAACGAGTAGACGACGGCCGCCACCAGGATCAGGAGGCCCTGGAACACGTACTGCCACAGCGTCGAGAGACCGAGGAACACGGTCGCGTTGAGCAGCTGCGTGATCAGCACGGCGCCGAGCAGCGTGCCGACGAAGCTGCCGCGACCGCCGAGCAGACTCGTGCCGCCGAGCACGACCGCGGTGATGCTCGACATCGTGTAACCCACGCCCTGCGATGGATCGCCGACGCCGATCTGCCCCATCAGCATGACGGCGCCGAGCACCGTGAACAGCGAGGTCGCGACGTAGCCGAGGATCACCGTGCGGTCGATCTTGACGCCCACGCGGCGCGCCGACTCCTCGTCGGAGCCGGTCGCCCGCAGCCGCAGGCCCCAGCGCCGGCGCCGCAACCCGACCTCGGCGGCCAGCGCCGCTGCGACCAGCGCGAGGAACGCCACCGGGATCGGGCCGACCGTGTACTGGATCACCGCGACCACCTCGGCGTTGATGTAGCCGTCGGGGCCATCGCGCAGCACGAAGCCCAGGCCCTGCAGCGCGATGTACATGGCCAGGGTCGCCGCGATCGGCGTGAACCGGGCGAACCGGATCAGCGCGCCGTTCACCAGTCCCACCGCGACGGCGACCACCACCATCAGCACCAGGCCGATGACGATCGCCGCGGCCGGCTTCCCGTCGTTGATGAAGAACGATGCCACCACGACGAGGAAACCCGACAGCGGGCCGACCGACAGGTCGATGCCGCCGAGCAGCAGGCTGATCGTCTGGCCGAGCGCGATGAATCCGAGCGCGGTGACGGCGAGCAACACGGTGCTGATGTTGAACGCGGACAGGTACCGCCCGTTGTGCGCGAAGATGTAGGCGCCCAGCACGACGACGACCGCGACCAGCAGCACCGAGGGTGCATGGTCGCCCTGGAGGAAGCGGCGCACGGCGCCGGCATTCGCGCCGACCGCGCCGGCGGCCTCGGCATCCGCGGCCCGGGCCGTGGCGCGAACCGCGGCGGTGATCATGCGCTCCTCGTTGACGTCGGCTCCGGTGAGCGTCTCGATGACCGTGCCGCGCGACATGACGACGACCTCGTCGCACAGGCCCTCGAGCTCCTTGGCATCGCACGAGCTCACGATGACCGGGATGCCGGCGTCGGCGACCTCGCGCAGGATCCGGTAGATCTCGGCGCGGGCCCCGACGTCGACGCCCTGGGTCGGCTCGTCGGCGATCACCAGCGCCGGCTCGGCCAGGAGCGCGCGGGCGATGACGACCTTCTGCTGGTTGCCGCCGGACAGCGACGCCACCTCGGCGTCGAGCGAGGGCGCCCGGACATCGAGCGACTGCAGCGTCTGCCCGACGCGGGCGCACTCCTTGTCGCGGCTGAGTAGCCACCGGCCGCGGAACCGGTCCAGCGCGGCCACCGCGGCGTTCTCGCGCACGGTGAGGCTCATCATCAGTCCCTCGCCGTGGCGATCGGCGGGCAGAAACGTCGCGCCGTGCAGCAGGTCGCGCGAGCGCTGATCGACGCCGCCCAGCTGCACCCGGCCGCGGAACGCTGCGAGCCCCGCGAGCGCGCGCAGGAGCTCGCGCTGCCCGTTCCCGGCGACGCCCGACACGCCGACGATCTGGCCGCGCTTGACCGTCAGCGAGACGTCGCGACAGCCGTCGCCGGTCAGGCGCTCGACGGCGAACACGGTCGCGTCCTCGGGACGCGCGATGCGCTTGGGCGGAAACGTCGAGTCGAGCGTGCGGCCCACGATGAGGGCGAGCAGCTCGTCGTCGGTGATGTCGGCGACGGCCGCCTCGCCGCGCAGCCTGCCATCGCGCAGCACGGTGACCCGGTGGGCGATCTCGCGGACCTCGGCGAGGCGGTGCGTGATGTAGACGACGGCGACGCCCTCGGCGACGGCGCGGCGCACGCGCGAGAACACCAGGTCGACCGACGCCTGGCCCAGCGGCGCGGTCGGTTCGTCGAGGATGAGCACCCTCGGCTCGAGCGCGAAGGCCTTGGCGATCTCGAGCAGGTGGTTCTGCGCGACGCTCAGCAGCTCCACGCGATCGCCGAGGCGGACCTCGAGGCCGACGCCATCGAGCAGGCGTCCGGCGATGGTCTCGCGCGCGCCGCCCGCGAACACGGAGTCCGGCAGCGCGACCTGGAGGTTCTCGAGCACGGTCATGTCGGGGAGCACGGCCGGGTGCTGGTGGACGATGGCGATGCCGAGGCGCGCCGCCGTGGCCGGGGTCAGCCGGACGGTCTCGCCCGCGAACACGATCGACCCGGCGTCGGGCTGGACCGTTCCCGATGCCACGTTCATCAGCGTCGACTTGCCGGCGCCGTTCTCGCCCAGGATGGCGTGCACCTCGCCGCCGCGGATCTCGACCGAGACGTCCGACAGCGCCGGTACGCCCGCGTAGCGCTTGGAGATGTGCGCGAGGACGAGCACGGTCGGCGCGCTGGACTACTTGTTGTTGATGACCTTTGCCTGGACGTCCTTCGCGAGCTGCGCGGACAGGTAGATGTCACCCGGCAGGCTCGCCTCGCACTCGACGGGGTGCGGCGTGCCGGTCACGGAGTCCTCGAAGCTCGGCGCCTGGAAGGTCGTCGAGCTCGGCGGCTTGCCGCCGGTCGCCTTGGCGACGGCCCAGTCCACGGCGAGCCGCACGTTGTCGTTCCCGGTCGCGACGGTGAACAGCTTGAAGTCCGGATTCGCGGCGTGGTTCTCCTTCCAGAAGCAACCCAGCGCGTTGCCGTCGGAGGTCGCGAGCGCCGGGATCGAGCGGCCGCTGTTCTGGAACACCGGAAGGGCGCCGACGAGCGACGGGCCGAAGTCCGACACGATGACGTCGATCTTCGGGTTCTTGGCGATCTCCGCGGTGAGCACGGTCTGGGTCAGCGCCGGGTCCCAGTTGGTGACGTCGAACGGAGCCTCGTTGATGAACTTGTAGGAACCGTCGAGCACGGTCTTCATGCCCTTGAGCTCGTCGTTGCCCTGGCTGTTGCCCTTGGGTCCGCTGAGGAACAGGAGGTTGCCGCCGCCGGGCAGGATGGTCTTGATCCACTTGCCCCAGCTCACGCAGTCGTTGACGAACGACGCGCCGACGAACTGCGTGTAGTCGGTTCCGGCCGCGCCGCCGACCTCGACGCGGTAGGGGACCACGACGAGGCCCGCCTTGTACGCGCTGCGGATCGCCGGGAGCATGGCCTGGCCGGCATCCGCGAACACGACCATCGCGTCGACACCCTTGGCGGTGAACGCCTGGATGTCCGAGATCGACTTCTGGGTGTCGCCGTTGCCGTTCGCGTACTGGTAGCTCGTGACGCTGGGGCACTTGCGGACCTCGTCCTCGCCCGACGCGGTCGTGACCAGGCGCCAGCTGTTGCCGCCGAAGCCGTCGAGCTGGGCGAGGGTGACTTTCTTGGTTCCACACCAGTCCGGCGCGCCGGCGAGGTGGGTTGCGGCCACGTCGGAGCCGTTCGAGGAGCTCTTGGAGCTGCAGCCGGCAAGCGCGAGCCCGGCGACGGCCAGTGCGGTGATAGAGCTGCGGCGCTTCATGGTGTTCCTCTCGGTTGGTGACGGCTGCCTCGGAGCTCGACGTCGACGTCGAGCTTCACGCAAGGCCCAGACGGGGATCGCCGGTCTGGCTCGGTCGGGGGCCGAACAGGCGGCTCCGCACGGACGACCAGTGGACGGAGTACAGCGCGACCCCGACCGCGAGCGCGATCGCCTGCACGAGGGTCTGCACCGAGGTGTCGACCCCGAGGGCCAGCACGAACTGCTGCAGCTCGCGCAGGAACACGGCCGCGATGACGGTCGAGACCGGGAACCCGCGGCCGCCGAGCAGCGAGGTGCCCGCGAGCACGACGACCGCCACCGACGGCAAGAGCAGCGAGTCGCCCTGGAACGCGGTCGGCTGGTGGGTGATGCCGGCCAGCAGGGCGCCGGCCAGGCAGTACAGTAGCTGCGCCCAGACGAACGCCAGCGTGCGATGCAGGCGGACCCGGAGTCCGACGGCGCGCGCCGCGGCGGGGTTCGCGCCGATCGCCTCGAACCGCCGGCCCGCCACGGTCTTGCCGGTCAGCACCGAGACGATGACGAGCGCCGCCACGGCGAACAGCGCCGCGTTCGGGATTCCCCAGGTCGTGTTGCCTGCGATGCTCGCGAGCAAGCGGGTCGTGCTGCGCGGCGTGCCGCCCGAGACGGCGAACACCGCGCCGTAGAGCAGGGCGTTCATGCCGAGCGTCGCGATGATCGAGTTGAGCCGCAAGCGGGTCACCAGCAGGCCGTTGATCAGGCCGGCGCCGATCGCGAAGCCGATCGCCATGGCCACGGCCGCGCCGAGCTTCGCGCTATCGCCGTCGGGCTGGTGGGTCACGATGACGACCGCGAGCGAGACCCCGCCGGCGACCGACAGATCGATGCCGCCCTGCTGCACGACGAGCATCTGGCCGAGGCCCGCGATGGCGAGCACCGCGGCGAACGGCACCATGCCGATGATGGCGCTGTGCGAGATGCTCGATGGTGCGATGATCGCGCCGAGCGCGAAGACCAGGATCGTGGCGGTGGTGATGGCCACGAAGCCGCGCGCGACGCGGAGCCGCGGGCGGTTCCATCGAGTCGTGTCACACCTCGTCGCGTGGTTCGCCATGGCTGGCCGATCGGTCCGCACGACTCAACCACTGGTCGTGTGTTGAGCTACACTGTACATATTTCCTACCTGTTCACAAGACCTCACGCGACCGATCAGAAGAATAGCCAGCCGCTCATGATCACGGAGTAGTTCTTCGCGGTTGCGCCATCGCCGTAGACATCGCTGTAGAGCGAGCCGCTCGCCGCGATGCGCGTCGACCGCGTCGGGTCGACGAACACACCGATCTCGAAGAAGTCCTCGTGGTCGCGGATCCTGGCGGCGGCGGCCTGGGCAGCCATGCCGGCCGCCGAGCTCGCGGTGCCCACGGACCGGGCATTCGACGATGCCATGTGCGCGTAGTTGGCGACCAGGCCCAGCCGGCCCCCGGTGCCGCCCGGGTAGAACTCCAGCGACACGAGGTACGCGAGCCACTTGATGAGCTCGACGTTTCCGGCGGCGTCGATCGCGGCGAGCCCGGCATCGAAGTTGGGTGTGTACGGCACCGCCGTGCCGCCGGCCGTCGCGGGCGGGATCGCTGCGTTGGCCGTGCCGGCGCCCCCGAGCGCCGAGTAGTCGTCGGCCATTCCGGACGTGATCGACAGCTCGGCGTTGAGCGCCAGCGCGTTGTCCTTCGACGCCTTCGTGGCCGGGATGATCGGGAAATACGCATCGAACGCAACCCCGCCGCCGGTCCTGGTGATCCCGCTGTGCGGAGTCACCGCCAGCTCGGGGATCCGGAACCGGCGGATGTCGCCCGAGATCGCGATCGAGGCCGGCTGGATCGTGCTGTACGCCATGTACGCGGTGTGCGCCCCGGTCCACCGGTTGAGCTGCAACCGGAGGCCGGCGACGCCCTCGGGGGTCGCCGAGTCCTGCTGCGGCGGCCGGTTGGCGGCGATCGCGATCTCGGTGGTGATCGTGTCGCTCTTGAGGGTCTTCGATAGCCGGAGCTGCGGCGTGCGCTCGAACGCCTCGCCGGGGAGCCCGGGGTACTGGACCGACGCACTGACGAACACGGGCTGCCAGCCGAACAGGGTGAACTGCTGCCCGATCAGGACATCGAGCACCGGCGTCTCGATCTTCAGGTACGAGGCGCGGATGCGGAGCACCGGGTTCACGTACGTGCCTTGCTCCGTGGTCGTCGTCGGACCGAAGAAGTCGGTCTCGAGGACACCGCTCACGCGGATCCCGTGCTCCTCGGGTGCGGCGAGGCGGATGCCAAGCCGCGAGTCGCGAGCGCTGAACACGGTGCGCCCGTGGTTTCCTCGGTACGTGCCCGGCCGCTGGACCTGGGTGCTCCCGCAGAACTCGAGACAGGTCTGCGTCGAGTCATACTTGAAGTTGCCTTCGAGGTAGCCGTAGAGCGTGGTCTTGAGCTTGCTGACCACCACGGTGGTGGCGTCGCCGGCGCCGACGACGCCGATATCCGCCAGCGCAGATGCGAGCTCCGCGTCGGAGATCACGCCCTTGTCGTGCAGAAGGCGCAGCGAGGTCCACTCCGGTCCCCTGGGCACGGCCGGAGAAGCAGCCGGTGCGACCGGTGCGGCCGGGGCGGCTGCCGGCGGTGATGTCGTCGGCGGCAGCGGCGCCGGCGGTTGCGTGCTGGTACCGGGCGGCGCGCCGCTGTCCGGAGCGGGCGGAGCGGCGGCGTCGGGTGCCGGCGCCGGCGCGGGTTGCGCGGAGGACACGCGCGGAACGGCCAGCATGGCGAACGCCGCCAGCGTGAGTCGAACGAAGGTATTCATGTACTCCTCTTGGCTTCCGCTGCTACTTGCAGAATGGCTTCTTGCCCATCGCGGACTCGATGCCACCGAGAATCAACGACTGGAACTGCTGCGCTCCGGGGAATGATCCGTCCGTGGAGAAGTCGCGCGCGTCGTGGCCCAGCGTGGTGAGGAAGGCGCGACCGCCGTCGTAGTACTGGCACCAGGCGACCGGATGGAAATCGCCGTGGCCGGGATGACCCATCGAGCCCCTGGTGCCCGCCAGCATCGTTCGCTCGTCGACGACTGCCAGGAATCGCACCCTCGACGGGAATGGCACCAGGTTGTACCACTCGTCCTCGAAGGCCCACGTCGCCGGGAGGTTCGCGGTCGATGCGTCCCGGGTGTTGACGGTGACGACGGTGGCGGGCTGCAGCCGGCCGTGGTCGTAGAAGTTCGCTCCGCCCAGGAGGCCCTCGTACCAGGGCCAGTTGTACTCGGTGCCGAAAGCGTTGTGGATGCCGACGAAGCCGCCGCCACCGCGGATGTACTGCCGCAGCGA
>VBLP01000396.1 GCA_005887925.1 Deltaproteobacteria bacterium | reverse complement strand
GCCTCGATCGCGGGTCCTCGGCCTTACCGAACCTCCAGAGCAGCTCCTGATGCGTCGGCATCGACATCGGGAGATACTCTAGCGTTGTGCGCGTTCACCATGTCGGTCGCGAACCCCGGAGCCGGCGGCCCGCCCGGGGGAACCGCCGGGCCGTTCATGGTGTCCTCGAGCACGTCGCAGCCGGGGAGCGCGACGCTCGCGAGCGCGGCGCCGAGCGCGAGCAGGAAGGATGTGCGGGCGGGGGACATACTCGCAGCGTAACCCCCCGCTGCCGGCGGCGCTCCACCGGCGGCGGCGGCGGCGAGGTGGGAGATCAGCCGACCACGGGCAGCCGCGGCGGCGGCCGGAAGCTGGCGCGGCGCGGGACGCCTTCGGCAGGAAGAGCTTCGTGTCGTCGGGAAACTTGGCCCTCATGGCGATCTGCGCAGCGGGCCAGGGACTCGCCATCATCGCCCGCAATCAGCGCAGCCGCGCATGGCGTTCGAGCCCGAGCGGCGGCGCGTTCAAGGATCAACGCGGAACGAGTTGTACTTCACGCCGCTGTCGTAGTTCTCGATCCCGGGTGGTCCGGCGGTGATCCGGCCCGCCGAGGAATCGTCGAAGCTGATCCTCTGCGTGCCGTTCAGCCAGACCTCGAGATGCACCGGGCTGGTCCCGCTGACCACGAGCTTGACGGTGTACTGGACGCCGGCGGTGATCGTGGCGGCCTGTGCGGCGAGCAGCGTCCACGTGTACGCATTCCGGCGGTACAGGTTGACGTGGCCGTCGGTCGCGAGCTGCGCCGCGTACATCGTCTCGTCGGTGTTGATCGTCGCGGTCCGCGCGATGATGCCGGAGAACAGCGAGCCTGCCGGCACGATCAGCTCGGCGGTCACCTTGTAGTCGCTGGTGCCCAGGCTCGGCACGATA
Source organism: Deltaproteobacteria bacterium (assembly GCA_005887925.1). Taxonomy (GTDB): domain Bacteria; phylum Myxococcota_A; class Polyangia; order Haliangiales; family Haliangiaceae; genus JABFXX01. Next base: position 8,344 of record VBLP01000396.1, on the reverse strand, counting down.
CGCGCCCAGTTCTGCGCGGTGGTCGAGACCGCGTACGCGCCGTCGGTGGTGAACCCGCCGCCGGCGGTGACGTTCCAGCCGGCGCCGAGGCCGGTCGTCCGATCGAAGGTGTCGGAGAACAGCGCGGACGACGTGGCGCCGGTGATGTTGAAGTCGTCCCATGTGACCGAGCCGGCGGTGCCGGTGAAGCCGTGGAGGCCACCGAAGTTGCCGGTCGCGATCGCGCCATCGGTCGCCGAGATCGCCGGCGTCGACTCGTTGCCGAAGTAGACGGCCAGCGAGCTGCCGCTGACCACGAGGCGCAGCGGATACGAGCTCCCCACCGCCAGCGTCCGCGACGCCGTGCCGAGCTGCGTCACCACGCCGGCGCTGCGCCGCCATAGATCGATGCGCTGCAGGCCGGTGTCGATGTACGTGTAGTACAGGTTGTCGACGTCGGTGTAGCGCGCCATGAGCCCGCAGTTGCTGCCCGAGCTCACGGTGATCGTGCATACCGCCGAGACATCCTGATCGGGACCGACGTTCTCGAGGTACTGCGCGGTCGCGGCGCCGGCGCCGGTCGCGGCGGCCTTGGACGCCACGATCTGGACGGCCGGCTGGACGACGTTCCAGCTCGCGCCGAGGGCACCGTCGCTGCGATCGAAGCAGTCATCGACCGTGCAGGACGGAGGCGGCGAGCCCGAGCATGGCTTGCCGAGGTTGGTCAGGATCCGGCACGCCATCTCGGCACGCCTGGCATACAGTGTCTCGGGATCGCCCTCGGTGTTGACCGCGCCGCCGGGAAACACCGCCGCGATCTCGGACTCTGCGAACGTGCGCTGGCCCTGACCCTCGAGTAGCTTCATGTACTCGTAGTCCTCCATGCCCTCGCGGATGAGCTTGAACCGGATCGACGCGATCGGGATGTGGTGGCTGCCGCCGATCGCCTCGGTGCTGCCGCCGGGCACCGCCGACGGGGTCCCCGGATACAGCAGCGTGCCGTCGCCGTGGCCCGAGAAGTAGAACTGGTTGGTCCACTCGCCGCCGTTCCAGGCGAAGTTGACGTCGAAGTACAGCTCGCCCTTGAGGCGGTTCTTGAAGCTGAACCATTCGAGGGCACGATTGCGCATCGGCCGCGCGTCGATCATCACCGACGGCCAGCGATCGGTGCCTGCGACGCCACAGCCATGCGAGTCGCAGGACTGGTAGGTCCACACTTCGTTGATCGAGTTGCTCGCCTCCCAGTTCGCGCCGCTGCCCTGCGGATAGTCGTTGTACTCGAAGCGCTCGTTGCCCGCCGTCCCTTCGAGGTGATCGATGACCTCGACGAAGCGATTGATGTCCCGGTTGTAGTTGACGCCCGCGGCGAAGGCCTCGTCGAGGTCGGTCGTCACCAGGGTCCGGAAGCCGGGATCTGCGGCGTGCGCCGCCATCGCCCGAGGGGCGATGTTGTCGAAGCCGGAGCCACTCGGCTCGTCGATCGTGTACTGGAATAGCTGCTCGAACCAGCCATGCGCATGCATGGTCTGCGCCCAGCTGGCGAGCGCAGTGCTGTCGGTCAGCCCCTGCTGGTACTGGATCGATGTGGTCCGGGCGCCCACCAGTCGCGTGATCTCGGGCGCCGTCGACAGCGTACCGTCGAACAGCGCCGCGTAGGTGCTCGCGACGTAGCTCGCGGTGTTGTCGCACTCGTCGTCGAGGACGTTGAGCGTGACCCGGTGATCGAGGCCGATCGCCGCGTACCGGCGGTGCAGGCCGGCGTTGCTCGGATCGCAGATCGGGGCGAGCGCGTGCTCGTTCTGGATCGCGACGCCGCTCATGCCGAAGGTCGAGTGCAGGCTGGCGGTCGCCGGCAGCGTGAAGTCCCAGACCTCGAGCGACACCGGCACCGTCGCGCTGCCCTGATCGGACGTGACCGTGATGTTGCCCGCGTACGTCCCCGCCAGCTGGTTCTGCGGGACGAAGACATCGACCCAGATCACACCGTTATTGCCCGAGGCGACACTGAAGCTGAACGCGCGGCACTCGTTGTAAAACTCGTCGACTTGCGGGATCAGCGCGTCCGGAAGTGTGCCGAGCATCGCGTGCGTGTCCGACCAGTTCGCCGAGCTGATCGTCTGATCGTAATAGCGTTCTCGATACAGCCGGACGTTGCCGCCGGTGCCGACGCCGCCGCTGCACGTCGCCGCAGCGATCCGCGAGCCCGCGCAGCCCCCGGTCGAGCAGGTCAGATCCCCCGCGATCGCATTGACGTTGTTGGCGAGTCCCGGAATCACGATCTGAAACGCCTCGAACTCGTTCCTCGCCGCGCTGATCGCGACGGCGCCACCCGAAAACGCATGATAAGGATCCGGATTCGTTTTCTGGATCTTGTACATCGCGTTGGTGACCGTCACCGGCAGCGTCACCGCGCTCGAGATCCGTGACGTGTCGTCGGCCGGGTCGCAGCTCGGCACTAGACCGGTCGCCAGCAGCATCGCCATCCTGGGCGCGATCGCACGATAGCGTCTCGACATCGACGGCCTCCTGATTCGTGTGATCGCGCACCGTGCACTCGCTGTGCCGGTGCGGGCGTCGGCGCGACTCGCCCCGGTCGCGCGAATGCCGTCGGCGAGGCGCCGGACCCGCTGCGATCAAGGAGCGCGATCAGGTCGCGCGGCGCGCAGCGTGGCGTGCGGGCGCGAGACGTCCGTGCGCAGCAGCATGCTGCGGAGCGCCGATATCGCGTGCCTGGCCGGCGGCCATGCGCGGGTTGCCGCCGGCCTCCACGTATGCGTGCGCCTGGCGGCCCCGAACACGCGGTTCCTCGCGAGGTGGTCGGACTCCCTGCGCGTTCCGGTGCGTGAAGCTCGCAGCCTTCGAAGCGGGAACAGCTCTTGCGTCGGAAGGCTCCTGCGCGCGAGACGCGCAGGAGGCAACAATGCGACATGCATGGGCCGCGGTGTGTGCGTGCCTCGTGGGGGCGTCCTCGTCCCTCGCCAGCGCACAGACGGTCAGCGAGTGCGAGGCGCAGGGCAAGTTCCTCGTGACCGCGTATGGATTTGCCGATAACGATCCCGCGTACAGCGACGCGATCGCGACGGTCGGGCAGAATGCCAACTGGCGCGCAAACTTCTCGACGACGAATACGTTCGACAATCCGAGCACGCTCGCCGTACCGTCGAGCTGGCTTGGTGGCACAGGCAACTTCAGCGCGGGGGATATGGTGCTGATCGAGGGCCTCGGCTGGTTCGTGGTCGAGGATCTCTGTGCGGGCTGCACCGGCAACTGGATCGATGTCTGGACGGCGTTCGCGCTACCCGAGCAGCAAGCCGGCATCACCGCGTGCCGCAACGTCTGGGCGTACAACCCAGGCGACACGATCCCGTCGTCTCAGCTCTCCGCGAGCGCGGGTGCCGAGTGGCTCGGGGCGACCTGGAGCGGCCGCTTCAACCAGCGTATGACCGGCTCCGGGATCTCGCAGATCTATGTGAATGACCTGGTGGCGCCGCGAAGCTCGGCGAACTGGTCGGAGCGCCTCGTCGAGGGCATGGAACAGCAAGAGGATCTCGGTACCCCATTCACCAACGTCTACGATTCGCAGCCCTCCTGGGTGCACTGGTCGGGGTACGACGGCGCCACCGTCTGGGAGGCACGTACCAAGTGCTCCACGTACATCCGCGAGCTGTTCCGCCGCGCCTACGATATCCCCGACCAGTACATGATCAACTGGATGGGCACCGCGAGCCCGTTCGCCGAGGACTGGTACTTCAGGATGCAGGACCTCGACAACTTCACGGCTGTCGCCCGGGTCGCCGACGTCCGGCGCAACGACATCATCGCGATCCTCTACACCGGTGCGGACGCCACCGGTCACAACGCGATCGTGCTCGGGACTCCACGCTCGCGCACTGCGAGCTCGCCGACCATCGCGGGCACCGTGCAGTACGAAGTCGATATCATCGATTCGACGCAGAGCCCACACGGCTCCGCGGCGGATACTCGCCTCGATGGCAAGGTCGACGGTGTCGGACAGGGCATCATGCGGCTCTATGCCGACTCCTCGACAGGAAATCTCGTCGGTTACACCTGGAGCGTGCTCGGCGGCAGCGTGTACTACGGCATCGGCGGCGACACATCGCGCACGATTCGTATCGGACGCTTCCAGAACCTGCCCGACTACCAGCCGTGAATCGCGGCGTGGATCTCGCTGCGGGCGGCACGCCGCACCTCGAGTGCATGCGACACGGTGTAGCCAGACGCCCACCACGCGGACGATCAGACGCGGATCAGCTGGTCGACGTCGGTCGTGATCACCTCGTCGTTGCGCAGCGTCCCCGACGCCCACGCGCGCGGCGAGATTGCCAAGCTGAAGTCGTCGGTTCGAATCCGGTCTCCCGCTCCCTTCGGTCGGGTGATAGGTCGCTCTTCGATCGCGGCGCGCCCGTGATATCCCCGAACGTGGCGGCGAGGACGGTCGTTGCCCGCGGCTGCCGCCGCGGAGATCACGTCGAGGCCGGCGCCGCCATGTCCGGGTCAGGTCGACCGCTCCGTGGGACGTGTTGAACGGGCGAGGAACAGATCGGTCAAGGTGTTCGCGACTTCATGGGCAAGACCTCGCATTCGACGACGGCGGTCGCCCCCGGCACAACAAGCGTGTAGCGCCCACCTGTCGAGCGATCACCGGTCGTTGGTAGAGATTGGTCGAGCTTCGGTGGTGGATGGGAGGACGAGCCATAGATTTCGCGGTGATCCGCCAGGGCGGCGAGGTGGTCCGACCATTGCTTCGTACGCGCGCATGCGCCGTCTCGTCGTGGCCGTCATTGCCATCGTTGCAGGGATTGCCGGGACGGGGTGGATCGCGCGCGCGGAGCCACCGCCAGCTCCCGCGGTGCCACCGGCGCCGGAACCGCCGGCGCAGTTCTACCTCGAGCTCGGCGGTGCGTTCGGTCTCGGGGTCGGCGTCTACGCCGCGGGGGCCGGCGAGCTCGGCTATCGCCCCGGCGGAGGCTCGCTGTCGATCCATGCGGTCATCCAGGACGGCTCCGTGGTGCTGTACGGTCCGTTCGACGCGCACGTAGCCTCGAGCGGCTACTTCGCGCTGCGGGCGGGCGTCGAGGAGCTTGGTTGCGTGCGCCACGGCGTATGGTGCGCATTCGCGAGCGCCGACATCGGTTATCTTCACCAGTACGCGACGACCACGTCCGAGCCTCCGCACGAGGACCACCGTGTTGCGATCATCGTGCCGCGCATCGGTCTCGACGCGGGCGGCGGCGTACTCCGTGTGCGGGTGGGCTTCGAGACGAGCCTCTCGCGGCAGAGCTGGGAGACGCGGGGGATGACCGCAGGCATCGCGTTCAACTGGTAGCTCGCGGTCATGATCGAAGATCCGGCCGGCGACAATCCGAGGGAATTCGGCGGCAATGGACCGTCCAATCTCCCGGGGCTCGCGATCGGCGCGCCGGTTGGCGAATCACTGAAGGCCGCGCTTGCGACGGGCACCGTGACAGTCACGATGCACAGCGTGTCGAGTGGTGTCGAGCGCGACGGCGATCTCGACAACACGGTGGTCGCCCACGAGTGGGGGCACTATCTCCATCACCGCCTCGCTGCGTGCAGCGCGCAGCAATGCGGCGGGATGAGCGAAGGCTGGGGCGATTTCAACGCGCTCATGATGATGCTGCGCGAAGGCGACAACCGCGATGGCGCCTATCCAGAAGCGATCTACGCGCTGGCCGACGGAACGCCGAACAGCGCGTACTTCGGCATCCGCCGGTTCCCGTACAGCCGCGATCGCAGCAAGGATCCGCGGACCTTCAAGCACATCGGCGACGAGAATCCGCTCCCCGGCGTCCTTAGCGGCGCTGGCAACAGCGAGGTGCACGCCACCGGCGAGATCTGGGCGAGCATGATGTGGGAGGTGCTCAACGTGCTCGCCGACGAGCACGGCGTCAATATCGCGCGCCGCCGGATGTCGGACTACGTGGTGGCCGGCCTGTTGCTGGCACCGCCGGATGCGACGTTCACCGAGCAGCGCGATGCGCTCCTCGCGGCGGCGAGCGCGCTCGACACCGACGACATGATCCTGATGGCGGCGGCGTTCGCGGGCCGCGGCGCGGGCTCGTGCGCGGTGTCGCCGAGCAACTCGTCGGCAACCAACGCGGGCGTGATCGAGAGCGGCACGCTGGCCGGCAAGTTCGGCCTCGGCGGGCTCGGCCTCGTCGACGATGGTATCTCGTGCGACCACGACGGCTACCTCGACCCGGGCGAGTCGGGCACGCTGCACCTGAGCCTGGCCAACAACGGCATCATCGCGGCCGAGAATGTCATCGTCACGGCGACGACCACGGGCACCGGCGTCCGGATCGGCGCGCCGCTCAGGATCGCCGCGCTGCAGCCGTTCACCAGCTCCAGCCTGGCGATCCCGGTGACGGTGCTGCAGACCGCGCCGCGCAACACGCTGGTCACGATCAAGGTGCACGTCGCCGGCGACAACACCTGCACCCCGAACGGCGTTGACGCGTCGCTGACGATCCGGACCGGCGCCGATGACGTCCCGACGTCGTCCGCCACCGAACGCGCCGAGAGCCGGATCACGCCGTGGACGCCGACCGGCACGGGCGCGGCAGCCCTGTGGGGCCGCGCGCTCGACGCGTCCGGAAACCGGACGTTCTTCGCCGCGAACGCCGGATCCTCGACCGACACGCAGTACGTGTCGCCGCCGCTGCAGGCGAGCCCGACCGAGCCGGTCATCGTCAACCTCGTGCAGGCGTACAGCCTCGAGGGCGATCCGTCCGCGTTCTTCGATGGCGGCGTGATCGAGCTGTCGACCGACGGCGGTGCGACCTGGCGGGACGTGACGGCGTTCGGCGCCAACCCCGGATACAACGCGACGCTCGTCCGGACGGGCAGCAATGCGCTCCGCGGCCGGATGGCGTACAGCGGGACCAGCGCTGGCTTCCCGGCGCTCCAGCCGCTGGAGCTCGACTTCGGCAATCAGTTCGCGGGCACGGCATTCCAGATCCGGTTCCGGCTCGGCACGGACGGCGGGGGGGCGTTCGTCGGCTGGTTCATCGACGACATCACCGTGCACGGCTTGATCAACACGCCGTTCCCGATCGTGGTCGCGGAGACGGCGACGTGCACCGCGCGCAAGGCGGCGCTCGACGACAGCGCCGTGGCGGCGACCCGCGGTTCGCCGGGGGTCAGCCTGGATGCGTTCGACCGCGCCGTGTGCGTGCTGAACGAAGCGCTGCCGTAGTCGGGTACGCTCGCCGCGAGCCGAGGAGCGCGCGTCGGGGCGGTGCCTCGGGCGTGGCAGCGCTCTGCACCACGCCGGCGTTTCCGGGTGCGACGGCACCCCGCGAGTGGTGAGCGACGCGCATCGCGCCAGAACCAGAGTCGCATGACCCGCAAGGTCCAGGTGCCGTGCGGTTTTGCCGTCAGAAGGTGCAGGGGACGTCTCGGTCGCCGCGCGAAGGATGCGTCGCCCAGGAAGCCCGCTTCACGCGCGAGGGCGAAGTCATGGATCACGCCCTCGTAGCGATCTCTGACCGTGTTAAAGTCGCTGACGCTTTCCTTGACGAGCTGCACCTCGATGCCACCCGGAGAGACGAGGACGAACGTCAGCTCTTGCGGCTCCCCGTGCCTCACGTCGCCGCCCTGCATCCAGCCGGCGTGCGCATCGTGATGCTCACGGGCGATAGCGCGACCACGGCGAGTGCCGTCGCGAAGAAGCTCCGTATCGACGAGCTGCGCGCAGAGGTACTGCTGGATCAGCAGAACCTGTTCTTCGCGTTCGTGTACAACGCCGCCGGTGTGCCGATCGCCGCCGGCGTGCTGTATCCGGCGTTCGGCCTCCTGCTGTCACCGATCATCGCGGCGGCTGCGATGAGCGCGAGCTCGGTCTCGGTGATCAGCAACGCGCTGCGGCTGCGCAGAATGAAGGTGTGACATGGCAATCCAGATGTCTTTTCTGGGCGCGACGGACACGGTGACAGGGTCGCGCTACCTCGTGGAGGCCGGCGCACGCGTGCTCGTCGATTGCGGCCTGTTACAGGGGCCCAAGAAGCTCCGCGAGCGCAACTGGCGACGACCGCCGTTCGACCCTTCGTCGCTGGACGCGGTCGTGCTCACCCATGCGCACATCGACCACTCGGGCTATCTGCCGAGGCTGTGCAAGGACGGCTTCCGCGGTCCGATCTGGTGCACGGACGGCACGCGCGATCTGCTGCGCATCCTGCTGCCGGACTCGGGCCACCTGCAGGAGGAAGAGGCGCGGCATGCCAACAAGTACGGCTATGCTCGGCATCATCCTGCATTGCCGCTCTACACGCGCGAGGATGCGGAGCGCTGCCTCGAACAGCTACGGTCGGTTGCGTATCAC
>VBLP01000399.1 GCA_005887925.1 Deltaproteobacteria bacterium | reverse complement strand
CGGGGGTCCTCCCCCGTGGGATCGATCGGGGGCCGCGGCGCACCTGCCGGCGCGGCGTCGCCGACCACGAGCCGGCCGTCGGCGGTGGCGATGCCGAGCTGCGCCCACGGCGCGCGCTCGCGAGCGCACAGCGCGGCGAGCTCGGCCACCCGCTCGGCGGCGACCGCGAGGACGTAGCGCTCCTGCGCCTCGTTGCACCACAGCTCGAGCGGCGACAGATCGGGCTCGCCGGTCGGGATCGCGCGCAGCGCGAGCCGGGCGCCGAGCCCGGCGTCGTGCACCAGCTCGGGCAGCGCGTTGGACAGCCCGCCGGCGCCGACGTCGTGGATCGACAGGATCGGGTTGGCGTCGCCCATCGCCCAGCAGCGATCGATCACCTCCTGGCAGCGGCGCTGGATCTCGGGGTTGTCGCGCTGGACCGACGCGAAGTCGAGGTCCTCGGCCGACGCGCCCTGCGCCAGCGACGACGCGGCGCCGCCGCCCAGGCCGATCAGGAACGCCGGCCCGCCGAGCACGATCAGCGCCGCGCCCGCCGGCACCGGCGCCTTGGCGACATGGCCGGGGCGGATCGCGCCGATCCCGCCGGCGAGCATCACCGGCTTGTGGTAGCCGCGCACGACCGCCGCCCCGGGTTCTGCGATCTCGAAGCTGCGGAAGTAGCCGAGCACGGCCGGGCGGCCGAACTCGTTGTTGTACGCCGCGCCGCCGAGCGGCCCGTCGATCATGATCTCGAGCGCGCTCGCGATCCGCGCCGGCGAGCCGATCCAGCGCTCGGCCGGCGGCTCCCAGGGCTCGAGCGCACCGGGCAGCCGGAGGTCCGACACCGTGAACCCGACGAGGCCGGCCTTGGGCTTGGCGCCGCGGCCGGTCGCGCCCTCGTCGCGGATCTCGCCGCCCGAGCCGGTCGCCGCCCCCGGAAACGGCGAGATCGCCGTCGGATGGTTATGGGTCTCGACCTTGCCGACGATGTGCGATGGCTCGCGGTGGCCGCGATAGACCCCGTCGGGATCGGGGAACAGCCGCTCGGCGACGACGCCCTCGATCACCGCCGCGTTGTCGCGATAGGCGGACAGCACGCCCTCGGGCGCGCGCTCGGTCGACCGCTTGATCAGCTGGAACAGCGACGCTGGCTGGCGCTCGCCGCCGAGCGTGAACTCGGCGTTGAAGATCTTGTGGCGGCAATGCTCGCTGTTGGCCTGCGCGAACATCATCAGCTCGACGTCGGTCGGGTCGCGGCCGAGCGCGCGGTAGCGCTCGACCAGGTAGGCGATCTCGTCGTCGGCGAGCGCCAGCCCGAGCCGGGCGTTGGCGGCCCGCAACGTGGCAGCGGGATCACCGCCGAGCGCGACGATACCCAGCGGCCGCGGCGCGCCGCCGTGCGCGACGACCCGGGCGAGCTCGGCCTGGTGGAGGATCACGCTCTCGGTCATGCGATCGGCGAGCGCGGCGCCGAGTGCGAGCGCCGACAGCCCGGTGCCAACCGCGGTGTAGGCGACGCAGCGCTCGATCCGCGCGATCGCCGACAGCCCGCACACGTGCGCGATGTCGGTCGCCTTCGACGACCACGGCGATGTCGTGCCCAGCCGCGGCGCGATGAAGAACTCCAGGGTCTCGACCGAGCCGGCTGGCCAGCTCGGCGATAGCCGAGCGCGGGGGGTGGGGACCCCGACGGCTGTGCCGGCGGGGCGGGGGTCCTCCCCCGTGGGATCGATGGATGGGCCGTCATCGGCCGGGCCGTAGGCGAGCATCGCCTCGAGCTGCGCCACCTCGGCCGCCGCCAGCGGCCGCGTGGTGACCACCAGGTGGAGCCAGCGCGCGCTCAGCCCGCCCAGCCCGCGCACACCGCCCTGCCCTTCGCGACCGCGCGCGCCCGTCGCGCGAGGCTCAGCGCCGCGCGACCCCAGAACGCGCGGTGCTCAATCAGCACGGCACTCCGGGACAAGCAAGGTCACGCACACAGAGGACACACCACGAACCGCGCGCCCTGGCAAGGCCTTCTCGCAAGCGGTGTTCCAGGCCCGGTACTTCGGCGGCGTCCGGTCGTCGACGACCAGCGCATCGTCGTCGATCAGCGGCTTGTAGCCCTGGCCGATCACGGCCACCGTGTAGCTGCCCTTGGGCACCTTGGTCATGAGCGTGAACTGGCCCTGGGCGTCCGACTCGCCGCGCGTCAGCATCAGATCGGCCGGGCTGTCGGAGACCATGACCTTGCGCGCGCTGATACCGGCCTTGAACACGATGATCAAGAGCCCGGCGATCGGCTCGCCGGTATCGGCCGACACGACGCTGCCGGACACCGCGACGCCCTCGCCACCCGGCTGCAGGTCGTCGCCCGGGGTGTCGCTCGGCACCCAGCCCTTGGCCGCCATGTCGGCGTACGGCTTGAACAGGTTGGTCGGCCGGATGAAGCCGACGTGGCCGAGCGTGCCGCCGTCGCCGTTGCGCGAGTCGCGCACGTCGGTGTGGACCTCGGTCGGCGCGCCGAGGTAGTTGCCGTCGTCGTCGGTGGCGCAGCCGCCCGAGTTGCCGCCGGAGATCTCGGCGTCGGTCTTGACCCACGAGATGTGGTGGCCGTCGGCGTCGCGCTCGTTGACCACGCCGGCGAACTTGCCCTCCGACACGTTCATCGTCGGCAGCACGAACAGCTCGCTCGTCTTCTTGCGCGGATCGAGCCCGGCGCCCGGATAGCCGAAGATCCACAGGTCGTCGCCCTGCGTCATCGACGCCGGGTCGCCGAGCGACACGACCGGCCAGCTCAGCGATCCGGGACTCCACGCGTTGCCCTTGAGGTCGTGCTCGCACATCACCATGGCGATGTCGAGCACGGGGTCGTGCGGCATGTGCCGCGGGTTGAACGTGCACACCGGGATCGGATCGGCGTTGTTGTCCGGCGTGACGTAGACGTACATCTCCGGGACCACCGTGATCCCGCCGGGCAACGGGTGATTCCAGTCGATCACGTGGTTCGCCGTGAAGATGTGGCCCTTGGGCGTCATCGTCGTGCCCGAGCCGAAGCTCGCGATGCCGAGGATCTTGCCCTCCTTCTGGACCAGCGTGACGAGCAGCGGCACCGCCTTCATGATCGCGCGCCGCTTGTCCTTGCTCATCGCGGCGTCACCGGGCCGGGACGCGAACGTCCCGAGCGCCAGCGCGCCGCCCGCCAGCGCGAGCGAGAGCCCTCCGAGCTTGGTGGTGGTCAGCATCGTTCCCTCACTTCACCGCCAGGTGATCGATGACGTCCGGCTCGAGCGCGGCGACGTACGCCTCCGGCCCCGCCAGGGTGACGACGTAGAGCTTCTTGCGCTGCACCAGCGAGCACTCGATCGCGACGCTCTCCGACCGCGCGCCGGGCGGCACGTAGGTGAAGCGCGTGCACGTCCAGTCGACGCCGGCGATGCGGCGCGGCGCCTCGGCGGCGATCACCCGCTTCGCGCGGCTGCCGTACTCGGCGTCGTGGTCCTTGCCGGACTGCGCCTGGCCGAGCCCCATCGTGTCGTCGTAGACGCGCACCGCGATCCGCGCGGTCGGCTGACCGGCGCACGCGGCCCTGGGGTTCGCCGAGCACTGCGCCGAGCTGATGATCGCCGGATCGCCATCTCCGGACGGCGGGAACCACGCCGCGCTCTGCGGATACCGGACCGACAGTCCGTCGCGCTCGAGCGCGGTGAACGCCGTCGCGGCGCCGGTGGCGCTCTGCACCACGAGCCCGAGCGCGACGAGCGCGGCGCCGCCGACCAGCACGATCACGTCGTGGGTGTGGAACGGATGGGTCCGCGCGGTCATGGTGCCTCCCCCGCCGCGCCGGCCCGGAACGGCGACGCCGCGAGCTGCCGCTTCATCAGGCTCGACACCGCGAAGAACACCGCGGCCGAGAACGCCGCGGCCCACGCCAGCCCGCGCCACGCCGCGCCCGAGTTCACGCTGGCCAGCGTCACGCGGTCCTCGAGCGCCGTGAACACGCCGTTCAGCACCGCCGCGGCGCACAGGCCGCCGAGCAGGATCGCACCGCGCCGCAGCGGCGGCGCCTTCGAGAACTTCGCCGAGCCGAGCGCGTAGCCGAGCACGCCGGCGAAGCACGCGTGTGCGAGCGTGTTGATCACCGTGTTCATCGCCGCCTGGCTCAGCACGACGCTGCCGCCCAGGCTCGCCAGGTGGCGATAGTTCTGCGCCGCGGCAAACCCGATGCCCGCGGCGATCATGTAGACGATGCCGTCCATCGGCTCGTCGAACTCGCGGTGCTGGTAGATCGAGTAGCGGACCACCGCGTACTTCGCCGTCTCCTGCACCACGCCGATCAACAGGATGTTGCCGAGCACGCGCCGCGCGCTCAGCGGGTCGAGGTCCGCGCCGGCGACCGGCAGCAGATCGCCGATGAAGCTCGCGAGCGGCGCGGCGATGCACGCGCCCAGCAGGAACACGCCGCCGACCAGCTGCTTCGGCTCCGGCTCGTTGCGATCCTGGAGATAGAAGTATCCCAGCCACAGGGCGGACGGGATGACCGCGAACACCAGCGCCGAGAGCGGCCCGAGCCGGGCCGGCCCGGGCTCGATGTACTCGAATCCGACCATGGCGGCCACGAAGCCCACCAGGCCCAGGAGCAGGACGATCTCCGTCCCCACGATGATCTTGTGTCGACTCACGATTCCCCTGTCGGTGAAACGGGGCCCCTCAGCGCTTCCTACTGTCGCGCATGGTCGCGGCTTCCCTCCGACATCCTATTCCGCGCCCGGAGTGAACTCAATCACGCGGAACCACAGCCGCGCCGCGGTTCGCGCTTGATCGCGGTCAAAACCGTGGCAACGCGCCCCGATGGCGCGCTCCCGGCGCCGGCCCTCGTCGAGCGCGACGAGATCCGTCAAGAGTCACCACGCCCGCGATGGCGAGGCCGCCATCACTGCGACGCATCCGCTGGCCACGTCGATCGTCGCCGTCGCGGCTGCGGTCGCGTCCACGATCGCGGGTGCCAGGCCGCGCAGATCGTCCGTATCGATGCCGCGCGTGGATCGCATCGCATCGCGTCGAGAGATTGCGCAGTGCGCGTACGGACCGCGTTCGGCCGAGGCGACACACCGCGCCGCTCCACTCCGCGCCACGCACCCACACGCGCTGTGCAGACGTCGCGAGACCGGAACACGAGACGCTCGTGCGCAGACATCGCGCCACAGATCCGCTGTCCGTGTTCCGGAGGCGCAGGTGCTACAGGGTATGGATCACGCGCCGACGAAAGACGGATCTCCGTCGAGAAATACGAGCATTCCCCGGATGCCTCAGGTAGAGTGGAACAACTCGTAGGGCGCTGTGGAAGGGGTACTTCACGAGACGCGAACGGCCAAGGTGATGTTCCACCCGCGCAATCGATCCTCGTATGTGCTGGCCGTCGCGCTGGCGATCACGGCATGTCAGCCGGCGGCGCAGAGCTCGGTCGACGCGTCCGGCTCCAGCGACTCCGACGACGCGGACCCGGCGTCGCGCCGGCACGACGCGGCAGTCCCCGCCGACGCCGGCAGCCGCAGCGACGCGAGCATCGGCGATGCCCGGCTCGGCGATGCCGCGCCCGGCGATGCCCGACCTCCCGACGCGATGGCCGCCGATGCCGGCACCACCACCGGCGGCGCCGGCATCGTCAGCTGCTACACCGAGGGCGCGCCGGGTAACACGTGCACGCTCCCGATCCACTGCTGCTTCACCAACTACAGCTCGCAGCACGACGGCTTCTGCATGAACACCGCGTGCACCTACGGCACGATCGACTGCGATGGCCCCGAGGACTGCCCGACCGGCCAGCGCTGCTGCGCCCACGTCCTGGTCGATCCCAACGACGGCATCACCGGCTACCGGCTCGCCTGTCAGTCCACCGCGTGCGGCCCCGCCCCCGCCAACGAGGAGCTCTGCCACCCGACCTCGTCCCCCGCCGGCACCTGCACCACCGGCACCCGCTGCGTCTCGGCCCTCGGCAACGACAGCGACCTGCCGCGGACGCTCAACATCTGCCAGTAGCTGCGCATCACGCAGCGTCGAGCACGGCGGCGATGCGAGGCAGCGGGTCGCGCGTGTCGGGGACGAAGCTCCGGCCGGTGACGAGCTCGTAGGCTGCGATGTACCGGCGCGCGGCCTCGACGCGGATCTCGTCGGGCAGGACCGGCGGCGGTCCGTCGCCGGACCAGCGCGCGTCGTTGGCGAGCCAGCGCCGGACGTACTCCTTGTCGAGGCTGCGTGGCTCGTCGCCGCGGGCCAGGCGGGCGTCGTAGTCGTCGGCGTACCAGTAGCGCGACGAGTCGGGCGTGTGGATCTCGTCGATGAACACGAGCTGATCGCCCGCGGGACGGCTGCGATCGATGCCGATCTCGTACTTGGTGTCGGCGAGGATCAGGCCGCGGCTCGCGGCGTGGCGCTGGCCGGCGGCGAACAGCGCGGCGGCGAGCGCGGCGGCCTGGTCGAACACCGCCGGGTCGATCCGGCCCATGGCGAGCAGCTCATCGCGCGACACCGACACGTCGTGGTCGCCCTTGGCGGCCTTGGTCGACGGCGTGAGGATCGCGGCCGGCAGCGGCTGGTTCTTGCGCATGCCGTCGGGCAGGCGATGGCCGCAGAACGTCCGCGCGCCGGCCTCGTAGGCTTTCCAGATCGAGGTCGAGGTGACCCCGGTGAGGTACGCGCGCATGACCAGCTCGACCGGCAGCGGCTCGCACTCGCGCGCGATCATCACGTTGGGATCCGGGACGTCGAGCATGTGGTTGGGCGCGATCGCCCGCGTGTGCTCGAACCAGAACTGCGCCATCTGGTTCAGGACCTGGCCCTTGAACGGGATGGTGCCGACGATGGCGTCGAACGCGCTCAGCCGGTCGGTGATGATGAGGACGCGCTGGCCGCGCGCATGATCGATCAGGCAGTCGCGGACCTTGCCCTCGTAGCGCTCGACCGCCCGGCCGCCGATCGTCCGGAACGGCGTGGCGTCGAGCGTGCGGCCGAGCTGAGCGCGCAGCGTGGCGTCGTCGGTCATGCCGGGCTCCCGAGCGCGCGCTCGAGGATCGCCGGCGCGTGGCGCAGGTGGTGCTCGAGATCGAACAGCGCGTCGAGCTCGGCGGTGTCGAGCCGCGCGGCGATGTCCGGATCGGCGCCGAGCAGCTCGCGGAACCGGCCCGGCCGCGCGCCGACCAGGCCCTCGGCAGCGGCCTCGCCGATCGCCGCGAGCGCGCTGCGCTGGACCAGCTCGTAGGCCTGCTGGCGCGGCAGGCCGGTCCGGACCAGCGCGAGCAGCACCGCCTCGGAGAAGTACAGCCCGCCGGTGCGATCGAGGTTGGCGCGCATCCGGCTCGGATGGATCACCAGGCCGTCGACCAGCGACGTGGCGCGCGCGGTCATGAAGTCGGCGAGGATCGTCGCGTCGGGCAGCGCGACGCGCTCGACGCTCGAGTGCGAGATGTCGCGCTCGTGCCACAGCGCGACGTCCTCGAGGCCGGCCTGGGCATACGATCGCAACAGCCGCGCCAGGCCGCACAGGTTCTCGCTCAGCACCGGGTTCTTCTTGTGCGGCATCGCCGAGCTGCCCTTCTGCCCCGCGCCGAAGCCCTCCTCGGCCTCGCCGACCTCGGTGCGCTGCCAGTGCCGCACGCCGAGCGCGATCTGCTCGATCGCGGTGCCGAGCAGGGCGAGCGCGCACAGCACGTCGGCGTGGCGGTCGCGCGCGACGATCTGGGTCGCCACGGTCTCGGGCGCAAGGCCGAGCTCGTCGAGCGCCTCGGCCTCGACCTGGGGATCGAGGTTGCCGTACACGCCGACCGCGCCGGCGAGCTTGCCGACGCCGATGGCGTGCACCGCGCG
>VBLP01000400.1 GCA_005887925.1 Deltaproteobacteria bacterium | reverse complement strand
AACAGTATCGCGTCGAGCCCGGCAAGACCGTGGTGGTCGAGAAGCTCGCAGGTGAGGCCGGCGCGCCGGTCGTGTTCGATCAGGTGCTGCTCGTGTCGTCGGGAGACGGCGGCAGCGTCACCATCGGCAAGCCGATCGTGGCCGGCGCCAAGGTCACCGGCGAGATCGTCGAGCACGGCCGCGGCGAGAAGCTGATCGTGTTCAAGTTCCGGCGCCGCAAGAACTACGTCCGCAAGAACGGCCATCGTCAGGACTACACCGCGGTCAAGATCGCCGCGATCGAGGCCTAGCCGGTCGCGGCGAGGCCACCGAGGTCAACCGAGGTCAACCGAGGTCAGTAGAGGAGCGCGCCATGGCACACAAAAAAGGACAGGGTTCGACTCGAAACGGCCGCGACTCGCAGCCCAAGATGCGCGGCGTCAAGCGGTTCGCCGGCGAGTCGGTCACCGCAGGCTCGATCCTGGTTCGCCAGGTCGGCACCAAGTTCCACGCCGGCGAGAACGTCGGCATCGGCCGCGACTGGACGCTGTTCGCCAAGGTCACCGGCGTCGTGAAGTTCGAGCGCCACGGCAAGTCGCGCGTGCGCGTCGCGGTCTATCCCGCGGCCGAGGCTGCAGCGACTGCCGCCGCGGCGCCCGCCGCCGCCGCGGCGGCGTAGCCGTTTCGCCCGACGATCGGCGCGCGAGCGCCTCGGCCCCACGAGTGCGCGGGTCCGCACGCTGATCCAGCACCGTCGATCCGCGCCATCGCCCTGCGCAGATCGCTCCGTGCAGATCGCCCCGTGCGGTGACCGCGAAGGGTTGCCGCGGGCCGGCGAACGAGGCCATATCTTCCTCGCGCCATGCACTTCATCGACGAGGTCACCATCCACCTCAAGGCCGGCGACGGCGGCAACGGCTCCGCTGCGTTCCGGCGCGAGGATCGCGTGCCGCGCGGGGGACCGTCCGGCGGCGACGGTGGCAACGGCGGCAGCATCATCCTCGTCGCCGATCCGGGGCTGTCCACCCTGCTCGACTACCGGTTCCGCAGCCATTACGCCGCGGAGCGCGGCGAGGACGGCCGCAACAAGGACCAGTACGGCGCGTCCGGCGACGATCTGGTGCTGCGCGTGCCGGTCGGCACGATGATCCTGTCCGACGCCGATGGCGCACTGCTGGCCGATCTCGCCGAGCCGGGCGCGCGGTTCGTGGTCGCGCGCGGCGGAACCGGCGGCCGCGGCAACATTCACTTCAAGACGCCGTGGAACCAGGCACCCCGCACGGCAGAACCCGGCACGCCGGGCGAGGAGCGGACTGTGCGCCTGGAGCTCAAGCTGCTCGCCGATGTCGGCCTGCTCGGCTACCCCAACGTCGGCAAGTCGACGTTCATCAGCCGGGTATCCCGTGCGCGTCCGCGCGTCGCGGATTACCCGTTCACCACGCTGGTGCCCCACCTCGGCGTGGTCCAGCTCAGCGATGAGCGCCACTTTGTCATCGCCGACATCCCCGGCCTGATCGAGGGCGCCGCGCAGGGTGCAGGATTGGGACACCAGTTCCTCCGCCACGTGGAGCGCTGCCGTGTCCTACTTCACATCGTCGAAGCGACGTTCACGACCGGCCCCGGCCGCTCGCCGCTCCACGATTTCGACGTGATCAATTCCGAGCTTGCAGGTTATTCGCAGGCGCTGGCCGGCAAGCCGCAGGTGGTGGTGTTGAACAAGATCGATGCCATGGCATCTGACGAAGTCATCATGCACCGACGTGCATTCGCGGACCGCGGTGTCGACTTGCTCACGATCTCGGCGGGCACGGGCGCCGGGATCGACGCTGTCCTCGAGCGCCTGTGGTCGCATCTGTCATCATCATCATCGTCATCGCCGGGCGCGTCGTCCGCCGCGTCGTCCCGGGCAGCCCACAAAAACGCCACGCCGAGGTGCGAGTGAGATGCCTGGAACGCGAGATTCGCTGGCTTGAGAACAGGGGATCCCGATGCTACAACTGCTGCATTCCACAGGAAAAAGCGCCGGTTTGCCTCCGGCGCGCACGCGGATGAACCCGGCGAGCGCCGGCTGGAGAGTACGCATGCGAGCTACTTCGACGGTTGTCGCGCTGTCCTCGTTGCTGGTCGCCGCGAGCGCGGCCGCGCAATCGACCCCCAAGGACGCGGACAAGAAGCCGCCGGCAGCTACCTCCGGCACCACCGCGAAGACCGGCAGCGGCACCGCGAAGACCGGTGGCGGCACCGCCGCGAAGACCGGCGCCGGCACCGCGAAGACGGGCGCGAAGGACGCAGGAGCGAGTAGTCCTGCCGCGGCGACCGGGGACACCGGCACCGCGGGGAGCGGCCCTGCGGGCACCGGAACCCCGGCGCCACCGGCCCCCGAGCCCGATCTCGCCGCGGTCAAGCCCGAGGACATGCCGACCGCGGTGCGGATGCGGCGGCTCGAGCAGAAGACGCAGGCGCTCAAGGAGCGCGCGTGGCAGCTCAAGGCCCGCGTGCAGATGCTCAAGGAGCAGGTGCTCGGCGGTGGTGTCGGCGCGCAGGCGGTGGTCGCGCACGGCAACGAGATGGGCGCGTCGTTCCGCCTGACCAAGCTGATCTACACGCTCGACGGCACGCAGGTGTTCGCGCGCACCGATGACACCGCCGAGAACCTCTACAAGAGCAAGGCGTTCGACGTGTTCGCCGGACCGATCTCGCCCGGCAATCACAACCTGTCGGCGATCGCGACCTATCGCGGTCACGGCTACGGCGTGTTCGAGTACCTGTCGAAGTACACGTTCACCGCCAAGGGCAACCAGGCATTCCTCGCCGGCGAGGGCAAGATCGCCAAGATCGACTGCCGCGGCTTCGAGAAGGGCGGCCCGACGACGCCGCTCGAGAAGCGCGCCTCGATCGAATGCAAGGTCACCCAGGTCCAGCCCGAGAAGCCGGCCGACAAGGACAAGCCGGCCGAGCCGGCGGCCCGGACCGGCGCACCGGCGGCCACCGCACCAGGGAGCACGGCACCGGCGGGCACGCAGCCTCCCGCACCGGCGACACCGCCGGCGAACCCATCGGCCAGGTCGGGCCAGTCGGCGGCGGGCGTTCCGGGCCCGTCGGGCCCGTCGGGGAAGTGAGCCATGGCCGGGGTCGACATCCGTGAAGGTCGCCGGGCCGGTACGCACCGCTCGCGATGGCTGAGCGCAGCGCTCGCCGTGGTCGCGGTCGGATCGACCGGCCGGGCCGCGCGCGCCGACGATGACGTCGACGCGCAGCTCGCCGCGTTCGAGACCGAGGTCCGCCAGCTCGGCGCCGATCTGCCCGCACCCAACCAGAGCTCGAGCGCGACCGGACAGCGCCGCCTGCTCGACGCCGAGGTGTCCTACGCGCTGGGCGACTACGACGCCGCGGCACTGATGCTGTTCGAGCTCGCGAGCAGGCCGGGAGCCGATCGCGAGACCGCCGCGTTCTACCTCGCCGAGTCGCTGTTCCAGAAGGGCGACCGCGGCGCGGCCCGCGGCTACTACGAGCAGGTCGTCACCGGCGGCAGCGTCGCGAGCAAGTACTACCAGCCGGCGCTCCAGCGCCTGATCGAGATCGCGATCCTGCTCAAGGATGACACCGGCCTCGGCGAGCACCTCGCCGCGCTCGACCGGGTCAGCCCCGGTCTCCGGCTGCCGTCGGTGCCGTACGTCCGCGGCAAGCTCGCCTACGCGCAGGGCAAGTACGACGAGGCGCTCGCGTTCTTCGCCGACGTCCCCAAGGGCACGGACTACGAGATGCAGGCGGCGTACTACACGGCGACGACCTACGTCGCCAAGGCCGACCTCGGCCGCGCGACCGAGATCTTCACCGATCTGATCGGCCGGCGGCCCCGCGCAGCCAACGACCGGCGGATCATCGAGCTGTCGCAGCTCGCGCTCGGCCGGCTGTACTACGAGCGCGACCAGCAGTCGAAGTCGATCGACAGCTACCTCCTGGTCGATCGCCACAGCGACCTGTTCCCCGACGCGCTGTACGAGGTGTCGTGGGTCTACGTCAAGGCCAAGCAGTACGACAAGGCGCTGCGCGCGCTCGAGCTGCTCGCGCTGTCCGATCCGCAGTCGACCAAGACGCCGACGGTGAAGATCCTCGAGGGCAACCTCCGGGTCCGCAAGGCGCAGATGATCCGCGGCGCGCAGATCCTCGGCACGCTCGACGCCAAGGAGCAGGACGATCCGGCGACCGAGTACGACCGGGCCGCGGCCGTGTTCACCGAGACCCACGACATGTACGTGCCGTCGTACGCGGCGCTGTCGCAGATGGTCGGCGGCAGCGCGCCTGCTGTCTCGTATCTGAACCAGATCGCCGGCCGCTCCGAGCACGTGTTCCAGGCCGCCGCGCCGGTCCCCGAGGCCGCGATCCAGTACCTGCGCGACGAGCCCGAGGTCCAGCGCGTGGTCGCCGTCGAGGGCGACCTCGCCGAGATCAGCGCCAACATCGCCGAGGCCGCCGCGACGATCGCCCGGCTCGAGGGCGTGCTCGCCGCCCGGGACCGCGGCGCGGTGTACCCCGCGCTCGCCAGCCGGCGGGGTCGGGTCGCCACGATCGAGGCCCAGCTGATCAGGATCCGCAACGACCTCGCCGAGCAGCAGCTCAGGCTCGTCGCGAGCCCGGGAGAGCTCGCCGGGCTGACCGGCAACCGCCGGCAGCGCTTTGCCGCGTTCGCCGCGATGCCGGACCCGGAGAAGGCCGCCGCGGATCACCTGGCCCAGAACCAGGCGCGCTACGACGCGATCGAGCAGTCGGCGTCCGAGGTCGACACCGCGATCGGCGCGACCCAGGCGATGGCGGTAGCGCTGCGCAAGTACAGCATCGATACGCCGGACCTGCCGGCCGATCAGGGGCGCGCGATCACCACCGCGTTCGACGACGCGGCGCGCGAGGCCAACGATATCGAGAACCAGCTCGCCGAGGTCCGCATGGTCGGGCTGGTGACGACCAGCCGCGATCGCGGCAAGGCGCAGAAGCTGGCGGGTCTGGGCGATCGCGCGGCCCGGCTCGCCGAGCAGCTCGCCGAGACCACGCGCCAGATCGACGGCGTCGTCGACGGCGGCCTCAAGGAGGTCCGCGGCCTGCTCGCGCAGGAGAAGGCCACGCTCGCCGCGTACAAGGCCGAGCTCGCCGGCCACGAGGCCGAGTCGCGATCGATCGGCGGCAGCGTGCTCGCCGCCAGCTTCAAGGACGTCAAGGCCAAGTTCTACGACATCGTGATCCGCACCGACGTCGGCAACGTCGACGTCGCCTGGTCGCAGAAGGAGGACGTCGACGACGACCTCAAGCGGCTCAACCTGTCGCGCCAGCGCGAGCTCAAGCAGCTCAGGGACGAGTTCAAGGACATCCTCGACGCCGGCACCACCAAGCCGTCGGCGCCGAAGAAGCCAGCTAGGGCTCTGCCCCCGGCGGGTACGCCGAGCGGCAGCCCGGACAAGGGCGCGCCGGATCAGCGCATCACGCCCGGCGGCGATCGCCCGGCCGCGCCGGCGCCGGCGACGGTCAAGCCCGAGGACAAGCCCGGCGCGAAGAAGCCGGCCAAGGCCGCGCCGAAGTCGGCTGCCAAGGGAGGCTCGCGATGAGCCGCGCCGGCGGTCCCGCACGCGGCAGGCAGCGCATGCAGGCCGTGCTGGCCGCGCTCGTCGGTGCAGCCGGCGTGATCGCCGCCCTCGCGCTCGGCCCGGCGGCACAGGCCCAGCCGGCGCCTGCCCAGCCGGCGCCTGCCCAGCCGGCGCCCGGCGACACGCCCGGCACCGCGGCGCAGCCCGGCGATGACCGTCCCGGCACCGGCCAGCCCACGCAGCCGGCCCCGGCGCCGCCGCCCGGCCAAGGCCCCACCGCGCCCGCCCCCCGCGGCGTGCCGGTCGCGCCGCCCAGCGGTCCGGGCCTCGGACCGCCGCGCCCGCCGGCGATGACCCCGGTCAACGTCAACCCGGTCCAGCTGACGCCCAAGGAGAAGGACGAGCTCCGCAAGGTCGAGGACGACTTCGACCACTTCCTCAAGGCCGCCGACGAGCACGACCACCGGATGCGCGCGATCGCGCGCCGCGAGTACGACGCGCGGACCTCCGAGCTGCAGAAGCGCTACGCGGACAAGATCGCCAAGGCCGAGGCCGATCGCGGCCGGCGCCACGGCGACACGGTCGCGCTGCTCGAGAAGTTCCTGAAGAACCATCCCAGCCACGAGCAGTTCACGCCCGACGCGATGTTCCGGCTCGCCGATCTGTACATCGACCAGGCCGACGAGGACGTCGAGGCCCAGATCGCGGCGCAGGAGAACGCCGGTCCGCCGGCACCCGGCGCGCCCGACGCCGCGGCGCTGGTCGCCGACTACTCCAAGGCGACCCGGCTGTGGGAAGACATCCTGACCCGCTTCCCGAACTACCGCCAGACGCCGTCGACGCTCTACCTCCTGGCCTACTACGGCAAGTCCAAGGACGAGCGCCGGTCGCTGCAGGTGTTCCTCGCGCTGGCGTGCGCCAACAAGTACAAGTGGAACACGCCGCCGGGCAAACCGCCGACCCGCGAGGAGGCGCTCAAGCGGATCGAGCGCAAGGACCTGCGCGATCCCTACGCCGACTGCACGCCGTATCGCGGCGCCGAGACCGAGCTGGTGCGCCACGCCTGGGTCCGCGGCGTCGCCGACTACCACTTCACCGTGCCCGGCGAGCTCGACGAGGCGATCGCGGCGTACCTCAAGGTCGCCAACGGCGGCAACGAGTCCAAGCTCTACGCCGAGTCGCTGTACAAGCTCGCGTGGAGCTACTACAAGCGCGACCGGCTCAACGACTCGATCCGCCGGTTCGACGACAGCGTCAAGCTCTACGACTCGATCGTCGCCGCGGGCGGCACGCCGCCGCTCGAGCTGCGCGACGAGTCGATCCAGTACATCTCGGTCGCGTTCACCGATCCGTGGGAAGGCGAGACCGAGACCAACCCGGGCAGGTCGTTCGAGCGCGCCCAGGCGTTCTACAAGGGCCGCGAGAACGAGGCCCACGTCCGCGACGTCTGGGTCGCGATGGGCAAGGCGTTCACCGAGCTGCAGGCGTGGGACCAGGCGGTCGACGCCTACCGGATCGCGATCGGCCCGCCCTGGGAGCTCAACCCGGCCAACCCGGTCGTCCACCAGGAGATCGTCAACGTGTTCGAGGCCAAGGGCGACAAGTTCGCGGCGGACGCCGCCGCGGCCGAGCTCGCCACCCGCTACGCGCCGGGCACACCGTGGTACGCCGCCAACGAGAAGGACCGCGAGGCGATGGAGAACCAGCGCCGGATCGCCGAGCGCGCCCTCTACGCCGCGACCCGCAACACCCACGCCGCCGCGACCCAGATGCGCAAGGACTACGAGACCTCGGGCAAGAAGGACCCGGCGGCCAGGCAGGAGTACCTCGCGATGTACAGCAAGGCGGTCGACCTCTACCGCACGTTCATCGCGACCTACCCCGAGTCGGACTACATCTACGAGTTCAGCTTCCTCGAGGGCGAGGCGCTGTACTGGAGCGAGCGCTACCCCGAGGCGATCGCGCAGTACAAGTGGATCCGCGATCACCGCGACATCGGCAGCGCGTACTACATCGACGCCGCGCGCAGCGTCGTGCAGTCGTACGAGGCCGAGGCCCAGCGCGAGGTCGATGCCGGCCGGCTCCAGCCGCTCAAGGTGCCGACCGTCGTCGAGCTCAAGGCGCTGCCGCCGCCGTGGCAGCCCCAGCCGATCCCCGAGGTCTACCTCGAGCTGCAGAACGAGTACGACAGCTACCAGAACATCGTCGCCGACCCCAGGGCGGCGCCGCAGCAGGGCATCAACGCCGCGCTGATCAGCCTGGCCTACTTCCACATCGACGACGCGATCGCCCGGTTCCAGAAGGTGATGGACAAGTTCTGCGGCTCGGCCGAGGCCGGCAAGTCCAAGGACGGCATCCTCGCGATCTACGAGGCGCAGGCCAACTTCGACGCGATCGAGGCGACCAACAAGCGGTTCATCGCGGCGCGCTGCGGCGACGAGAAGGCGATCCAGCTCGCGATCTCGCAGAACCGCTCGCTCAACTTCTCGCGCGCCGACGAGCGCTACAAGAGAGGCGAGTACGCGCCCGCCGCCGAGTCGTTCTACCGGTTCTACAAGACCGCGGCCGACAACGACCCCGATCTGCCGGTCGCGCTGTTCAACGCCGGGGTCAGCTACAAGCTCGCCGACAAGCCCAAGACCGCGATCGCGCTGTTCAAGGAGTTCACCGAGAAGAAGTCCAAGGCGTTCACCGACAGCCCGTTCTACTTGAAGGCGATGGGCCTGCAGGCCGCGAGCTACCAGGCCGCGTTCGACTACGACAACGCGGTCAAGACCTACCTCGGGCTGTACGAGACCACGCGCAAGGCCAAGCGGCTCGGCATCAAGGCACCCGAGCCGCTGCCCGGCGAGAAGCCGCTGACCCTCGACCAGATCGGCCTCGACGCGCTGTACAACGCCGCGCTGGCGTCCGAGCTCAACCGCGACTTCAAGAAGGCCGTCGAGCTCTACACCCAGTACGGGGCGATCGAGCCCGATCGCCGCAAGAAGGACCGCGCGCAGTGGTCGATCGCCGGCATCCACCGCCAGCAGGGCGACATCAACCAGATGACCGACGCGCTCGACCGCTGGCGCCAGCGCTACGGCCGCGACCCAGGCAACGAGGACGACTACGTCGAGTCGTTCTACGACACCGCCGCGGCCAACAAGAAGAAGGGCCGCACCGCGGCCGCGAAGGCCGCCGGCGAGGCGACGATCGCCGCCTGGAAGGCGCGCGGCTCGATCAAGAACAGCCGGGGCGCCAGGCTCGCCGGCGAGTGGCAGCTCCAGCTCGCCGAGGACTGGTACGCCAGCAACTGGGAGCCGTACCAGCTCAAGACCGCGGCGCGCACGCTCGCCGAGGCCAAGGCGCAGGCCGCGCAGCTCGACAAGCTCAAGACCACCGCCGAGGACAAGTACCTCGCGCTGGATTCCTACGGCGTGGTCGAGTACTCGATGGCCGCCAAGGTCCGGTTCGGCGACATCCAGTACGGCGCGGCCCAGAAGATCGCCGATGCGCCGATCCCCGTCCCGGTCGCGAGGAGCGGCAACGAGGACGTGGTCGCGGCGTACGAGACCCAGCGCGACGCCAACCTCAAGAAGAAGCTCGACGAGGCCAAGCTGCAGTGGACCGAGGTCTACGATCTGGCCAAGAAGGGCGGCCTCTCCAACAAGTGGAGCCGCAAGGCGCTCGAGAACCTCGGCCGCGAGTTCCCCGCCGAGTACACGCCGCTGCGCCAGGAGATCGTGCAAGGAACGGATGCGCCATGACGAACCCCTCCCGGCCCGCAGATCCGCCGCGGCCGCACTGCGTTCCTAGCGCCATGACCGCCCGCGGTCGCCATCGCGGTTACCATCGTGTCTGGGCGGCGCTCCTGCTCTGCGCCGCGGCCGCCTGCGGCGGGGCCGACAAGAAGGCGACCACCACCCCCGACAAGGCCAGGGCCGGCGATCCCCAGGCGATGGACGACTTCGCCGACCCCGCCAACCGGGTCGATCCCAACGACGCGAACAGCCCGAGCGGGTCACCCGGCAGCCGGAGCCCCGGCGCGGCGAGCCCCGCGGGCGGCCCCGGTGCGAGCAAGGTCCCCGCGCCCGGCATGCCGCCCGGTTCGCCACCGCCGCCCCAGACCCCCGGCCTCGGCCCCGCGCCGGGCTCCGACCCGGCCACGCCGATGGTCACGATGCCCAACTACGACCCCGAGCCCAACCAGGCCCGGAGCCAGGTCGAGCAGCACCTCCGGCTCGCCCGGTCGGCGCTTGGAAGCCCCGTCCCCGACGCCGAGACCGCGCTGCGCGAGGCCCGGCTCGCGCTCGAGATCGACGCCGCCAACGTCGACGCCGCCGCGATGGTCGCGTTCGCGTACTACCACAAGAGGCTCTACGACACGGCCGAGCTCGTGCTCGACGACCTGTTCAAGCGCGGCGCCGCCAAGCAGAACGCCAGCATCTACTACGTCTACGGCCTGGTCTACGACCACACCAACCGCCCCGACCAGGCCGTGCTGTCGTTCAAGAAGGCGATCGAGCTCAACCCCAACCACGCCAGCGCGCTGGTCAACCTCGGGGTCCACCAGCTGCAGAACACCCAGTACGCCGAGGCGCTCGCCACGTTCGACCGCCTGGTCAACCAGTTCGGCCGGAACGACGCCGTCACGCTGACCTCGCTCGGCTCGGCCTACCGCGGCCACGCCGCCGACTATCCCGCCACCAGCCCCGAGCACGACGACAACATCCGGCGCGCCGAGGCCGCCTACAAGCGCGCGATCCAGGCCACCAGCGGCTACGGCCCCGCCTACTACAACCTCGGCCTGCTCTACCTCGACAACGATCCGTTCCCCGGGCTCCCCGACACGCTGCTCCGGCTCAACACCGCCCGGAACTACTTCGACCAGTACAAGAACATGCCCGGCGTCGACATGAAGCTCTACGACGAGCGCATGAAGGACGTGACCAAGGCGATCAAGCGCGCCGAGAAGCAGCAGAAGAAGTCCAAGGGCTCGGCGCCCGTGCCCGCCGCCACGCCGGCCAAGCCCAAGGCTGGCGGCAAGCGGGGGAGCAATCCATAGTCAGTCGCAAGGACCTGCCATGACCAAGCTCGCCCTCACCCCGTTTCTCGGCCTGTTCGCCGCCGCCGCCCTGTGGTGCGCGACCGCGCGACCGGCCCACGCCGAGGGCTGCCCCGACGACAGCACCGAGGGCGAGAAGAAGCAGGGCAAGTTCCACATCGAGTACGTCAACGGCAAGCCGGTCACCGTGATCGACACCATCGTGTCGGTGTGCGGCAAGGTCCCGCGGCCCAGCGTCGTCTACGTGCTCACCGCCAAGAACATCGACTACGAATGGGAGAGCCTCAAGCAGGACTTCCTGCCGCTGATCCTCGCGACCGTCAAGAAGGCGCCGTTCTGATGGCGGCGCCCTACGCCCGGCCCAACCAGGCGCCGTCGCCGGGACCGAAGCCGCGGATCCTGCGCGTCGGCGTCCTGCTCGGCGGCAAGATCGTCGAGGAGCGGCTGATCCGCGAGCGCGCGCCGGTCACGATCGGCCAGTCGATGCGCAACACGTTCTCGATCCCGGTCGAGGGCCTGCCG
This sequence comes from Deltaproteobacteria bacterium, assembly GCA_005887925.1. Taxonomy (GTDB): domain Bacteria; phylum Myxococcota_A; class Polyangia; order Haliangiales; family Haliangiaceae; genus JABFXX01. The sequence goes on along the minus strand of VBLP01000400.1, from coordinate 745 downwards.
CTCGAGTTCACGCTGTTCGCGCTCGACGAGCACCGCTACTCGCTGCGCTTCCTGCCCCGGATGGACGGCCGGCTCAGCGACTCGGGCGGCCAGGTCCACACGCTCGACGCGCTCAAGTCGCACGGCGCGCAGAGCCACGGCAGCTACTTCGAGGTCCCGCTGACCGAGAGCGCCCGCGGCAAGCTGTCGCTCGGCGACCTCACCATCCTGTTCCAGTTCGTCACCGAGCCGCCGCGCTAGCCCAAGCCGATGCTCCCCGCGTCGGTGCACGGCACGTTCGCCGACCGCTTCGATCCGCGGCTCTCGGTGATCATGGGGTCCTCGATCATCATCCACTTCGCGATCGTCATCGTCGCGCTGTTCGCCGACGTCGAGGTCGACAACGGCATCGCCGAGCGCGCCTACAACCTGACCTTCAAGCAGGACACCTACGCCGTCGACCTCACCCCGCAGAAGGCCGCCGACCAGGGCCCCGGCAGCGCCGCCGAGAAGAAGCCCGACAAGGCGCCCGATCAGCGCAAGGCCCCCGAGCGCGGCGACTCCGGCCGGAGCAAGGCCGACCAGGTCGCGCTCCAGGAGCAGGAGGCCTCCAAGTTCGCCGACCTGCTCACCGGCGAGGGCCTCAACGGCACCAGCGAGGGCGACATGAGCAAGCGGCGCCCGGGCGCCGACCTCGGCGCGCAGATCAACGAGGTCCGCGAAGGCGGCCAGACCGTCAAGGTCGGCGGCGGCGCCGGCCGCACCT
>VBLP01000080.1:14994-32025 GCA_005887925.1 Deltaproteobacteria bacterium | reverse complement strand
GTCTTCCAGGCGACGTCACCCCCGGTCAGTAGGAACCGGCTCGGGGTGGCCGAGGCGATCCATTGCTCGCCGAACGCATTCTCGAAGTACGCGCGCAGCTCCGATGCGTCGCGCGGCGCGGTGGTCCACGGTGGTGGCGCACCGGCTTCTTCGGTGTGCGCGTTCTCGACGGAAAACACGATCGTCATCCGGCCTCCTAGCCTAACCAAGCCGAAGGCGGCGCACCAGTGCACCTGTGCACGGATGACCGCCGAGGCCCGCCGGCGGCGATCATAGCCGCGCACACAGCTCGGCGACGAGCGTGCGCAGCCAGTGATGGGCTGGATCGTCGTGTGCCGAGTCGTGCCACACCATATCGACCCGGCTGGTGCGCAGCCGCAGCGGCGGCTCGAACAGCCGGAGAGGGAGCATCCGCTCGCGCTCGCCCTCTCGCTGCCGCTGGTCGTCCGCGGCGGCGGTGCGCTGGCGCTCGACGGCTGGCTGGCCGAGCGCGTCCAGCGGGCCGACGCCCGGCTGCCCCAGCCGAGCCGGGCGTGACCGGCCTGGATCGGCAAGGGCCGGGGCAGCGATGCGTACGGGTGTCGAAGGCTGCCGCAAAGCGCTGACGCGGCTCCTCGCCCGCGAGCTGTCGTCGCGGCAGATCCGGGTGAATGCGACGTGTGCGGGCTGGGTCCGCACGGACATGGGGGCCGCGGCGCCCGCTTCGTCGAGCTCAGCATCAACACGGGACCTGAAGGTCTCGCTGCTGCTTCCTGCCTCACCCGTGGGAGCCGCGTGGCCCAACAGTCGGGCCGCTGGCCTTCAAATCGCGCCGGGGTGCGCTATCGTCTGCGCGTGCGGAGTGAGCGCGAGGACGATGCGGCGCGGACTGCGACGGCGGCGGCGAGCGAGACCGTGGGTGCGGCGGAGCGGGTGGCCGCGGCGGAGCCGGTGACCGCGACGCTGGGGCGCTACCGGCTCGAGCGCGAGCTCGGCGCCGGCGCGATGGGCGTCGTCCACGCCGCGTTCGATCCCAACCTCGAGCGCCGGATCGCGCTCAAGGTGCTGCGGGGGACCGCGACGTTCGACGCCAGGGACCGGCTGCTGCGCGAGGCCCGAGCGATGGCGCGGCTCGCTCATCCGAACGTGGTCACGGTGTACGAGGTCAGCTTCGCCGATGGCCGCGACTTCGTCGCGATGGAGCTGATCCACGGCGAGACCCTGGCCGAGTGGCTGCGCGAGGTCAGGCGAACGCCGGCGGCGATCCTCGACGCGTTCCTCGCCGCGGGGCGCGGGCTCGCGGCGGCCCATGCCGCGGGCATCGTGCATCGCGACTTCAAGCCGCACAACGTGCTGCGCAGCCGCGCCGGGAGGATCGTCGTCACCGACTTCGGGCTCGCCCGCGAGGCAGCGAGCCAGGAGCCGGCGCTCGACGCGACGCTGGTCGGCACGGGGTCCAGCGCGGCGAGCGCGCTGTCCGGGATCACCGTCACCGGCTCGCTGCTCGGCACGCCGGCATACATGGCGCCCGAGCAGTGGCAGGGCGGCGCGATCACACCGGCCACCGACCAGTTCGCGTTCTGCGTGGCGCTGTGGGAGGCGCTGTCGGGACAGCGCCCGTATCGCGGACCGACGTTCGACGATCTGAAACGCCAGGTCGCGCGCGGCCCCGCTGCGCTCGATGCCTCGCGCATTCCTCGCCGGGTCCGGGGGCTTCTACGGCGCGGTCTCGATCCGGATCCGGCGAAGCGCTGGCCGAGCATGGATGCGCTGCTCGAGCGACTTCGTCGTGCGCGGCGCAGGCCGGGTGTGGCGGCGGCGATCGCCGGCGGCGCGGTCGTCGCGGCGGTGGTGGCGTTCCTCGCGCTGCGGCCGGACGCGGCCCCGGGCTGCGAGCCACCTGCGCGCGAGGTCGCGGCCGTGTGGTCGCCGGTGATCGACGCCGCGCTGCGCGTGCAGACCTCGCCCGCGCACGCCGCGGTGCTCGCGGCGGCGCATCGCGACTGGCAGCGCGCGCGCACCGAAGCGTGCACCGCGCAGCCGCAGGTCAGGCCGGCGCAGCTCGCGTGCCTCGATGGCGTGGCGGCCCGGTTCGATGCGCTGCGCCAGGCGTTCGTGCGGACCCCGGCCGTCCCCGCCGAGGAGCTCCAGGCGCAGCTGCCCGATCCGGCGATCTGCAACAAGCCGGTCGCCGCCGACGTGCCGCGGCTCGCGCTCGCTCCCGCGCCGGACGTGATCGCGGCGCTCGCGGTGTACGCGCGCAGCCAGACCGAGCACAAGCCGACCGACGCCGAGATCGCCACGCTGACCGATGCGCCGCGGGTGGATCCGTGCGCGCGCGTGATCGCGACCCTCGCGTTCGAGGACGCGTCGCGGGACGTGCCGCGGGTGCGGCCGCTGATGAACAACGCCACCAGCGTGGTGGATCAATGCGGCGATGACCGCCTGCGTGCCGATCTGCTGATCCGGTCGGTCAAGTACCAGCGCGAGCAGCCGATCGTCGGCCCCAAGGGCGCGGCCGCGCTCCGGCACGCCGAGGTCGCGGCGAGCCGGGTGATGCAACCCGATCTCGGCGCAGCGATCGCCGGGCAGCGCCGCGCCGCGCTCCGCGTACACGGCTCGCGCGACGAGATGCTCCGGTTGCTCGACATCGAGATCGCCGGCTACGGCGCGCGCGGTCTGGCGGTCCGCCAGCTCCAGGCGGTGATCGCGCGCAACGATGTTCGGCTCGCGCGCCGCACCCCGCGCGATCTCGAGGCGGTCGCGGCCGACCTCCCGGCATGGCGGCCGATCGCGCTGGCCAATCACCGGAACGATCTGGTGTGGCAGCTCGACTTCGCCGAAGCCAGCGCTCGGTTCGCTCGCGGTGACGTGGCCGGAGCGCACCCCGAGCTCATGCGGCTGTGGCAGACCCGGCCGCCGGGCCGGATGCTCGCAGGGCAGCGGATCGAGGGCGATGTCGTCGACGATCGAGGTCGCCCCGCGGCGGGTGCCGGCGTCTGGGCGGCGTTCAGCCTGTCCGCCGACTCGATCGGGGTCGGCGTACCGCACGAGGATCTGAGCCTGCGGACCACGACCACCGACGCGGCCGGCCATTTCGTGCTGCCCGACGCGGCGGCGGTGGGTGCGATCGTGGCGCAGCTCGGCGAGCGGCGGTCGCCGCCGGTGGCGATCGCCGAGCGCGTCCAGCTCGTGCTCGCGCCGACCCGCCGCATCGCCGGCAAGGTGGCGCTCGATGGAACGCCCGCCACCCAGGTCACCGTGTTCGCGGAGCAGGACGGCGCCACGGTCAGGTTCCAGACGATCGCGCCGGTCGCTGCCGACGGGGCGTTCTCGCTGTCGGGGGCGCCGCTCGGCGCGCTCCGCGTCGGTGTGTCGGTCCGGGACGACACCGACGTGCGCTCGCAGTACGAGGCGGTGGTTCCGGCGTCGCGAGCGGCCGGCGATCTCGCGCTCACCGCCGCGCAGCCGACGCGCTCGCTCGACGTCGTGGTACGCAGCGCGATCGCGGCTCCCCTCGAGGGGGCCGGCGTGTTCGTGGTCTACGGCAAGCCGCAGGTCCGGACCGTCGGCGAGCTGATGCGCTTGCCTTCGCTCGGCGGACAGGAGCGCCTCGCCACGCCGGTCACCGACGATCGCATCCCGGGGCCGCTCGCCCGCACGGTGCGCCACGGTGACCTGCTGGCGCGGTTCGAGCACCTCGGCGCCGGCCCGCTCACGGTCTGTACGGTCAGCTTCCCGGGCGACATGCTCGATCCGGTCATCCAGCAGCGCATGATGGCGCATGTGGCAGAGCTCGCGGTCACCTGCAAGCTGCTCGAGCCGGACGCGGTGCTCGCGGTCCTCGCGGTGGCGCCCCAGGCGCGCCTCGAGTAGCGTCGGTTTCCTGCCCGTGCGTGGCGATGTCGCGGGCACAGCCAGCTTCGCCTCCAGCGTGAACAGCTCATCGCGATGACCCGCGACGACGAATAGCGAGCCACGGTCCTCGACGCGATGCCGCCGGACGGTCCCGGTCTCCTCGGCGGCCACGAGCTCGCGGTCGCCGGGACAGACCGGAGCTTGGTCATGTCGGTGGCGGTCGCCCATGTCTGCGCGCCGCCCAGCCGGAGCGGTGCGCGATCGGTCCGTGGCCGAGGCGGGCGCGGTGCTCGACGGGGGCCGCCGGCGCTGCGCCGGACCTGTACCGCAGGGCACCGCCGCAACCCGAGCGGACCGCGCGAGTTAACCGATCGGCACCCGCGGGGCCCCGTACGATCGCCTGATCCTCGGAGCTAGACAAACGATCACACAGAAATTTGATGCCGCTGCGCGGCAAACGTCACACAGAAGTCCGATGCTGCCGAGACGCTCAGATCTCTGGAACATTTGCGGAATAGCGGTGTGATAGCGGCATTGGTCTTCGCTCGTCGAGCCGACCGGGCCTCGGTGCTTTTCGTAGCTCTGGCAATCTTGTGGACAATGCCTTCTCGAGATAAATAGAATGTTCACTCTCGATCCATTCCACAAGCGAGCATGACGATCAGTTGTATCATCGCCCTGTCATCGCTGATGGTCGTGCTTGCCGGTTGCGGCGACGATCTGGTGGTCGGCGATCGGCCGGAGACACCGCCGATCGGCGACGCTCGCGCTACGGTCACGGGATCCATCGTGGATGCGAACGGTGCGGCGGTTCCCGGGGCGATGGTGATGACGCGTGCGACCGATGAGCAGGCGACGGCGGACCGCGACGGCGGCTTCACGATCGATGTCCCGGCGGACACGACCCTGACACTGGCCGTGACGGCATCGAACATGGCGACGATCCCGCTGCTCAGCCACGAACGCATCGCCAGCCTCGATGCGCGAGGCGCGAATCGAGCGGGCGGCACGGTGGCGATCGTGGTGAAGTCGGTCTCGGGTGCGTCGGACACCGCGGTGGGTGCGACGGTCGCGCTCAGGCCCGCCGGCTTCGGCACGGTGCTGTATGCGCCCGCGCAGACCGGCATGCCGGATCCCGATCCGTCGCTGACGGCGGTCGTGCGAGGCGCCAGCCCTGTTGCGTGGGCGGTCGGCGTGCTGCCTCACGTGTCGACCTTGCAGCTCGTGCTCGACGGGGCGTCGCAGATCGCGATGCCGTATTCGATCGACGACGTCACCTGGTCCGGCACGTTCACGGTCGATCCCGATTCGCTCACGCTGCTCACGTTGTTCACGCCGTGAGCCGTACGGCGGCGCGATCTGTCCGTTCAGGCAGGTGCGACGCGCTCGGCGGCCGCCGAGAAGGGCCAGGCTCGGTACGAGCAGGTGGCGCAGATCGGCGGAGAAGCGACGCGGGCTGGACGAGCGGCGCGATCGGCAAGTCGCGCTACGATTGGCGTGATGGCAGTGACCTCGTGCGACGGCTGCGGCGGCAGGATGAACAGCGAGCTCGTGGTGTGCCCGCACTGCGGCGCACGGCGTCAGGTGAGCGAGCGGCCCCGGTGGTCGAAGGACGAGATCCATGCGCTGCTTGCCACCGACGCCGGGGCGCGAGGCGCCGAGCCGCCGCGCGGCATGTTCCAGACCCTGGTGATGCCGCACCCGGCCACCAGCGGGACCGCGCGCGTCGTCGAGCTGGTGCTCACCGGCATCAGCCTGCCGCTGGTGATCGTCGGAGCGACGGCGGTCGGGCTCACCCGGCGCGCTCGCGGTATCACCGGCGCGAGCGGCGAGCTGGTTCCCGCGGTGACGATGACCGTGTTCGGCGGCCTCGGGCTGATCGGCGCGGTGCCGCTCGTCGCGATCGGCGGGCTCGTGGCCGCGATGTGGACGCGCGCGTGGATCCGGGCACGCGCCGGCGCCGCCCGCGGCCGGGACCTGATGCGGATCGAGCCGGTGGCGCGCGAGCCGCCGCGGACGCTGGCTCCGGCGAAGGTGGTGCGCGACAAGCCGGCGGCCCCCCCGTTGGCGCCGCCCGCCGCACCGGCCACTCCGACGGCGGAGCCCGCGGCGGCCACCGGCACCGAGCCAGCGGAGGAGCCGGGCACCGTTCCGCGCCTGCTGCGCTAGCAAGTGCATCCGGGCGGCGCTGCCCGAGCGGATTGACGCCTCGGCGAGCGCGCTGGATAGTGCCCGGGGACCGGCTCGGTCGAACACGCCGTGGATGCTGATCGTCCTCCTGTTCTCGATCGAGCGGCACCGCGCCGCAATAACGGCGGGGCCGCCGGCGTTGTGAGACCATGCGAGTCCTCGTCGCGTTCGTCGCGAGCGCGCTGGTCCCGGCGATGGCCGGCGCCGACTCCGTGCCGCAGGGTCTGGGGCCCGTGTTGCGGGACGCGTTCGGCGGCGCTGCGAGCCACTGCCATGGAGATGAGTGCGAGACGTATGTTCGCGCGGTCTGGTGTGGAGCCGGGAACGACGCGACGACGTGCCACGCGACCGGCGCGTCGGGTGCCGCGCTCACGGGGACGGGCGATCCGGCAAAGCGACTGGCGCAACAGCTCGCGGCGATGAACCGAGCCGGCCGGATCGCCGCATGGCAGATCGACTGCTTCGAGCACCTGGATGCTGCACCCGGGCTCGCGCGCTACAAGTGCCGGGTCGAGCTGCACCACGGCGACGAGAAGCTCCACCAGGCGTTGTGGATCGATCATTCGATCGGCCAGAGCAAGCTCGGCGGGACCTCGTGGACGGGCGAGGTCCGGCTGAGCTGTCCCGGGACCGGCGGTTGCCGCGCGCGCTGCGTTCGACCGCCGGCGCCCGACGACGACTACTGGCTGGGCTGTCGAATCCCCGCCGGCAAGGAAGGGCTCGAGGCCGTGGATCCGCGCCTGGCCGACCTGGTGCGGCTGCGCGCGCGGGGCTCCGAGGCGGTCGTGCACTGCGATGCGTCGGCCATGGGCGACGGTGGCCTCGTCTCGACCACCAGCTGCGACGTCACGTCTCCCTAGCGACGAGATCAGTCGCGCCCTGACATCGTCGCGCGAGCTCGGTGTTTGCGCTCCACCGCATGGCATTCAGGCTGTCGCGCATTGCGGTGATTGCCTCGAACCGGTGATTGCCGTCGATCCGATCGGCAAAACTGGCCAGCTTGGCAATGTTCGCCTCGAGAAGCATCAAGTGCTGGCGTGCGACAGCATGTCGTTGGAAGATCGCCATGGTTGATTCTGACCATCATGTATGGGAGTGTCGACTTCTGACAGTTTGGAGGAGGGGATTTCTGATGCATTGCTATCGATTGTTGCGGACAGCATCCATGTCGATGGTCCTGTTTGCTTCTGCCTGTGGCGTCGACGCGATCGGCGCCGACGAGACAGCGCTCAACGCCAGCCAGCAACCGGTGACAACACCTCAAGCGATGGGCGGATCGACCGGGATCGGAGGCACCGCGATGCCCGGCGGTGCAGTTCCGGTGGGGGCGACCGGCAAGGTCGGTCCCGGCGGTCACCCGGTTCACGACTTGCCGGCCGCCGCATCGCGAGCGACCGGTGCTCCATCACCGGGTCTCGTCCATGGTGCGCCCGTCGCCGGCACGATTCATCGTGACCCTGCGGCCGGAGCGCCGATGAACGGCGCGGGCGGACCGTTCGTGGACGGCAGCGGCGCCTGCACGCGCAACGTCACGGCGCACGGTGGCCGGATCCTGGCGAACGCCAAGGTCCATCGGATGTTCTGGGGCGACTACTGGACGCAGGCAGCACACACCGCGGAAGCGACTGACTACGATACCACCTGGACCAACCTCGCCAACGATCCGTCATTCTATACGCGAATGAGCGAGTATGGCGTGGGGGCCGGATCGGCCGGCACGCGGTGGAACCTCGGCGGCGCGCCGACCGGCTCGATCAGCGAGGCCACCATCACGGCCAGGATACAGTCGACGCTGTCCGCTGCGAGCTACTTTCCGTCGTCCAACGACCTGTTCGTGGTGTACCTGCCGTCGGGGACTACCGATCAGTTCGATATCACGAACAATTTTGCCGGGCATCACAATCACTTCACGTGGAACGTCTTGTTCTTTTCATTCGATGTGGCGTATGCCGTGATCGAATACTCGTCCGATCGGAACTATACGAATCCTGTGGTTTCGCACGAGATCTCGGAGGCGGCGACGGATCCGGATCTCAACCAGTTCTTCGACGGGGGCGATGGCTCCGAGGTCGGCGATATCTGCCGCTTTGTCTACAACAACATCGCCGGCCAGCAGGTCGAGACCATCTATTCGCAGAAGTCCTGCCGTTGCGTGAGGGAGCGCGAGATCGACAACCTCGATTACTCGGGCGCAGGACATCCGACGTTGACCGTGTTCCGTAGCGGCACCTGGTACGGTCTCGGCGCTTCCAGTTACTGGAACTTCGGCGCCCCAGGCGACTATCCCTTGCCGGGAGACTTCAACGGCGACGGCAGGACCGAGTACGCGCTGTTCCGGCCTTCCAACGGGGCGTGGTATGTCCTCAACAACGCGAGCGGGTTCTACGACACGTTCTTCTGGGGTGTCAGCGGGGACATCCCGGTGCCTGGTGACTACGACGGGGACGGCATCACCGACAAGGCGGTGTGGCGGCCATCCAACGGGACCTGGTACATCTGGCAGAGCTCGACCAACACGACGTACAGCGTGCAGTGGGGAACGAGCGGCGACATCCCGACGCCAGGGGACTTTGATAGCGATGGCAAGACGGACATCGCGGTGCGTCGCCCGTCCAGTAGCACCTGGTATGTGCTGCCGTCCACGACGCCGGGGTTTTACACATGGGCGCAATGGGGAGTCTCGAGCGACATCCCCGTGGTCGGTGACTACAACGGTGACGGCAAGACCGACTGGACGTTGTTCCGGCCGTCCGAGGGCCGGTTCTATGTCTGGTACAAGGACACCGGGACGGCGTTCTGGTATGGCTGGGGCACGTGGGGTGATATCCCCGTGGTTCGCGACTACGATGGGGACTGGAAGAGCGACATCGCGGTGTGGCGGCCGTCCGATGGCAACTGGTACGTCCTCAACTCGGGAGGCGGAAGCTCGACGACCCAGTGGGGTACGAGCGGGGATATCCCGGTGCTTCGCAACGTCCAGTAGCACGCCGGATCGGGCGACGGCGGCATCAGGACCCGGGGTGCGCCGGAGCGAGTGACGCAGGGTGCCGCGTCCTGTGCCGGATCGGCGGAACAGCTCGGGGCGATCTCGGCCCGGCGATCGCGGCTTTCAGGCGCGGCGGTGCACCTCGTCGCGCCCCGGCCGCGCCTCCGCCTCCTTGGTGTGGTCGATGTCGGCGGCGCCGAAGCCGTCGAGGATCGCCTTGGCGCGGCGTGCCCAGTCGTCATCGTCGGCATGTACGGAGAGCAGCGCGCCGCCCTTGTGGAGGAATGACTCGTAGCGCTTGGCCTCGTACTCCGGGATGCCCATGCCGACCAGCGCGCCGGTCAGCGTCCCGACGGCGCCGCCGGCCCCGGCGCCTGCGAGTGCGGCCATCAGCGGTCCGGCCGCCAGGAATATGCCGAGGCCGGGGATGACGATCGTGCCGAGTCCAAGGAGCAGGCCGACGGTGCCGCCGGCGACAACGCCCGCAGTGGCACCGGCGGCGGCGCCCTCCGGAGCCTTGGTGTGCTTCTCGTGGGCAAATGCGCGCGTGCTGTCCCGATCGGGGAGCAGTGCGGAGATATCGGAGTCACGGAATCCAGCGGCCTTCAGCGCCTCGACGGCGCGACCGAGCGACTCGGGCTCGTGGAACAGCCCGAAGACGGAGATCTTCTGGTCCTTCTTGACATTGGCACTCATGGATCAGCTCCTTGTCCGTTGACGCGAAGAGCTGCGAGCGGCGTGCCGGAGGAGCGCGCCGTGGAAGGCCGATCGCGCGCGAGATCCTGGCGCGGCTCCAGCGCCGGGTGAGCCGTGATCGGCTGCTCGCACGGCAGCTCGCCTTCTGCTGATTACGCCGTCAGGGCGCTGCTCAGGCGCTGCGGGGTCGGCTCGCGCCGCAGGATCACGGCGCCTTTCTTGTTGGGCACGACGTGCTGGTCGAAGGCGGGGAGCTGGGTCTTCCAGCGCGCGAGGATCGTGCGCTCTTCCCGGGCGATCACGTCGACCACGAACACGCCGCGCGGTGACATCCGGGGTGCGAAGGTCGGCAGCGAGGCGTAGCGCAGCATGGGGCCGAGGTAGCGCGGCGGCCCGCCGTCGAGCACGAGGTCGATCTGGTCGAGGCCGTCGAGCGCGCGCGGGGCGTACCAGCGGTGGCGCTCGCCGCCGATCGTGATCGGCTCGAGCGGTGCGTCGACGACGCTCGCGAACGCGGCGAGGCCGTGGCGCGCGATGTCGGCCCGGGTCTTCGCCGCGTAGACCGGGTCGTGCTCGAGGGCGACGACGCGGCCGCGGCCGAGCTTCTCGAGGGCGTAGCCGATCACGAGCGTCGAGACGCCGCTGCCGGTCTCGACGACGAGCTCGGGCTGCTCGGTCGCGATCAGCTCGGTGAGGAGCAGGGCGAAGTCCGGAGCGATCGCGAACTCGCGCATCGCCGGCAGGGGGTGCCGGGTCGGCAGCCGCGCACGCAGCTCGAGCAGCGGCTGGATCTGGGCGGCGTCGCCGTCGAGGTCGTCGAGCCGGCGCAGCAATGTGGCGCGGACGCGCGTCAGCTCGAAACCGAGCGCGCTGGTCGCAGCGGCGATGGCCAGGATCGGGGCCACACCGGGCGCGATGAGGTACGCCATGAGTCCGATCGCGGCGGTAGCCGCGCCTGCGCGTAACGCGACCTTGATTCCATGCATGTGGTGCGGTCGAGAATGCAACGCACGTGCGAGCGCCGTGAGCCGGTGCTCACCGGCTGGTGAACCTGATACCGTGGCGGCGTGGACAGCTGGCGCGAGATGCGCAGGCGCGAGGCGCGCGAGATGGAGCGCGAGGTGCGCGCGGCGCTGGCGCTGGGCTCGGACGAGGCGGTGCGGGCGGAGCTCGAGCGGCTGGCCGCGCGGCCCTACTTCGGCAACTTCACGTGGCTGTGGGCGCCCGCGCTGGCGAAGCGGAACCGCGTGGTGTTCCGGCCGTTCATCCTGGCGGCGTTCGACCGCGAGGCGCTCGACGGCAACGGCGAGAGCTTCGACCCGTGGAAGGGCAGGGCGGCGGGGGCGCTGCAGGCGCTGCTCGACGAGGTCGACGCGGCCGATGACGTGGAGCTGACCCGGCGGCTCTACACCTGGAAGCTCGAGCACCAGCCGGACCGCGGGCCGGGGTGGAGCGAGGACGTGGTGCGGCGGTTCCGGGCGGCCGCGACCGCGGCGGCGCGGCACACCGCGCTGGCCAAGGTGGATCCGGGGGCGTGGCCGGGGATCGATCCGGCGGCGGCGGTCGCGCTGTGGCGGATCGATCGCGCGGCGGCGCGGCGGTTCATCCTCGCGCACCTGCCGTGGCGCACCGAGCGCGCGGCGTGGCAGGCGCTGCTCGACGAGTCGCGCGGCGTCGATCCCGAGTTTCACTTCGAGCTCTACCGCAAGGTGGTCGACGAGAAGTCGTGGCGCGACGACGTGCTCGCGCTGGCGCGGACGCCGGAGGTCAGCGCGGAGCTGGAGCGCCGGCACCCGGCGCTGTGGACGCTGTCGCCGGCCGGGGTGTTCCACGCCCTGCTCGACAAGCACGGCGAGGCTGCCGTTCCCTATGTGAGGCGTCATGTCGGCAGCGTCGCGCCGCGCCAGGGGTTGCTCGGCGCGGAGGACAAGCTGATCGCGCTGGCGGCGAAGCGCGGCTGGCTCGAGCTGTGGGCGGCGCTGCTGCGCACGAGCGCGACGCACGAGCGGTTCAACGCCGAGATCCGGGCGCTGGTCCGCGCCGGCGATCGCGCGCGGCTCGTGCTGATCCCGGGGCGCGGCCGCGAGGCGCACGGCCCGGGCTGGTCGGTCGGGCGGACGCAGCTGCTCACCGACGAGGCGGCATGTGCGCTGTACGCGGCGTTCCCGGCGCTGGTGCGCGGCCCGTATCGCCTGCACGTGACGCCGTGGTGGCGCGAGTCGTTTCCCGGGCTCGCCCGCGCGGCGATCGCGGCGGGCGACGACGATCTGGTCGACTACCTCGCCTCGCGGGTCGCGGCGAATCCGCAGGGCGGTCCGTCGCACGCCGCCGCGGTCGATGTGCTGGCCGTCCACTACGAGCGGCTGGCCGAGGCCGCGTTCGTGACGCGCGCGGCGCGGGCGCTGTCGCGGATCCCGGCTTTCGGGATCTGGCATTATCCGGCGCTCGTCGAGAAGAACCGGCTCGCGCGGCTGCTGTTCGAGCACAGCACGGCGCGCTACCTGGCCGACGGCGCCGCGGTGCGCGACCTGCTCGAGTCCTCGCAGATCCACGTGCAGCTGCTCGGGTTTCGCATCCTGGGGCAGGACGATCCGCGCGCGGCGCCGATCGCGGCGGCCCACGTCGATCTGCTGGCTGCCACGCTGCTGCGCCGGATGCGCCCGGGGTCGCGGCGGCTGGCGTTCGCGGCGCTGCGCAGCGCGGCGCGGCACGACGAGGCGACCGCGCGCGCCCTGCTGGGGCGGATGCGCGATGCGCTCGCGCTGCCCGACAGGCGCTATCCGGTGGAGGACCTGGTCGGGCTGATCGGCGGCGTGCTGCAGCGCTGGCCGGGCCTGCGCGCGCCGCGCGAGCAGCCGGTGATCTACGGCGAGGGGGCCGCGTGACCACGTCGATCGTGCTCGACTACGACGCGGCGTCGTTCGTCGAGGCCGGGACGCTCGCGCTCGCCGCGGATCGTGCGCGGCCGGTGAGGTTCCACGCCACGGTGGCGCGCGGGATCCTGCCGGTGCGGCTCGCGCTGCAGACGCTGGGCGAGCTGGTGTGGCGCACCAGCGAGTGGGTGAGCCGCGACGACTACATCGCGTCCATCCTCGACCCGATCTGCACCGTGCACCCGGACCGCGTGATGTTCGAGGCGTTCTCGGCCGATCAGAGCGCGTACGGGATCGCGATCATCGATCGCGCGCTGTTCTCGCCGATCGGCGAGGTCGTGACCGGCACGACGAACGTCGACTTCACGCGCTGGCTGTGGAGCGCGCTGGCCGAGATGCGGTCGAGCCGCGAGACCACGTTCCGGATCGGCGCCGACGGGCTCGCCGTGCAGACCCGGGGCGAGGTCGGCGGCCGGTTCGAGGAGAAGGTCGATGTGCCCGACGCCTGGGTGCGCGGCTTCCTGCAGCTCCAGGGCGCGATGGCGATGCCGGGGACGCGGCTGTCGGTGCGGCCCGTCGATCTGCTCGCCGCGATCCGCTTCCTCGCGGTGACCAGGGCGCGGGTGTCGCCGCGCGCGGTGCGCTGGGAGATGACGCCGGGCGAGGACGCGCAGCTGGTGCTCGAGCCGTGGGAGCACGCGATCCGGCTGCGCGGCGCCGAGCACGCGTACACCGAGAAGCGCTCGATCCGCACCTGGGGGCGCCGCGGGCTGTCGCTGATCGAGCCGCTCTTGCCGTACGCGGACCGCGTCGACGTCTATCTCAAGGGCCGCGCGCTCCCGACGTTCTACGCGGTGAAGCTGCCCGGCGTGACGTTCGTGCTCGGCCTGTCGGGCTGGACCGCGCAGCGCTGGACGGCGGGCGCGAGCTTCGATCTGCTGGTCGCGCCGGCGCGCGATCACGATCGCCGGGTGATTGAGGCGCTCGTCCGGCGCTACCACGCCACGGCCGCCGAGCTGGCGAGCGAGCTGGGCATCGCCCCCGCCGCGGCGGTCCAGGAGCTGTCGGCGCTGTGCGCCGAGGGCCGCGCGCTCTTCGACGTCGAGACCCGCGGCTACCGCCGCCGCGAGCTGTTCGCCCGGCCGATCGACCTCGCGGCGATCTATCCGCCCGATCCGCGCCGCGAGGCCGCCGCGGCGCTGGTCGCGGGCGGGCGCGTGGCGATCGCGTCGGCGGTGCCGCGCGAGACCCGCAAGCGCAGGCGACTCAAGTCGCCGGACGGACCGGTGGTGCGCGAGGTGATCGTGCGCGACTGGGTCGTCCAGGGCGCGGCCGGCGATCAGGACGGCGTCGAGATCGTCCTGTCCGACGAGGATCGGATGATCTTCGGGCGCTGCGGCTGCGCCTTCTTCCAGGAGCACATCCTCAACCAGGGCCCGTGCGAGCACCTGCTCGCGCTGCTGCTGGTCGCGCAGCCGGCGCGGCAGGACGCGGCGAGCTCGAAGCTGGTGCCGCCATCGCCGCCCGATCGAGTTGACGGCGACGAGGAATCCGATGACGATGCGTGACGCTCCGCCCTCCGCCGCCTCGAGCCGTCTGTACCGCGGTGCTTCGCCGCGGTGGCCCAGTGGAACCATCACATCGCCACGGTCCCAACGTACGAAACGCTGGGATCCGCGAGTCCAGAGCCTCGCAAGTCGTCGCGATCGGGAGGGCGGAGCGCCTTGCTGAAGCGCCTGGGGAGCTGGCTGCGCCGGGTGTTCGGGCCGGGTGCGGAGTCGCCGTCCGGGGACAGCTCGGGGGCCGACCGCGCCGACCGAGCCGGGCCGGCGACCGCGAGCGCGGCGGCCGCGGCGGGAACCAGGCGGGGCGGCCCGCTCAGGCCGAACCAGCGGCGCGAGGCGGTGCGCGACGAGCGGCTGTTGCCCAAGCCGGAGCCCAGGCGGCCCTGGAGGGCGCCGAAGTCTCGCCCGATCATCCCCGCGGATGCCGGCGCGCGGCTGTTCAGTGACTCGCTGCGCACCCGCAATCGCGAGCTCCGCACCCTGGCGACCGATCCGGCGCAGCTCGCGCGCCACGGGCTGCCGATCTGGGACACCGAGCGCGACGTCGCCGATGCCCTCGGGATCTCGCTCGGCGAGCTCCGCCATCACGCGATCCATCGCCGCCGCGAGCGCGTCGAGCACTACGTCACGTACGCGATCGCCAAGCGCAGCGGCGGCCAGCGCATCATCCATGCTCCCAAGACGCGGCTCAAGGCGATCCTGCGCAAGCTCCATGGCGCGCTCGTCGGCAAGCTCCCGGTCAGCGAGCACGCCCATGGCTTCGTCGCCGGGCGCTCGGTCCGCACGGGCGCGGCGATCCACGTCGGCAAGCGCGTCGTGCTGCGGCTCGACCTGCGCGAGTTCTTCCCCACCGTCACGGCGGCGCGCGTGCGCGGCTACCTGATCGCGCTCGGCTACGGCTATCCGGTGGCGGCGACCCTGGCGCTCTTGACCACCGAGCCGCCGCGGCAGCGCGTCGACATCGACGGCACGATCTTCCACGTCCCGGTCGGCCCGCGGACCTGCGTGCAGGGCGCGCCGACCAGCCCGGGGCTGTGCAACGCGATCCTGCACAAGCTCGATCGCCGCATCGCCGGGCTCGCCCGGCGCGCCGGGTTCGCGTACACCCGCTACGCCGACGACCTCACGCTGTCGGGCGACGACCTCGACACTGCACACCGGCTGCGCCGGCGCGTCGAGCGGGTGATCCGCGAGGAGGGATTCGAGGTCAACCCGGCCAAGACGCGGGTGATGACCGGCCGTGGCGCGCAGCGGGTGACCGGCGTGACGGTCAACCGCGTGCTCGGCCTGTCGCGCCGCGAGCGGCGGCAGATCCGCGCGATGGTCCACTGCGGCGATCCCGACCGCGCGCGCCAGGTCGAGGGACTGCTGGCGTGGGTCGAGATGCTCAACCCCGCGCAGGCCGACGCGCTGCGCCGGGCCCCGCGCAAGCCGCCCGCGCGCCCGGGCGCACGACCGGATCGATAGCGCGAACAGGTTTCGCGCGCCGGACCGTCCTGGAAGCAGGAGGCAACGATGAAGCTCTACGACTTTCCCTTCTCCCCCAACTGCCGCAAGGTGCGCGCGGTCGCCTACGAGCTCGGGATCGCGCTCGAGTACGAGCACGTCGACCTGCTGAACGGCGGGTCGCGGACGCCGGCGTATCTGGCCAGGAACCCCAATGGCCGGGTGCCCGTTCTCGAGGACGGCGACCTGATCCTGTGGGAATCGACCGCGATCATCCGCTACCTCGCGGCCGGGTCGGCGCTCGCACCCACCGCGCCGCGCCTCGCCGCCGAGGTCGACCGCTGGATCTCGTGGCAGCTGGCGCACCTGGGCCCGGCGATGAGCAAGGTCGCGTTCGAGAACATCGTCAAGCGGCTGACCCGCCGCGGCGAGCCGGACGCGGCGCGGATCGCCGAGGGCACGGCCGAGTTCGAGCAGCTGACCGCGATCCTCGACGCGGCGCTCGCCGGCCGCGAGTTCGTCGCCGGTCCGCTCACGCTGGCGGACTTCGCGCTCGGCGCCCATTACAGCATCGCCGCCGCGGCCGGGCTCGACATCTCCCGGCACCACCGCGTCGAATCCTGGCTGGCGCGGATCTCGGCACGCGATAGCATGAAGCGCGCGCTCGCCGATGCGCAGGGATCGCTATGACCGAAGCCGCCATGGATCTCGCCGCCGTCCTCGAGCCGCTGCGGCCCGGGCTGCGGCTGCACTGCTACCGCATGCTCGGCTCGTCGCACGACAGCGACGACATGGTCCAGGAGGCCATGCTGCGGGCGTGGCGGGCGCGCGACTCCCTCGAGGATGCGGCGCGCGTCAAGCCGTGGCTGTACCGGATCGCGACCAACGCCTGCCTCGACGAGCTGGCGAGGCGGTCGCGGCGCGCGCTGGCGTCGGACCTCGCGCCCTCCGTGCCGGGCGACACCTACCCCCCGGCGGCCGCGATCGAGGACGCGGCGTGGCTCGAGCCGATGCCCGACGCGTGGCTCGCGGGCTGCGCCGACGACCCCGCCGCGCGCTACACGCTGCGCGAGAGCGTCGCGCTCGCGTTCGTCGCGGCGCTGCAGGTGCTGTCGCCGGCGCAGCGCTCGACCCTGCTGCTGCGCGACGTCGTCGGGCTGTCCGCCGAGGAGACCGCCGAGGCGCTGCAGCAATCCGTCTCGGCCGCCAACAGCGCGCTCCACCGGGCGCGCGCCGCGATCGAGGACAAGGTCGCGCGCAGAGGCCCCGGCGCGTTCGCCGGCGCGGTGACCGACGACGCGGTGCTCGCCCGCTACATGCACGCGCTGGCGGCCCGCGACCTCGACGCGATGATCGCGCTCGTCCACGACGACATGCACACCACCATGCCGCCGTCGCCGACCTGGATCGCCGGGTACGCCGACAACGTCGAGTTCTA
>VBLP01000080.1:0-14971 GCA_005887925.1 Deltaproteobacteria bacterium | reverse complement strand
GCGGTGCGGGCGATCGAGGCCGTCGAGGTCAGGGACGGCAAGCTCCTGCGCATGCACCACTTCATGCAGCCGGCCGTGATCGCCCTGTTCGCGCGGCGCGCGTAGTGCTCGGGATGGTTGCGGGTCAGCCGCGGCGGAGCTGCAGGAGGTCGGCGGTGACCTCGCCCGCGAACAGGGTCTCGAAGCTGCCGGGCTCGAACGACGAGTGGTACTTGGCGCGCGCGTCGTCGTCGGAGTGGTGCATCCGGCGCTGCATCGCCCTCTCCCAGGTCGCGCGGTCGGGCCACTGCGCGTAGGCGACTGCGACGCCGTCCTCGCCGCGGTGCAGCCGCGAGCCCCAGCCGCCGAACTCCTGCGCGATGGCCTCGGTGCCGGCCCGCCAGCCGTCCTCGAACAGCGCCTCGCGGCCGGGGATGAGCTTCCAGCGATAGATGACGGCGAACATGGCTCCGCGGAGGCGTACCGCGGATCGAGCGCGCGAGGTAGCGAGCCGGGTGCGCGCGCCGGCGCGCGGCGGGGTAGGCTGCGCGCCGTGGAGCGCTCGCGACTGCCGCCGTCTGGCCTGGTGCTGCTCGGGCTGATCGCCCTGGGCTGGGGCTTCTCGTGGCCGGCGATCAAGATCGTCCTGACCGAGGTCGCGCCGCTGACGTTTCGCACCGCGTGCTTGCTCGGCGGCGGCGGCGGGCTGCTGGTGCTGGCGCGCATCGCGGGCCAGCCGCTGCGCGTGCCGGCGCGGCTGTGGGGGCGCTTGCTCGCGCTGTCGGCGACGGGCATCGTGGCCTGGAACGTCTTCGTGGTCTACGGCATCGCGCTGTTGCCGTCGGGGCGGGCGGCGCTGCTCGCGTACACGATGCCGCTGTGGAG
The DNA here is from genome assembly GCA_005887925.1 of Deltaproteobacteria bacterium. Taxonomy (GTDB): domain Bacteria; phylum Myxococcota_A; class Polyangia; order Haliangiales; family Haliangiaceae; genus JABFXX01. Next base: position 14,107 of record VBLP01000080.1, on the reverse strand, counting down.
CGCCGTGCTGTCGGTGTGGCTGCTGGGCGAGCGGCTGACCGCGCGGCGCGCGCTGTCGCTGGTGCTCGGGATGGCGGGTGTGACGACCTTGCTCGGCGCCGACGTCGCGGGGATGACCGGCGCGGTGTACGGCGTCGTGCTGATGCTCGCCGCCGCGATGGCGTGGGCGCTGAGCATGGTGCTGCTCAAGCGCTTCGCGCTGCCGATCCCGACGTCGGTGCTGACCGCGTGGACGATGGTCGCCGGCGGGGTGCCGATCGCCGGCGTGGCGATCGTGCTCGAGCACGGCCGCTGGCATCCGGTGACCGCCCGCGCGGGCATCGCGCTGACCTACAGCGTGGTGATCGCGTTCATGTTCTGCTACTGGGCGTGGAACCGGCTGGTCCTGATGGTGCCGGTGGCGGTGTCGTCGATCTCGTCGCTGGTGACGCCGGTGATCGGCGTGCTGAGCAGCATCTGGCTGCTCGGCGACCCGCTCACGTGGCGCGAGATCACGGCGGGCGCGTGCATCCTCGGCGCGGTCGCGCTGGTGCTCCGGCCGCGGGAGCGGGCCGCGGTGGCCCGATCGCCGGCGACGTGAGGTAGGGTAGGGCCGATGAGCATTCCACGCGCATGCTTGATCGGTTGTGTTCTCGCCTCCCTTGCGAGCGTCGCGCAGGCGGACGATGAAGATGCCGCCGCGAGCCGGGCGCCCGACGGGCAGTACGCCGTGATGCGCGGCGTGCAGGGCCCGGCGGGCATGTTCGCGGCGCGCCTGCTGCTCGGCTTCAACGTGAGCGCGGGCAAGGCGGGCGATCCGATCTCGTTCGCCCCCGACCTCTATTACAGCGTCACGGACACGCTGCAGCTCGGCCTGGTGCATGACGGCCCGATGGGATGGCAGTCGCGGCCCGGGCTCGGGTTCTGCTTGACCGGCCAGGACCACGGCTGCCCGCACGTCTACGACAATGTCGGCTTCGACGCGATGTACGGTGTCTCGGTCGGGGCCGTGCGTCTGTCGACGCATACCTCGCTGTTCCTCAGCCACTTCAGCCCGGTGACGATGAGCCTGGCGCTCGGCGTGATGGGCAAGGCGCGGCTCGGCAGCAACGTCGCGCTGCTGCTCGATCCGAAGATCGCGATCGAGTTGACCGAGCGCGACACGATCGACGATGCGCTGTACGTCCCGCTCGAGCTGCAGTTCCAGGTCGGGGCTTCGACGACGCTCAAGCTCCTGACCGGGCTGTCGGCGGGGCTGTCGACGTTCGCCGACAGCTACGAGATCCCGGTCGGCATCGGGCTGCTGCAGAACCTCACCCGGCACCTCGACATCGGGCTGCGCTTCAGCTTCGACAACCTGCTCGGCCACGAGCCGATGGGTGTGGGCCGCGCCGACTCCCGCTCGCTGGCGCTGCTGTTCAACGCCCGGTCCTAGACCGGCCGGCCGTGGTTCGCGCCGCTCGGACGTCCGGGAGGTATCGTCGGCGACATGCGCCCGCTCGACCGCTTCCTCCGCGCCCGTGATCTGCTCGTCTCGCTCCGCGAGGATCACGAGGCGGCCGTGCGTGAGTTTCGCTGGCCCGAGCTCACGACGTTCAACTGGGTCAGCGACTACTTCGACGTCTATGCCGCCGGCAACGCCCGCGCCGCGCTGGTGATCGTCGACGACGCCGGCGCCGTGACCACGTCGCTGTCGTTCGCCGATCTCGCCGAGCGCTCGCGCCGGGTCACCCGGTTCCTCGCCCGGCTCGGCGTGCAGCGCGGCGATCGCGTGCTGGTCATGCTGGCCAATGTGGCGCCGCTGTGGGAGACGCTGCTCGGCGCGGCCCGGCTCGGTGCGGTGGTCATCCCGGCGACGACCCAGCTCACCGCCGCCGACGTCGCCGATCGCCTCGAGCGCGGCGAGGTCCGCTGTGCGGTGGTCGAGTCGGCGGCGACCGAGCGGTTCGCCGCGGCGGTCGGGCTGATCCGCGTCGCGGTCGGCGATCCGGTCGCCGGGTGGACCGGCTTCGCGGACGCGTACGCCGAGGACGGCGCGGCCTGGCTGCCCGCGGCGCCGACCGCGGCCGACGATCCGCTGCTCTTGTATTTCACATCCGGAACGACCGCGCGGCCCAAGCTCGTGCTCCACACCCACACGAGCTATCCGGTCGGCCACCTGTCGACGATGTACTGGCTCGGGGTGCGCGAGGGCGACCGTCACCTCAACATCAGCTCGCCGGGCTGGGCCAAGCACGCCTGGTCGTGCTTCTTCGCGCCGTGGAACGCCGGTGCGACGGTGGTCGTCCACAACTACGCGCGGTTCCGGCCGCAGGCCACGCTCGAGCTGCTCGCGCGCGAGCGGATCGACACGCTGTGCGCGCCGCCGACGGTGTGGCGCATGCTGGTCCTCGAGGACCTCGCGGCGCACGCCGTCCGGCTGCGCGAGGTGATCTCGGCCGGCGAGCCGCTCAACCCCGAGGTCATCGAGGCCGTCCGCAAGGCGTGGAAGATCACGGTGCGCGACGGCTACGGACAGACCGAGACCACGGCGCTGATCGGCAACTGCCCGGGCGACGACATCGTCCTGGGCTCGATGGGGCGGCCGCTGCCCGGCTACCGCGTGACGCTGATCGATGCCGCGGGCGTCGAGCGCGACGACGGCGAGATCGCGGTCGGGCTGTCGCCGCGGCCCACCGGGCTCATGGCGGGCTACGTCGGCGATCCCGAGAAGCTGAGCGCGGCGACGGCGGGCGGCTACTACCGCACTGGCGACGAGGCGGTGCGCGACGGCGCCGGCCGGTTCACCTTCGTCGGCCGCGGCGACGACGTGTTCAAGAGCTCGGACTACCGGATCAGCCCGTTCGAGCTCGAGAGCGTGCTCGTCGAGCACCCGGCGGTCGCCGAGGCCGCCGTGGTGCCGTCGCCCGATCCGGTCCGCACCGCCGTGCCCAAGGCGTTCGTCGCGCTCGCCCCCGGCCACGAGCCGTCGCGCACGCTGGGCCTGGACATCCTCGCGTTCGTCCGCGACCGACTCGCGCCGTACAAGCGCGTCCGCAAGATCGAGTTCGCCGCGCTGCCCAAGACCATCTCGGGCAAGATCCGGCGGGTCGAGCTCCGCCGCCTCGAGGCCGACAAGCAGGCGCGGGGCGAGCGCGGCGAGCACGAGGTGGCCTGGGACGACGAGCGCTGAGCTGCGCCGCGATGCATGCGGCGCGCCGGAAGCGTACGCTTGCGCCATGAAGATCGCCGCCGCGGTCCTGGCCGGTGTCCTGACGATCGCAGGCGCGCGGGCCGCGCGGGCCGAGCCGCCGCCGCGGGGGATCGCCGAGCTGCGTGCGCGCGTGGCGCGGGTCCTGTTGCGCGAGCACGTGCCCGGCGCGGGGATCGCGCTGGTCGACGGCGACCGCGTGGTGTGGGCCGGCGGTGTCGGGGTCGCGGATCGCGCGACCGGCAGGCCGGTCACCGCCGACACGCTGTTTCGCGTCGGCTCGGTCACCAAGAGCTTCCTGGCGCTGGTCAAGCTCGCCGAGCGCGGCCGCGTCGATCTCGATGCGCCGGTGTCGCGGATCGCGCCCGAGCTCGCGATCGGCAACCGCTGGGCCGCGGAGCAGCCGATCACGCTGGCGCACCTGCTCGAGCACACCGCGGGCTTCGACGACATGCATTTCAACGAGATGTACGCGCCGCTCGCGGCCGAGGCGATGCCGCTCGGCGAGGTGCTGGCGAAGAATCCGGCGTCGCGGGTGGCGCGCTGGCGGCCGGGCTCGCGGTTCTCGTATGCCAACCCGGGCTACACCGTCGCGGCGTACGTGCTCGAGAAGGTCACGGGCCGGGCGTACGAGGAGGTCCTCGACCGCGAGCTGCTGCGTCCGCTCGGCATGACGGGCGCGGCGCTGCGGCTGACCCCGGAGGTCGATGCGCGGCTGGCGCGCGGCTACCGCGACGAAGGCGCCGCGGTGCCGTATCGCGCGATCTATCACCGGCCCGCCGGAAATCTCATGGCATCGCCGCGCGACACCGTCGGGGTCGACGCCGGCGATGCGAGCTACGGGCTGGGCAACTACGGCGATGTCACCGAGCGCGCACCGGTGCGCGGCCACGACGGCGGCGTCGACGGTTTCCTGTCGTCGTACGGGTACCTGCCGGGGCAAGGCGTCGGCTTCGTGGTGCTGCTCAACTCGACGTACTCGTGGACCGCGGTGGTCGCGATCCGCCACCTGCTGGTCGAGTACCTGCTCGCCGACCAGCCGGTGTCGCCGCCGCCGCGGCAGCCGGTGCCCGAGGACGAGCTGCAGCGCTGGGCCGGCACGTATCACCTGGCGGCGCCGCGGCTCCAGCTGCTGGCGTTCCTCGAGCGCGCGTTGCCCGGCGTCGAGGTGTTCGTCGATCACGGCCGGATGTACGCCGCCACGGTGCCCCGGCGCGGCGCGCCGGTCGAGCTGATCCCGCTCGGCGGCGATCGGTTTCGCGTGCCGTCGGCGAGCGGCAGCCACGTCGCGTTCGGCCGCGACCGCGACGGCCGCCGCGTGATCTGCTTCTGGCTCCTCGCGAGCGGGCTGGCGCTGCCGCTCACGCTGCTGTCTCGCCGCGCCGGGCCATCGCCGGGAATCGGCTGGCCGCTCGGCGTGTCGCTATCGCTGTTCGCGGTGCCGCGGCTGTTCCTGGCGGCGGCCGAGGCCGGCGTGCTGGGCGAACGCAACGCCTACACCGTGGGCATCTTCGTCCTGACGCTGGTGTTCGCCCTCGGATCGATGGCGAGCGCCGTGCAGGCGCTCCTGTGGCTGCCGCGGCCCGGGTCGCTCCTGGGCAAGCTGTACCGGCTGGCCTTCGCCTGCGCGGCGTGCTGCGCGACTGCCTATCTCACGGCCTACGGGATCATCGGTATCCGGTTATGGAGCTACTGACGCGTTGTCCACGCTCGCGCTACGTGCGATGGACGATGACGTCGCGCCGGATCGGCGCCGTCTCCGACGCCGGGCGGCCGGACAGCGAGCTCGGCGCGTTGACATGGGCACCGTCATCGACACCGATCGCGAGGCGATCGACCAGCTCACCGCCGAGCCAGCCGGTCACCAGGGCGAGCAGCACGCCGAGGATCGACAGGATGAACGGCGCGATGCCGGGCACCACCGGGTTGTGATACCGCAGGGCCCAGCTGATCGCGAACAGCCCGACCACGACGACGTTGCCGATGCCGTGCAGCGCGCCGATCCGCTTGGCCCGCGTCCCCGCGGGGATCGCCAGCCAGTCGATCAGGCCGAACACGGCCGAGACCAGCCCGCCGATGATACCCGCCGCGATCATCACGTAGGCGATGTCCGCCCATCGCCCGTTGCCGGTGGCCTGGTAGACGATGTCGAACACGAGCGATGTCGCCAGAAGACCGAGCGGAAACACGATCAGCATCTGGTGAATGGGGTGACCGAAGAGTTTTGCTTTGCTGTTCATGGCATTCTCTCCCACAGGAGACACACCTGAGTGCAGCAAGCCTCATACCAGCGGGCCGGCAGCTGGTCTGGACCAGCCGCGGCCCGATGTCTTCGTCATCTCCGCGCATTCCGCCGCTTGCCTGATGCGAGTTTGTCCGGATCGGCCGTGCGACCACGCCGAGCTTGCCAGCCACGTGCGCCGGTGATCGAGCGCACTCGCGCCGATCACTGATCGGCCGGATAAAACACTACGGGAAGATCGGATCGACCCGTCGTACATGCCGGTGCGAACGATTCGCTTACGAATCGTCCGTAGTGTGCCGTGAAACGGCGTTTGGTTGCTTGAGGGGAAAACACATGAAGTTACGGTATTTCAGCACTTCGATCGGGTTCGTGATGGGCGCGATAGGTGGCATTGGTTGCGTCGCCGATGGCGCAGCTCCGGATCCTGATGACGTGACGAGCACGTCGTCGCCGATCCAGGGCGGCCAGCTCGAGACCGGGTTTCCGGCGGTCGGGCAGGTCCTGCTCGGGAGTGGCGGTTTCTGCTCGGGGACGCTGATCGCGCCGAGCTACGTGCTCACGGCCGCGCACTGCGCCGGCAGCGGAATGGTGTTCAACACCGGCACGGACTCGTCGAACTTCGTCAGCCACACGGTCGATCAGCAGTTGATCCATCCCACGCTCGATCTGTTGATCGCGCACCTCGCCTCGCCGATCGCGGGGATCGCGGCGATGGAGTTCAATGATGGCGCGCTGCCGGCGATCGGCCAGGTGTGCACCACCGTCGGGTTCGGCATCCACGATGAGAACGGCGCAGAGACCTTCGGGATCAAGCGCTCTGCGACCGAGCAGGTCACCTCGGCCGACCCGTCGGTGATCGTCGTCCAGATGGTGAGCGGCATCGCCGATCACGGTGACTCGGGCGGGCCGCTGTTGTGCGGCAACAAGATCACCTCCGTCGTCCACAACCACACCGATGGCGTGTGGCCGCAGCACGTGGTCGAGAACTACACGACGATCGACCCGCCGTGGATCGCGAGCACGATCGCGCCCGCGTACAGCGAGCTCGCGCTGCAGAACGGCTGGATCAACGCGCCGTTCGCGACCAAGAACGCCGGCGTGGCGATGGTATCGGGCATCGTGCACTTCAAGGGCGCGATCGCCAACGGCACGAGCAGCGTGGCGTTCACCCTGCCGGTCGGCTTCCGCCCGGCGACCAACGCCTACGTGCCGGTCGATCTGTGCGGCGGCACCAACGGCCGGCTCGTCATCGCGCCGAGCGGCGTGGTGAGCATCGAGGCCGAGAGCGGGGCGTTCTCCAACGCGCAGTGCTTCACCTCGCTCGAGGGCGCGTCGTTCGCCCCGTCGAGCACCGGGTTCACCTCGCTCGCGCTGCAGAACGGCTGGACCAACGCGCCGTTCGGCACCAGCAACGCGCAGGTCGTCAACCAGCGCGGCATCGTGCACTTCAAGGGCGCGATCGCGAGCGGCTCGACCTCGTCGCTGTTCACCCTTCCCGTCGGCTTCCGGCCGGCGACCAACGTCTGGATCCCGGTCGATCTGTGCGGCGCGACCAACGGGCGGCTGTTCATCCAGTCCAGCGGCGCGGTGAGCGTCGACGCCGAGAACAGCGCGTTCTCCAACGCGCAGTGCTTCACCTCGCTCGACGGCGCGTGGTTCGCCCAGGACACCGGCTCGTACACCGCGCTGACCCTGCAGAACGGCTGGACCAACTCCGCGTTCGGCGCGACCACCGCCGGCGTCGAGGAGCTGAGCGGCATCATCCACTTCAAGGGCGCGATCGCGAGCGGCACCACCGGCCAGGCGTTCACGCTGCCCGCGGGCATGCGGCCGTCGACCAACGTCTACATCCCGGTCGATCTGTGCGGCGCGACCAAGGGCCGGCTGTTCATCCAGTCGAGCGGCGCGGTCACCGTGTTCGCCGAGAACGGCACGTTCTCCAACGCGCAGTGCTTCACGTCGCTCGACGGCGCGTCGTTCACGCTCAACGACTTCACGCCGCTCACGCTGCTCAACGGCTGGACCAACGCGCCGTTCGCCACCACCAACGCCGGGTTCTACGTGGTCGACGGCATCGTGCACTTCCGCGGCGCGGTCGCGACCAGCGCCAGCAACGCGCAGCCGTTCACGCTGCCGGTCGGCTTCCGGCCGGCGACCAACGCCTACGTGCCGGTCGATCTGTGCGCGGCGAAGAAGGGCCGGCTGTTCATCCAGCCCAGCGGCGTGGTGACGGTCCAGGCCGACGTGGCGTTCGCCGACGCGCAGTGCTTCACCTCGCTCGAGGGCGCGTCGTTCGCGCTGTCGACGAGCGGGTTCGCCGCCCTGGCGCTGCAGAACGGCTGGACCAACGCGCCGTTCGCCACCCGCAACGCGGCCGTGATCAATGACGCGGGGACGATCCGGTTCGAGGGCGCGATCGCCAGCGGCACCACCGGCGCCGCGTTCACGCTGCCGGTCGGCTTCCGGCCGGCGACCAACGTCTACGTGCCGGTCGATCTGTGCGGCGCTGCCAATGGACGGCTGCTCATCCAGTCGACCGGCGCGGTGACGGTCCAGGCCGAGACCGCGTTCTCTGATGCGCAGTGCTTCGCCTCGCTCGAGGGCGCGTCGTTCGCGCTGGCACCGACCGGCTACACCGCGCTGGCGCTGCTGAACGGCTGGACCAACGCGCCGTTCGCGACGCGCAACGCGGCCGCGATCAGCGACGCCGGCATCGTTCGCCTGCAGGGTGCGATCGCCAGCGGCACCACCGGCGTGGCGTTCACGCTGCCGGTCGGCTTCCGTCCGGCGACGATGGTCTACGCGCCGGTCGATCTGTGCGGCGCCGCCAACGGCCGCCTGATCATCGACCCGAGCGGCACGGTGACGGTCCAGGCGCAGAACGCGTTCTCCGACGCGCAGTGCTTCACGTCGCTCGAGGGCGCCTCGTTCGCGCTGTGAGCGAAGCGAGCGCGCCGGCGCGCCGGTCGTGACCAATCGCGTCGACGGCCGGCGCGCAGATGTGGGATACACGTGCCATGCGCACGTGGCTGTCGATCGCGATGCTGGTGGCCGGCTGCAAGAGCCCACCGGCGGCCGGGACCGGCGCGGGGAGTGGCTCCGGCGGTGCGGCACCGTCCGCGGGCTCCGCGCAGGCGTGTCAGCTCGCCGGCAGCTATCGCCTGCGATTTCGCTCCAGCGGCCTCGAGGGCTACTGGCTGCGCTTCAAGGTCGCGGGCACCCCGCCGCGCGCCCGCGTGACGGCGATGGCCCGGTTGCTGGACCTCGATCCGGGGCCGATCGACACGGTCGCGGACCCGGGGGCGTGCCGGCTGACGCTGCGCGCGCACAACCCGCAGGTCGGTGACTTGAAGATCGATCTCGCGGTGGATCCGGCGACCGGCGCGGTCCAGGGCGAGCTGACCCGCACGCGCGCGCTCGCGCCGGGCGACTCGCCGTCGCGCATCGCCGGCGTCCGCGACCGCGGCCCGGTGGCGCCGGCCGCCGCCGACGCGTGCTTCGCGCCCGGGATCTACGCGCTCGCGCTCGATCGCAAGCACCGCTGGAACAACACCGCGCCCGGGGACAAGCGATCGTGCGCGCGCGCCGCCGAGGACACCGAGCCGATCCACCTCCGCGTCGAGTGGCTCGGCCAGACGCTGGTGATCGACACGGTCGAGGACGAGCCGCCGTGGACCGAGAAGCTGCTCGCCCGCGAGACCCTCGCGCGCGGCGGGCCGTGCGAGGTCGAGCTCGACCAGCAGGACTCCGCCACCGAGCTGCATGCCGGGCTCAGGTTCGGCGATGGCGCGGCGTCGGGGACGGCGCGCGTCACGCACCAGATCGTCGAGGGCACCGACGAGGACGAGAACATCTGGAGCTGCCAGACCACGGGGCTCCCGGTGACCGCCCGGCGCGTCGCCGCGCTTCCCTGACGGCGGCGTCGCCGCAAAACGCGGCGGTGCGCACAGGTGGCAGCCGACGCGGCCGCGGTGATGCGCGCTTGCGCTGCCTGCACGGACGTTTGCCTACCCTGGTAGGACACTCGGAATCTTTCTGTAGCCTCATGCGTTCCGGCTTCCTGGAGGCATAACATCGAGCGCTGTCGGCACGTCACTCGCGTATGCGGTGCGATCGGCCGGCGGGAGGAACTGTTGTCGATGACAGCGAAGCGATTTGCGCTCGGCATTGCCCTGGCGGCGTGCCATCCGGCGGCGGATCGGCCGGGGACCACGGGCGACGCGGGCCCGCCGATGACCGGCGGCGATGCGCTACCGCAGGCGAGCGGCGGCATTGATCCGGACCCCAGCATCACGTTCAAGCAGATCGGCCGCAGCGCGGGGATCGATCGAGCCAACGAGCCGGCGTCCGCCGGCGTGTTCAATCCGTCGAACACCCTGGCCTACGGCTCGTGGCTGGCCGATCTCGACGGCGACGGCCGGCTCGACTACTACGCCGTGAACCACGGCCAGACACCGCACGTGTCCGGGCTGTTCCTCAACAACGGCACTGGCTTCGGCAAGAACCTGTTCACGGTGTCGTTCCTGGCGTCGCAGGTGGATCCGCCGAACCTCGGCAACTCCAACGAGATGCGATTCGTCGGCGATCTGACCGGTGACGGGCTGGTCGACTTCTTCTTCCTGGGCTGGAGTGGATTCGGCACCCTGTGTGTCAACCAGGGTGTCGCCGCGCATAACGACTGGACCGGTCCGAGCTTTCTGTGCTTCGGCACCGCCGACGGCCTGGCATTCGCGGACGTCGACGGCGACGGCAAGATCGATGTCCTGAGCCTCGATATCTCCAGCTTCGACACCTACGACGCTTATTATTCCCAGACTGCCACGTACCTGTGGCGGCTCAACAACGGCGATCCCGACATCAACCACTGGCCCACGACACGGGACTTCGCCGCGCTCCGGATCACCGATCCCGACGCGGCCGCCGCGGCGGCGCCGTTCCTCGATCTCGACAACGACGGCATCCCCGACAAGATCGTGGGCATCCCGCTGCCGGACAACAACCGCGGGGACTACGGGACGTCGGTCGCGGGGCAGCAGGTGTTCCTCGGCCAGGCCGGCGGCACGTACGCGCGCAAGACCGGCACCGGCCTCGAGCGCGTCACCCAGCCGATCACGCGCGTCGAGGACATCGACGGCGACGGCTGCCTCGATATCGGGACCGACATCACCGGCTACCGGGACAACCAGAACTGGTACATCCAGAACAAGGTCGGAGCGACCTGCAGCGTCACCTTCACGCCGATGCCGCGGACGGCACTGCCGTTCTACCCGGGGTTCAAGCACTACAGCGTGGATATCGACAACAGCGGCCTCCTGTCCCAGGCGGTGCTGATCCACGGCGGCTACGGCAGCAACGACGGCCTGCCGAGTGGCGTCAACATCTATCGCCGGCTGCCCGGCGGCACGTACACCGCGATCACGCCCGCGCAGAGCCGCGTCAACCTCGACGAGTTCTACGCCGACAACCTCGCGCCCGGCGACTGGAACGACGACGGCCGGATCGACCTCGGCGGCAGCGGCGACGGGACGATCCCCAACACCGACAGCGGCTTCGGCCTGTGGACGTCGAGCCTGGCGACCACGAACAGCTGGATCAAGGTCACGCTGCCGACGGTGACCGGGTTCTTCACCGGCGCGGCGACCATCGAGGTCTTCGAGTCCGGATTCGCCGGCGACCGCGCGCACCTGGTGACGCCGCCCAAGCGGCTGTACACCGGCCGCGCCTGGGCCAGCCAGGTCTACCACTTCGGCATCGGCACGCGGAGCTCGGTCGACGTCCGCGTGACCTTCCCCGACGGCCGCCGCGTCACGCGCAGCGGCGTCGCGGCCACCAGCCGGATCGCGATCCAGCCCGGCGGGTGACGCTCGCCGCGTGCTAGAGTCGCGCGCGCATCATCCCCTCTCCGCTGGAGTCCCCATGATCAAGGTGACGATCCTGTACCCGAATGCACCCAGTGCCACCTTCGACATGCAGTACTATGTGACTCACCACCTGCCGATGGTGCGCGACCGGTGCGCGCCCGCGTGTCACGGCATCGCCGCCGAGGGTGGCGTCGCCGGTGCCGAGCCCGGATCGCAGGCGCCGTACATCGCCGTGGGACATCTCACGTTCGATTCGCTGGCGGCGTTCCAGAAGGCGTTCACGCCGCACGCACCGGAGATCCTCGCCGACGTTCCCAACTACACCAACACCAGGCCGATCATCCAGATCAGCGAGATCGCCCTGTAGCCGTCCATCGACGGCGGGCATGGGCCCGGCGGCCGCCTGGCCGGCGTCCGGTATAGTGCGCGGGTGCCGCGACGGCGCTGGAAAGACGTTCTCGCGCCCGACCTCGACGTGGTGTTCATCGGCTACAACCCGTCGCGCCTGGCGTGGCACACCGGGCATCACTACGCGAACCCGGGCAATCGCTTCTATCACCTGCTCCACGACGCGGGCTTCACGCCGCGCCGGTTCGCGCCGGCCGAGTGCCGCGACCTGCTCGGGCTGGGCATCGGCCTCGCCGACCTGCTGCACACGTGGTCGCCGCGCGCCGATGACTTCTCGCACGCCGAGTATCGCGCAGTGCTGCCGGCGTTCCGCGCGCGCCTGACCCGCGCGGCGCCGCGGGCGGTGATGCTGAACGGCATCGGCATCTACCGGCTGCTGTTCGACCGCGCACCGCCGCGCCTGGGCCACGATCCCGGCGCCCGGCTCGGCCGTGCCGCGGTGTTCGTCGCGCCGTCGTCGAGCGGCCTCGCCAACGGCCGGACCCGCGAGCGCCTGGCCGCGTACCGCGAGCTCGCCGGCTGGCTCGGCCGGCGCGCGCTGTGATCGGGCCGCGACCGCGCCGCCTGGCACGATGCGCGACACGTGGCACACACGCCGCGGTTGTGCCGCTGCGGGGCGGCCTGCGCCGCGCCTGGCAGCTCCGGGGGCGGCATCCAGCTTGCTACTTCGCAAGCCACGCAATCCGGGACGGTCGCATGTTAGATACAGGCTCGGCGATGCAGGATGAACGCTCCACCGTCGACGGCTCGCTCGAGCGGACGCTGCGCTTTCATCGCCGCCCGCGCGACGTGCTGGCGCTGGTGGTCGCGTGGGCGCGCGAGGATCCGCGCCGGGCGGGTGAAGTGGCGCTGATCAACGACGACGAGCAGATCTTCGGCCGCGGCCGCCAGCGCGCCGAGGATGGCGCACCGCGGGTGCGCTTCCAGCAGCAGCGGCCGGGTTCGAGCATGCCCACCGAGCCGTTCGACAGCGTCCGCGTGTCGCGCGCGCAGCTCCGCCTGGTGCCGCGCGGCGACCTCCTGATCGTCGAGTCGATCGGTGTGTGTCCGTTGCTGGTCAACGGCGAACGCGTCACGCGCGCCGAGGTCAAGCCCGGCGACACGCTGCAGCTCGAGCACGAGCTGGTGTTCCTGGTGGCGCGCCGCCCCGAGCAGCCGCCCGAGCTCAAGAGCTTCGGGCTCGCCGGCGACATCGCGTTCGGTGCGGCCGATCCGTTCGGCTTCGTCGGCGAGACCCCGGCGGCGTGGACGCTGCGCGATCGGCTGGCGTTCGCCGCCCACGCCGGCGAGCACGTGCTGGTGTGCGGTGACAGCGGCACCGGCAAGGAGCTGTGCGCGGCGGCGATCCACGCGCTGTCGCCGCGCGGCAAGCGAGCGCTCGTGGCGCGCAACGCCGCGACGTTCCCGGCCGGCCTCGTCGACGCAGAGCTGTTCGGCAACGCGAAGAACTATCCCAATCCGGGCACGCCCGAGCGCGAGGGCCTGATCGGCGAGGCCGACGGCACCACGCTGTTCCTCGACGAGATCGGCGAGCTGCCGGCCGCGCTGCAGGCGCACCTGCTCCGCGTCCTGGACCGCAACGGCGAGTACCAGCGGCTCGGCGAGTCGCGGGTGCGGACCGCCGATCTCCGCGTCGTCGCCGCGACCAACCGCGCGATCGCGGAGCTCAAGCACGACTTCGCCGCCCGCTTCGCGCTCAAGGTCGAGGTCCCTCCGCTGTCGGCGCGCGTCGCCGACGTGCCGCTGCTGGTGCGTCACCTGCTCGGCCGCGTCGCGGCCGGCAACGACGAGGTGCGCGGGCGGTTCTTCGAGGCTCGCGGCGACGACCTCGTGCCGCGCGTCGCGCCCGCGCTGATCGATCGCCTGCTGCGCCACACGTTCCGCACCAACACGCGCGAGCTCGCGCAGATCCTGTGGCAGGCGCTCGCCGAGAGCCGCGGCGACATGGTCGAGCTCACCGGCGGGGTCGTGCAGCGGCTCACCGAGGCCGCGCCGGTCCGCGCTCCGGACGAGATCGGTCGCGCGCAGATCGAGGCTGCGCTCGCCGCCGCCGACGGCAACGTGACCCGCGCGGCGCGCGCGCTCGGGGTCAAGAACCGCTTCGTGCTCTACCGGCTGATGAGGAAGCTCGGCGTGGCGGGGACCACCGAGCAGGGCGACTGACGCTACTCCGCGTCGCCGACCACGGCGTGGATCCGCGCGCCGTCGAGCTCCTCCCGCGCCGCGAGCTTGACCGCGCCGCCGAGCAGCGCGCGCGCCGCGTCGCCGACCAGGACCTCGCCGGCGGCTCCCCGCGCGGCGATCCGGGGCGCGGCGCGCACGGCGTCGCCGTCGACGTCGGTGTCGGCATCGCCGAACCCGCAGGTGTCGAAGCTGATGCCGGCCGCGAGCTCGGTGCCCAGCGCGCGGGCGCGGGCGAGCAGG
>VBLP01000395.1:3103-5823 GCA_005887925.1 Deltaproteobacteria bacterium | reverse complement strand
GATGGAGCCGCCCGCATTCCAGCTGCACCTCTGGCGCGAAGGCGTGGGGCTCGTGTCGCATACCGCGGCCATCGGCGAGTTCGCCGGGCCCTATCCGTTCTACGAGGGCGGGAAGCTCATCGACTGAATCACGAGGCCCCGATGAAGTGCATCGCCGGCGGCGTTGTCGTATGCGGGCGCCCGCCGTCCATCGATCCTCGCGCCCGACTTCGCGATGACGTCGGCCGGGGAACCCGTAACCAGGGTTTGCCCGAGGTAGCCCCCTCGAGACTTCAGGTCGTGCACCCAGTGCCGGTGACGACCGGTTCGCGCCGCCTCAGTGAGCGAGCCGCTCGGGGATGGTCCGCCGCCCCGCGCCGCGCTTCGCGTGGAGCCGGTCCTCGTACGCATCGAGCACCTTCTGCCACGCCGGCCGCTGCTCGCAGCGCGCGAGGTACGCGCGCACGTTCGCGAACTTCTCGACGATGCCGAGCCCACCGAGCATGCGCAGCATCGTCACGACCAGCACGTCGGCGACGGTGAAGGTCTCGTCGATGATGTACGCGTGCTCGCCGAGCCGCTCGTCGATCGCCTCGAGCCGCATCTCGACCCACTGGGTCAGCCGGGTCTTCATCTCGGTGTCCGGCGAGCGCGAGATCATGAGCAGGTTCAGTACGGTCATCGGCGGCTCGAGCGTCGACAGCGCGGCGAGACACCAGCGCGTGATTTCGTAGCGCCGGCGCACGTCCGCGGCGGTGATCGCGCCGGCCTTCTCGGCGAGGTACAGCAGGATCGCGCCGGACTCGGCGAGCACGAACCCGCCATCGTCGATCACAGGGACCTGGCCGAAGTCGCTCTTCTCCTTGTACGCGTCGGTCCGCAGGTCGGTCTCGAAGTCGAGCGCGTGCACCTGATACGGCAGGCCGAGCTCCTCGGCCGCCCATAGCACGCGGAGGTCGCGGGTCAGCCCGACCACCAGATCGGGCACGCGACCGAAGCCGTAGATCGTGATCATGGTTTACGTATAGCGCGCGCCAGCTCGGCGAAGCAATCCGCGAGGTGATGCATGCTCGTCGCCGGCGGCGCCCTTCTACTGGGGCGACTGGCTCTGATCCTCGTGGCACCAGGTTCAGGCGGGCAGTTGAATAGGTCGGACTGTACTTGACGCGCGGCCGCGAGGTCGGCCAGCCAGGTAGCACGGTCGACGCCAGTTCCGCCGCGCCGCGCCGGGTTGCTCGATCACGAGGCCGGCGGGTTCGTTGCGCCGGGGNNNNATCGCGAATCCCTTCCAGGGGACCAGGAAGCCCGTGGTGGTCTGCATCCCGCCGATGCGCGTGTGGTCCATCAGCAGGTTCAGGCACGCCGGGCCGCTGAGATCGTTGACGACCGAGTTGCAGCTCGACACGTCCACCTTCTTGTAGTCCCGGAACGCGGATGCGTAGCGGTCGTGCGCGCCGAAGTGACTGACCAGCAGGTCGTAGTTGGCCGCGATGCGACGGGCGAACACCTGGAAGAACGGGAAATGGTCGACGCTGGCGAGCAGCGCGTTGGTGACGGCGCCGCGGTCGCCCGAGGTGCCGACGCGCATCCCGAACGCCGGCATCGGGGACGGGAAGCCGACCAGCGCCTCGTTGTCGGTGTCGCAGTAGATGCCGCCGTGCGCGTAGAGGATCAGCACCCGCAGGATGTCGCTCACGGCGGCATAGTTCTGCGTCAGTGTCCACTCGTTCGTGATCGCCCGGCTCAGGGTCACGGCAGTCGGCTCGTCACCGATCTCGTCGAGGAGCCCGTTCAGCAGCCCGGGGAAGATGCACTTGGTGGCGCCGGGGATGGCCGGGACACGGCTGTCGTAGTCGGTCCAGACCCACACCTTGTAGCGGCTGTTCAGCGCGACCATCCGCTTGATGTTCTCCACGTACTTGGCCGGGATCGGCGGGGAGCCGGAGCTGATCGGACCGAGCCAGATGAAGTGGATGATCGGCGGCACCGGCGATAACCCCGAGACATCGATGTCGAGGCGGCCATCCGACACGCCGATTTTCGAGAGCCACGTCGGGACCATCGAAATCTTCTGCTGGAACTGCGACAGCGGATTCGCCTGGACCGGCTGCACCGACGCACTGGGTTTCCAGGCCCGGCTGCGAACCTGGCTCTCCTCCTTGAGCTTGAACTTCGTCTTCGACGTGCACCTTGCGCAGCGCAGCTCCTCGGGGAGTGCCTCGTTGTCACAGCCCTTGGCGATGCATTTCATCTCATTCCTCCTCGCGCCCCGCTCCTCGGCAGCGACCCGAGATTTCCACGGTACAGGGATCTCAGCTCCAGCGAGCTCGCTTCGCGGCAGCTAGGACGAAACGACCCATCTCGAGCCGCGGTCCGATCGGTATGGTGGTGTCGTCGCGTCGATTCGCCGCGACCCGCGGTAAGTGTCCGACGAGATCCTCCTGTTGCCGACCCTGGCGGACCTGGTCCCACCGTTCGTTTTTTCTGGGTGGCGCGCTGGGTGGTCGGTCGGCGCAGCCCGTCCAGCGCTGGTGTCGCGGTGCCTATCCTTCCCGTGCGAGTTGCCGCGGCCCCGCGCGCAAGCCTCGCTGCTGCCGTTGCCGAGGTTCGCCGGATCCCGGGGGGTTACGGCGCCAGCAGAGCATGCATGTCGCGAGCCGACAGTACCGAGTCGCTGCGACGATCTCGTCGATCGTCTGGCTTGACGTGCGTCGCGTAAGATGGCATCTTACCAAGGTGAA
>VBLP01000395.1:0-2924 GCA_005887925.1 Deltaproteobacteria bacterium | reverse complement strand
CCGAGCCGACGAAGCCCAGCCCGAATCCGCGAATCATTGCGTGGCTGCGCCGGCATGAGCCCGAGATCGTCGTCGATCCGGTAATCCTCGGCGAGATTCGCTTCGGCATCCTGCTCCTGCGCCGCGGCGCCCGCCGCGACCGGCTGGAGCGCTGGTTCGACGGCGGTGTCGGCCGGATCCACTGCGTGTCCTGGGATGCCGCCACGGGGTTGCGCTGGGCGCAACTCCTCGCCGAGCTTCGCACGCGCGGCCGAGCGATGCCGGTCAAGGACAGCATGATCGCCGCGACTGCCCTCATGCATGGGTTCGTGCTTGCGACGCTTAACCGCCGCGACTTCGAGTCTGCACGCGTGACGCTCATCGATCCAGCGGCATGAGCCTCGCGCTGCTCTGGACCTGGAGCCATACGTGCATGCTACCCGGGTGCCCTGATCGGGCTCGGCAGACGCTGGACCCACTCGAACGAGGAGTCCTCCTCCGGATCCGCATCGATGTCTGTCTCGCTCATCTCCTCTTCGGCCGGCGTAATGCCAATTTCGGTCATGTGCTCGCGCTCGACTCGCGACAATTGGCGGGCGCGACCCTCGATAAACTGTTCGGGCTCGGCCGCTACCAGCGCGCGAAGAGCGTCGTCGTCGATGCCGTGGCTCTCAAGGACGCGCATCCGCAAGGTCGTCGGCAGGCCGACGAGCTGCGCGCGGACTGTCGTGCCGGCGATGGGTGGGAGGAGAATCCGATTTGCAGGGTTCGACAGAAGCGCTCCCTTCGCGCGTCGATAGACGTGGACGAAGGCGCGGCTTCCCTTGTTCTGCGTGGGTCTGGATCGCCGCCGGAGCAGAACCGCGCACCGTCGCGAAACGGCAATTCTCGCGCCTTCACAATAGGTTGGCTGTTTCCGCGTCGGTCACACACGTCGGGGCGTCGTTGGGCTCGACGGATGGATGGGCGCTCTGTCGGGCGAGGGCAACTTCGGATCCCCGCCGTCGGTGGGCGTGATCCGAGGGCGTTCCAGACCGTTCTGCGTCGACTGCACCAATCATGATCTCCGTGCAGTCAGCGGGCGTTGATGCAGATCGCTTGCAGGTTGTCGACGAGCGAGCCGGACCGCACGTTGAAAGAATCCATCAGCCTACCAAGTCCACATCTGTCGTCGAAGAATCCACCACCGCCGCCACCCCACAGCGGCGAAAACCCGTTGGACGCACTGAAGGGGTCCGGATTGGTCACATCGCCGCAGACGACCCCGATTCGGTCGATCATTGAACCCGAGGCTCCACGAAGGCCAATGATGGCCTGGTTTGCCGGACAAACGAATGACGGGTTACTACCGCCGCCGCCGCCGCCAAACCCGATCGCGAAGAGCGGCTCGCCAACGTAGATATTATCGCTTCTCGTCGGTTGATAATAAAAGAATGTGATATGATCTACGAGGTTTCCGGAGTTTACCTGCAGCCCATAGATCACCGCGGATGGCGTAGCATGCCCGGTGAAGACTCCGCCACCCCCGCCGTGCGCGGCGAGTGGTTGCTCGGTCACGGCGGACCCGAGGTCCTCGATGGCAACTCCAGTCTCATCCGATTCGGCAGCGGCTGGACCTGTGTCCAAGCCACACCCCGTCGAAACCATGCCGACAACGGTCCCCAGGACGCCTGCAAACCTTCCGTACCTATACATTGCTTCCTCCTGACGTTTGACGCACCTTAACTGGCCAGTGTCACAACTGCCAGAGTGGAGCTGGGCATATCTTGGCAGCGTCCAGTATGACTTCGGCTGGCGACGTCGTATAGACTCGATGGGTGGTTTCCGCGTATGAATTCAGGAGACGCGGTGCAACCTAGCGCTGCAGTTTGAATGGCAAACAGACAGCGAGCAGTTATCGCCAGTTTAGCTTAGCACCTGGCGGCCACACACAGGAGTAGGCGATGAGGCGCACGCGCTCGGTGCAGCTGCATGCGGCGTGCTTGGTAGCACGATCTGTCGGACCTGATGATGTGGGCCGCCCCGGGGACCAGACCGTACCCAGGTTGGTTGGTTCTTGCCTGGCCAGACCGTACCCAGGTTCTTGCCTGAACTTCGGCCACCCGCCGCGAACGGGCGCGGCCGCCGATCGCGCTGGCGCGGCTGCCCATCGCAGGGAGTTCACGGCCGGATTTCGGACACGATGGCCGACTACCGGACACTTCGGCGAGCAACGCCGCGGCATCTCGCGCGAGCCGGCTGGCCGACAACTTGCTCCGCCCCGCCCGCATGCTGCCACGCGACTCGCGGCAATCAAGACATTCGCTCGCTACGTTGCTTCGGTCGCACCCGAACACCTCGAGCGTTGCCGGCAGATTCGCGAGCTGCTTCCAGCTCGCTTCGATCACCCGGAGGTCAGCTATCTCGAGGACGCTGGGGACCGGACCTCTACGGGACCGGACCTCTACGGGACCGGACCTCTACGAGGTTAGTTGCAAAGGCCAGGCTGGGCTATCACGCGGGCTGAACCTAGCGGGATTGGAACTCCGAGCCCGGGGGTGGCGTCCGGGTTTCGGACGCGCTGGCCGAATGCCGGACAGTATCACCGCTAACCTCGTGACATCTCGTTGCGATCGCTTGGCAAGGAACTTGCTGCACGGCCTCCACCATGTGCCCGCGTCAGGTCCTTCCCCGCCAAGCTTGTGAAGGTGCTCGATGAACTCGGGATAGCGGCCCGCGCGGTCGTAGATCACGACGTGGTAGTGGTTACTCATGGCGCAGGGCAGCAGCACGTCGATCTGGCAGCGCCGGGCAGCATCGATGAGGCAATAGAGGAAGGCGTTGTTGGTTGCCGGGTCGGGGCGCAACAGGAACAGGCGCTGGGAGCAGCGGCGGGTAATGAGGTAGATCTTCGCCCGCAGCCAGAACGCCCTGCGCGGCCGCTGGGAGAACTTCTGGTCGTCCGA
>VBLP01000394.1:3542-6002 GCA_005887925.1 Deltaproteobacteria bacterium | reverse complement strand
CGTCAACGGCATGGCGATGTTCCAGATGCCGAGGATGGAGCTGTTTCCGACGCCGCAGACCTTGTTCTACACCCGGCGGATCGGCGCGGCGCCGGCGGCGCCGGCGGCCAGCGATGACTCGCAGGTCGCGGCACCAGAGCCATCGACGATCTATGCTGCGGCCAAGCTCAGCGGTCAGCTCGTGAGCGGGATCTCGCTCGGCCTGGTCTCGGCGGTGATGGGACGCAACGACGTCACCGCGCAGCCGTCGAGCGGGCCCGCGCGCGCGCTGCTCGCCGAGCCGCTCGACCTTGCCAACGTCGCGCGGATCAAGGTCGGGATCGGACAGGGTGCCCACATCGGCGTCATGGCGACGGCGCTGCAGCGATTCGAGCCCGACCATGCGTATCCGACGGTGATGCAGCCCGGCGGCATGCAGCTGCAGGTGTGCCCGGATGGGTCGTCGACGCCCGTCGGCGCGCGCTGCTTTCACGACGGCTACGTCGCCGGGCTCGACAGCAGCTGGCGCTCGACGTCGGGGAGCTATGTCGTGGCCGGCCAGGCGCTCGTCACCTCGATCCAGAACGGCCCGCCGCGCACCATGCTCGACGGCACGGTGATCGCGTCGGGCGATACCTCACCGTCGGGTCGGCTGTACATCGCCAAGGAAGGCGGCCAGTGGCTGGGCTCGGTGGAGGTGCAAGGCGTCGGCCGGCGCGTCGACTACAACGACCTGGGCTATCTGCAGCGACAGAACCTGATCCGGACGCTTCCGTTTCTGGCCTATCGCACGCTCGACCCGTTCTGGGAGATCGCCGAGACCGAGACCCATGTCTACGCGGCGACGCGCGACAACCTCGATGGCGTGAAGCTGCTGCGCGGCTACTACGGCGGCGGCAAGGTGCGGTTCAAGAACTTCTGGATCCTCGCGTCCGACGTCTATCGCTACGACACGCGGTTCGAGGATCGCGAGGTCGGAGACGGGACCGCGATCCAGCGCCCGAGCGCCTACGGATGGGATGCGAGCGTGTCCACCGATCCGAGGCGGCAGCTCGCTGCCTCGTTGTCGACCGAATCGCTGTTCTACGATCACAAGGGAGGCAGTTTCACGCTCGATGGCGCGATCACCTATCAGCCGTTGCCTCGGCTCGAGCTGCAGCTCGTGCCACAGCTCACGCTGTCGTCGGGAGAGGCCCGATTCGTGCCAGGGACTCGGGCTCCGGGTGAACCGCACTTGCTGTTTGGCGATCTGCGCGCCAGGGCGGTGGGTGGCACGCTTCGTGCGAGCTATACGTTCACCAATCGATTGACCCTGCAGCTGTACGGGCAGCTGCTCCTGATCTCTGAACATTACTCGAACTTCCAGTCATACAACGGGACGGCGATGCATCCCGCGATCCGGATCGACGATCTGACGCCGGTAGCAGCCCCCCAGACGAACCCCGACAGCGTCGAAACCGACCTCAATCTCAGCGCGGTGCTGCGCTGGGAATTTCGTCCCGGGTCGACGCTGTTCCTGGTGTACTCACGGTCGCAGACGCCGGTGACCACGATCGATGGAGAAGCCAAGCTCGATCTTGGCGTGTTGCGTACCGGGCCAGCGTCCGACGCGCTCCGTCTGAAACTGTCGTACTACTGGAACTGAAGACCGAAGAGACATCAGGAGAGACATTGGTCTTCTGTGAATGCCAGTCCTGCACGCAGGACGAGTGTGCCGGTTTTGCGCGTTCCATGTTGTGTGATCGATATCAATGGCAAGAAATGCACAATGTGTGATCTGTTTCGGAAAAATCAATCACTGCTTGGTGCCAGCGCATACCGAGCTTACAGCGAATGGAAAAATGCAGAAAAACACATCTAGATTGTGAACACGTGACGAATTTCTGGTAGACCTTTGTCGAGGAGCCGCCGCTAGCTCGAGATTTGCCACCGTGCAGGCGCGCGGTGGCAGTGGTCGTTGGAGGACGGCCACTGCCACGGACCATGCGGTCTGCGAGCCGAGCGGCGGCGGGCCGATTCACCGGGAGAGAGAACGAATGAGTCAGCAGACTGCTGTTCCGACCAGTTTCCGGTTTCATCCCCGGATCGATCTGATGGACGAGACGATCCGCGAAGGGGCGGAGCGCGCGAGCGTTCCACCGCCGTTCGCGGCCAAGTGCGAGCTCGCCGAGGCGGTGGCGCGGATCGGCGTCCGCTCGATCGTCGTCGGGATGTTCCCCGACGTGCCACACAACATCGAGCTGCTTGCCACGCTGCTGGCGAACCAGCGCGCCGGCAAGATCCCGGCCGACGTGCGCTTCCTGGTGATCTCGCATGTCGGAATCACCATGAGGCAGACGTTCGAGGCGCTGCAGGGAATCCCCGGTTCCAAGGATTCGGTGTGGGTGATCGCGATCACCTCCGTATCGGATCTGCAGTTGATGCATCTGTTTCCGACCATCCTCCGCAAGGATCCATCGGTTCGACTGGACGCGCAGGAGT
>VBLP01000394.1:0-3437 GCA_005887925.1 Deltaproteobacteria bacterium | reverse complement strand
GCGGCATCGCACGGGATCAAGCAGGTCCGGCTGGTCGACACCGCCGGCACGTGCACGCCGCAACAGGTGCCGGCGCTGGTCGGCGAGCTGGTATCGCAGTTCCCGGCGCTCGAGTTCTACGGTCACTTCCATGACGATTTCGGCATGGCCGCGGCCAATGCAGTTCTCGGGCTGTCGCTCGGGCTGCGCGGCGTCGACGTCGCGGTCGGCGGCTTCGCCAACCGCGCCGGCCATCCGGCGCTCGCCGAGGTCGCGATGGCGCTGCGCCATCTCTATGGCGTCGAGCTGCCCGGCTTCCGCTACAGCGACCTCTATGCGCTGAGCCGCCGCGCCGAGCGGACGTACGGTTTGATGGAGAATCCGGCGCAGGCGATCACCGGCGTCATCACCCACGCGGTGCAGAGCGGGATCCGGACCCAGCTGATCGAGCGAGCGCCGCGGATCTTCGACGAGATCGATCCGGTGGAGGTCGGCGCCGAGCTGACCCGGATGTTCGGCGTGCGCAGCGGCCGCGATGGCATGCTGCGGTTCCTGCGCGAGCGCGCGAGCACGCTGCAGGCGATGGGCATCGAGCCGACCGAGGACACCGCGAATCAGCTGTTCGAGCGCCTCAATCAGGAGTGGCAGCGGCGCAGCGAGACCACACGCCAGCAGCTGCTGGAGCACATCGAGGCGTATCACAAGGCGCTTCACGGCTCGCACTTCACCGAAGAGGCGATGCTGAGCTGGCTGCAAAACGATGGGAAGGAAAGGAAAGTAGGATGTCGATGACAGCGGCATTGCGTAATCGGAATGTGGAGGAGTCGCCGACGATCTGGTCGCTCTTGATCGACGCCGGCGTTCTGCCGCGACACACGTTCGATGGCACCGATCCGGACGCGGAGCTGCAGGCGCATCGCTTGCTCTACACGCTGTATGCGCGCCAGATCGCCGCGCCGTGGGAGCAGCACTGGCAGCGCGGGACCGAGCAGACCGACCGGCTGCGCCGCAGCCTCGAGGAGATGTGGGATGCCGGCGAGCGAGCGCGCCTGCAGCAGCAGCTCGCGAACCTTCCGAGCGTCGCGGACTTCGCGGAATGGGCCACTGCGCAGTCTCAGTCGCACAGCTCCAACGTCCAGCACCCGCTGTTCGCGTTCCTGCGCGACCGCGCCACGTATGCCCAGCTGCGCGAGTTCCTGCTCCAGGAGACCCCGTTCGACATCTACTTCGGCGACATCATCGCGCTGATGCTGCCGGCGCTGGTCGATGGTGCGAAGGCCGAGCTGGCGACTAACCTGTGGGACGAGATGGGCCGCGGTATCCCGGGGCGGATGCACCGCCGGCTGCGGCTGGACATGATGGCGGAGCTGCAGATCCCCGCCGATGTCCACATCCGCGACCTGTCGCGGTTCTGCGTGGAGGAGCTGCGGCTCGCCAACGCCTACCTGCACGCGGTGACCGACCGCGCGCTGCTGGCCCAGGCGATGGGCATGCTGCTCACGACCGAGCTGATGGTGCCCGGTCGCCTCGAGCAGCAGATCCGCGGCTGGCGGCGCGTCGGCCTCAAGGACGAGCAGATGCAGTACCTGATCGAGCACACGGTCGTCGATCCGCTCCATGCCCACGGCTGGATGGAGAACGTGGTCCTGCCGCTGCTCCGCGCGCAGCCGCAGCTCATGCCCGACATCGTCCTGGGCATGCTGCGCCGGCTCGAGTATGCCGGTGCGGTCTGCGACCGTATGATGGTCCTCCTGCCGCAGATGACGTGACGGTGGCGATCGAACCGCTCGACCTGCTCCTGATCGGTTGCGGCCTGCGCGGGACCGGACTGGTCACGGCGGTTCCCGAGCTGCTGGAGCGCCGTGTCGCGATCGTCGAGGCCGGCGGCTGCCTGGGGCCGGGCAGCTTCGCGGAGTATCAGATCGAGTCGAACTCGTCGGGCAGCGACTTCTTCGGCTGGGTCGATCCGCGCGGCCCGTTCGGCGACGTGCTCGAGCACCCCGACGTGATCGCGCTGCGCACCACACCCGGCAACTTTCGGCTGTCGCTCCTGGCGCGCGCGCTGCGGCACGTCGGCGCGGCGATCGCGCGCCGGCTTCCGCCGTCGCGGCTCGTGCTCGGCGACCGGGTGGTGCGGGTCAACGCGGACGACGAGCAGATCACTGCGACCCTGGCGTCGGGGCGGCGGCTCGCCGCGCGCTCCGTCGTGCTCGCCACCGGGATCCGCGAGACTCAGCGCGCAGATCTCCAGCCGTGGCGCGACAAGGTGATCCTGTCGAGCCAGATCGTCAAGGGCGGCGAGGGTCGCCTGTTCGGTGACGATCCGCCGACGCCGATCGTCATCGTCGGCAGCTCGCACAGCGGCTACTCGGCGGCGCTGCGATTTCAGGAGGCGATGGCGGCCCATCCCGCGCGGCGCTGCGAGGTCATCGTGGTGCATCGCACGCCGGTCAAGCTGTTCTATACCGGCTGGAGCGAGTTCGAGGCCAGCGAGCGCTATCCGCTCGAGGCGATCCCGGATCCGGCCCGCGACGTGTGTCCCGAGACCGGCAACCTGTTTCGCTACTCCGGATTGCGCCATGGCGCCAAGGCGCTGTTCCGGGCTGCGTCGCGGCAGGAGGTGCCGTGGCTGCACCAGATCCATTGCCGCGCGCTCGGCGAGGCCGCGCCGTGGTTGGATCGCGCGGCCGTGATCATCCAGGCGATGGGCTACGACAGCAATACCCTGCCGCTGTACCGCAATGGCGAGGCGGTCTGGAGCGGGGCCGACCGGCTCGTCGCCGAGCTCGGCGCGGACGGCTGTCTGCCGCCGGGGCCGGGTCGTCTGTTCGTCATGGGCATGGATCCCTATCCGTACCGCGACAACAGCCTGACACCGACGGGCCAGTACGCGTTGCGCGGTAAGCAGATCCTGAGCATGCTGGGGTAACGACATGGTCCACCTCGTCTTCGTCGAGTCCACGCGTCCGGGGATCCGGGCGCTCGAGGTCGCAAAGCGCCTCGGCCATCGCGTCACGTTCGTCACCGCGCACCAGATGGACTGGCTGTTCGGCGACGCCGACAAGGCCAACCTGCGCCGCCACGCCGACCACCTGCTCGAGATCTCGGATACGCACGATCCCGACGTTCTGACGGCCGCGCTGCGCGACCACGCTGCGCGGTACCCGATCGATGCGGTGCTGTCGGTCCTGCACCAGTTCGTCGAGCCCTCGGCGATCGCGGCAGCGCGGCTCGGGGTCCGCGGCGTCAGCGCCGATGGGGTCCGCCGCGCGCGCGACAAGGCGCGCTGTCGCGATATCCTGCGCGACCGCGGGATCCCTTCGGTCCGCTACCGCCTCGTCCGGTCCGCGGACGAGGCACTCGACGCGCTCGTCGAGATCGGCTATCCGGCGATCCTCAAGCCGACGACCGGCGTCGGCAAGGTGCTCACCACCATGGTCCATGACCGGGACGAGGTG
>VBLP01000393.1 GCA_005887925.1 Deltaproteobacteria bacterium | reverse complement strand
CACCGCCGCCGCCAGCCAGCGCCGCGCGATCCGCGACGCCTTCAAGCTGCGCGGCGCCCAGGGCATCTCGGTCTTGTTCTCCGGCCACCCCGGCGTCGGCAAGACCATGTCCGGCACCGTCCTGGCCCGCCGCCTCGGCCTCGACATCTACGAGGTCGACCTGTCCCAGGTCGTGTCCAAGTGGCTCGGCGAGACCGAGAAGAACCTGTCCGACGTGTTCGACGCCGCCGAGCCCGGCCACGTCGTCCTGCTGTTCAACGAGGCCGACTCCCTCTTCGGCAAGCGCACGTCCGACGTCAAGAGCAGCAACGACCGCTACGCCAACCTCGAGACCAACTATCTGCTCCAGCGCCTCGAGCGCTTCGGCGGCCTGGCGATCCTCACCACCAACCTGACCTCGGCGATCGATCAGGCGTTCAAGCGCCGCTTCACCTACGACGTGTTCTTCAGCTTCCCGAGCCCCGACATGCGCGCCGAGCTGTGGCGGCGCACCCTCCCCGAGCGCGCCCGCACCGCCACCATCGACTTCGACGCCCTCGCCGAGCGCTACGAGCTGTCCGGCGGCTTCATCAAGGTCGCCTGCGAGCGCGCCGCCTACGTCGCCGGCGCCGCCAGGACCGAGATCGACGAGACCCTCCTGCGCCAGACCATCGAGCGCATGTACCGCGAGCGCGGCAAGCTCAGCTCGGTCGGCCCCCTGGAGTGACGCACCATCTGATGGACCTGACAGCACGGCAGCATGCCGCCCTGCAGCAGTAGGCGCAGTGCGGTAGGCTTGCCGGGCGTGCTGTGCCAGATCACATGGTCGACCGCCGCCGGCGAGCTGGTCGCGATCGAGCCGCGCTCCGACGAGCTGGCGCGCCACGCCGCCACGCTCGCCGCCGCGTACAACGATCCGCACAACGCGCCGCTGCTCGGCCACACCGACGACGTCGACGACGACGACGTGATCGCGCACTACGAGGACGTCGCCGCCGCCGGCGGCCGCAACTTCCTGGTGTTCCTCGACGGCGCGCTCGTCGCCGACGCCGATCTGCGCAAGGTCGGCGGCGGCGCGGCCGAGTTCGCGTTCCTGGTCGCCTCGCCCGCCGCGCAGGGCAAGGGCCTGGGCACCCGGATCGCGACGATGATCCACGCGTTCGGCTTCGCCCGCCTCGGCCTCGATCGGATCTACGCCTCGATCATCCCCGATAACACCGCGTCGCGCCGGGTGTTCGAGAAGCTCGGCTACCACGAGGACGCCAGCCCCGTCGCCCGGGCCTACGCCGACGAGCCGGGCGACATCACCATGGCGATCGACCGCACGACCTTCGAGCGCATGCACGCCCAGGCCATGGCCGAGATCGGTATCGCGGTGCGATAGTCGGGCGCATGGTCCTTGCCTCGCAGCTGCTCACCGCGCTGGTCGCCGCGCTCCACGTCTACTTCCTCGTCCTCGAGATGTTCCTGTGGACATCGCCGACCGGGCAGCGGGCGTTCGGCCGCACCGCCGCCGAGCAGCTCGTGTGGTCGCTGATCGGCAGCGATCCCATCGCGCTGCCGGTCCGCACGTTCTTCCTCGGCTGCATCGTGGTCGCCGGGATCTACGGCGGCCTCACCGCCGTGCGGCGCATCCTCTACGTCCAGGCGCTGCCGGCGGCCGTCGCGCTCGCCCTCACCCTCGCGCTGCGCTAGCCGCGCCGGGCATGGCGCCGGAAGAACGCGCACACGCGCGGCCCGCCGCGGGCTGCTGCGCGGATGGGCGTCGGGACCGCGCCCGCCGAGATCGCGCTCGCCCTCACCTGCGCTAGCCGCGCGCTGGGCATGGCGCCCAGGAGAACGCACACACGCGCGGCCCACCGCGGGCTGCTGCGCGGATGGGCGTCGGGACCGCGCCCGCCGAATCACCACCCGTCCTGCGCGGACCCCGCGAGGTATGTGCGGAGCAAGGCCCGGCCAATCCTAATCACGGTCGCGGCCCCCGACCCCATCCGCTCCGCGGTCGCCCGCGGCGCGCCGCGCGTTGACGTCTCGCGAGCACGCCTCGGGGACCGCGCCCGCCGAGATCGCGCTCGCCCTCACCCTGCGCTAGCCCCGCGCTGGGCACGGGCTGCTGCGCGGATGGGCGTCGGGACCGCGCCCGCCGAATCACCACCCGTCCTGCGCGGACCCCGCGAGGTATGTGCGGAGCAAGGCCCGGCCAATCCAAATCACGGTCGCGGCCCCCGACCCCATCCGCTCCGCGGTCGCCCCGCGGCGCGCCGCGCGTTGGCGTCGCGCGAGCACGCCTCGGGGCCGCGCATTGACGTAGAGCGAGCGCACCTCGGGGACCGCGCAGCGCGCCTCGGGGACCGCGCGTTGACATCTCGGCACGGCTCGGGGGCCGCGCGTCGACTCGCGGCGAGCTACTAGCTCTCGCGCTGCTTGGCTTTGCGGGGCTTCTCGCCGCGGCGCATGCCGGCGCGCTGGCCGCCGCTCTCGATCTCGCCGCTCGCCTCGGCGGCTGCCAGCTCCGGATCGGCCGCGCTCGGCGAGTCGTTGTCGTCGTTCTCCGCCTCACCCGGCGCGAGCTCGGAGAGGTCGGCGTCGTCGTTGCGGGCGTGACCGAAGCGGCGGTCGCCGCGCTCGTCGGCTACCTTCCACGGTCCGCCGCCGTACCGCGGTCCGCCATCCTGGCGCTGCTCGTCGCGGGCGCGCTCGGTGCCCGGGCGGTTGCCCTGATCCGCTGACTCGTAGGTCGGTGACTTGCTGGAGGTTCGTCGGTTCGATCTTGCAGCCTTGGATTTCATGGCGCCTCCTTCCCTGAAGCTCTGCAAGCGATGTGCCCCGCACCGTGCGCGGGCGCGCGACGCTGCGACCTGGCCTGCGAACAGCGCCGACGCGGCCGGCTGCGCGATCGCTGACGGCGATCGTCGCAGTCTCAGGCGATCGCGCGGCTGACGGTGACCAGCTCGAAGCCCCGCGCGCGCAGCGCCGGCACGAGCATGCGCACCGCCTCGATCGTCGTCTCACCGCCGTCGCGCGCCTCGTGCATCAGGATGATGCTGCCGCCGCGGGCACGCGCCAGCACGCGGCGGACCACCTCGGCGGCCGGCTTGCCCTTCCAGTCGTAGCTGTTGACGTCCCACAGCACCAGGCGCTTGCGCAGCCGGCGGAACACGGCGACGTTGCGCGGCGAGCGACCGCCCCACGGCGGTCGGGCGATGCGCGGCACCACGCCCGCGGCGCGCGCGATCGCGCGATCGGTCGCGTCGAGCTCGCGCTCGACGCTGCGCGACCGGGCGAGCGGCAGGTAGCGGTGGCGATAGGTATGGTTGCCGAGCTCGTGGCCATCGCGCGCGATCCGCGCGACCAGCTCGGGGTTGGCGTCGACGTCGCGGCCGACCACGAAGAACGTCGCCGGTACGCCGAGCTCGGCGAGCGCGTCGAGCAGCGGCGCAGTGTGTACCGGATGCGGGCCATCGTCGAACGTCAGCGCGACGCGCCGCCGGCCGCGATCGCCGTGCGAGTCGGTCCGCATGATCCAGTCGACGGGTCCCTGATAGCCGCCGTAGCACAGGAGATAGAGCAGGCCGACGAGCGCGGCCAGCGCGAGGATCGAGAGCACAACCACCATGCCCGCCGATACTGCGAGCGCGATGCCGGGCTGCAGCGCTCACGACTCTCGCACACTTGGCCAGCTGCCCGAGCTCGACTCCAGGAGTTGCCACAGGTTGCCGACGGTGACGCGGGCTACGAAGTGATGGATCTTCGACGGCCCCGACGGACGGTGTCACACCGCGAACGAAACGGTAGATCCGCGTGAACCAGGGAATACATCGGCAGCGAGTGGATCCGCCGCGGCGACGTCCAACGCGACTCGCCGCGGCCGACCGCGAGACGCCACCGCGCGGCGCGTCGAGGGCGACCGCGAGACGCCAACGCGCGGCGCGCCGAGGCGCGATCGCGAGACGTCAACGTGACTCGCCGCGGCCGACCGCGAGACGCCAACGCGCGGCGCGCCGAGGCGCGATCGCGAGACGCCAACGCGCGGCCGCCGCGGGCGACCGCGGAGCGGATGGGGTCGGGCGCCGCGACCGTGATTAGGATTGGCCGGGCCTTGCTCCGCACATACCTCGCGGGGTCCGCCCATCCGCGTAGCAGCCCGCGGCGAGCCGCGCGTGTGCGCGTTCTCGCGGCGCCATGCCGGTGCGCCTAGCCCGCCGGGGCAAGCGCGGGCCGTTCGCGCGGCAGCGGCGTGTCGCGCAGGTGGGCGATCACCGGCGCGTGGTCGCTGGTGCCGACGTCGCGATAGGTGGCGCAGTGCACGGTCTCGTCGACCAGGGCCTCGCTGGCTGCGACGTAGTCGAGCCGCCAGCCGATGTTGCGCTGGCGCTGGTTGCGCCACGGCGCCCACCAGGTGAACAGCCGGTCGTTGTCGGGATCGACCCGGCGGGCGACGTCGACCAGGCCGTAGCCGAACAGCGCCTCGATCAGGGCGCGCTCGTCGCGCGACTGGCCGATCATCGGCTTGCGCAGGATGGGGTGGACGTCGATGTCGGTGCGCGCGACGTTGAAGTCGCCGCACAGTACAAGGTGCTTGCCCTCGTCGTACAGCGCGCCCGCCCACGCGACCAGCTCGCGGAGGAACGTCATCTTGGCCGGCAGGTCCTTGCCGCCGTTGGGGACGTAGACCGAGCCGAGCACGATGTCGCCGACGGCGGCGACCACGATGCGATGCTCGAGATCGAAGTGGGGATGGACGAAGGCCGGCGCATCGCCGTACCGGGCGGTGCGCAGCAACAGCGCGACGCCCGAGTAGCCCTTGTGGCCGTGCCAGTGCGCGTGGTAGCCGGCGACCGAGAGCAGCGGCTCGGGGACGTGCTCGGGGGATGCCTTGGTCTCCTGCAGGCAGATGACGTCGGGCTCCTCGCGATCGATCCAGCGCATGACCTCGGTCGAGCGCGCGCGGATGCCGTTGACGTTCCAGGTCCCGATCTTCACGCCAGCCCAGTAGCACGTCCGGCGCCGGGGCGGGCGCGGGCGATCCGGCGTCAGCGCTTCTTGGGCGGGCGCGGCCGCTCTGCGGCGGGGCCGCGCGCGGTGATCTCGCCGGCGATCTGGCGCAGCTCGGGCTCGCGCTCGTCGGTCTTCTGCGCGATCAGCAGCGCGCGGCCGAGGTCGTCGAGGCCGATGATCTCGGCGATCACCGGGTGCTCGCGCGGCTTGGCAAAGCCGCGGTAGGCCTGCGCGAGACCGAGCACGAGGACCTCGCCGGGCCGCGCGAGCGCCGGGTTGGGCGGAAACCACGCGAACAGCGACGCGCCGTCCATCGCCATGCCGACGTGGCCGTCCTCGATCGGGCTGGCGAGCCGCGGCGCGACGTCGGGCTTGTCGCTGCTGTCGTTCTTGTCGACGTGCACGGGGACGAACGCCCGCGAAAAGCCCGCGCCGTCGCGCACGATACCGACCAGCGCGGCGGGAGCGCCCCGGGGCTCGACATTGGCGCACACCGCACCGAGATCGAGCGGGCGCACATCGAGCCCGGTGTCGATCGGGCCCGCGAGCTCGATCAGCGCCAGCTCGGCGCGCCGGCTGAGCCCCCAGTGCGCGACGGCGGCCGTCTGCGAGCCGTCCAGCATGGTGGCGACCGTGAGTTTCGCTCCCACATGCGGGCGGACCAGCTCGACCTCGGTCGCGCCGATGATCTTGCCGCCGTGGCGCACCAGTGTGACCGGGCCGACCAGCTGGTCATCGACGAGGAGCGCCGCGACCGAGCGAAGCTCACGAGCATCTCGATCGCGATCGCGCACGCTCAACAGTTGCATGATCCGACGCTGCGTCTCAACTGCTCACCGAGCGCCGGCGCTCTCTTCGCGGCGCGACACCGGCGCTCAGCGGTGGAACCGTCGAAATCGCGACGCCGTGCGCTCGGCATTCACCGATCGGTCCGGGCGTCTCGAGTCGGGAATGCACGTAGGGGTCCAGCTGTTGGCGGCACGCGGACTGCAGCGTGGGCACGACATGGCCACACAACGTCAACCCAGTGTCCTCGCCATGCCAGCTCATGCCGATCTGCCCGAGCGGGTCGAGCGGCCTGCGCAGGTTGCGATGCCGGCTCGCGTTCGGCGCTACCGCATCGTGGTCGGCATCGATCTGTCGGAGTACTGCGACATCGTGATCGAGCACGCGCTCGATCAGGCGGCGCGACACGATACGCCCGAGCTGCACTTCCTCACGGTCCGCGAGAAGCGCAAGCCGTCGGCCGAGGAGCGCAAGCGCGCGCTGTGGGATCGGGTCTATCCCGCGCTCGAGACCTTCAACCGCCACGGCACCGGCTGGCGGGCGCGGCTCCACGTGCGGCGCGGCCGGCCCGAGGTCGAGATCGCCGGGCTCGCGGCCGACATCCGCGCCGATCTGATCGTGATCGGCCAGTTCGGGCTGCACACGCCGCGCGCCAGCGACAAGAACCTGCCCAACCGGGTGCTGCAGCACGCGGTGTGCCCGACGCTCGTGGTCGGCATGCCCGAGGCGCTCGACAGCCAGCAGTGCCCGCTGTGCGCGGCCGTCCGCGAGGAGTCCGAGGGCGACGCCTGGTTCTGCGCGCAGCACACCGGCGACCGCGGCCGCGATCACTTCGTGTCGCCGATGACGACGTGGTCCGGCGGCGCCCTGATGTGGTAGGCGCGGGCGAGCTCGTCGGGCGATGGCCTCGGTGCTCGCAGGTACCAGGCATCGAGCCAGCGCAGCGTTAGTCCCGGCGCGGCACGACCACCGGCAACAGCGGCCCATCGCCGATGTCGTCGTTGGTCGCGACCCGGCCGTTGCGGGTCAGGATGCGCAGCGTCCGCAGCATGTGGTCGGCGGCCGGCCAGTCCGGGCTGGCGCAGCGGATCGTGATCAGGATCCCACCGTCGACGCCGAGGTCCGGCGGCGCGATCGCGAACACGTAGCGATAGGGCAGCGGCGTGTTCTGCACCGCCTCGGCGCGGAAGCCGCCGGCGCCGGGCAGCATCACGGCGACGGCGGTCGGCCCGCCGCGCACCATCGCCTCGCGGCCGAGCACCTCGCACGCCTTCTCCGCGAGGATGCCGTCGCGATCGATCACCAGCGCGGCGGCGAACACGCTGATCTCGAGCTCGCCGAGCGTCCGGCCGCCCTGCAGCACTTCGCGGCATTTGAGGACCGGCCCATCCCGTAGCTCCACCTCACGAGGCACCTCGAGCTGAAACCCAATCATGGGTCGGCCGCGCGCCGGCCGGCGATACGTGGAGGGCTGTGACATCGCCTAGACACATGATTCTATTGCGCTAGTCACCAGGAAGGCATCTGGAAAGTTCCTGAGCAATCTCGGTAAGATCTCCCTGACCTACATGTCTGGGCGGCCCCGGGCGCGCCTCACTCCCGGCTATGCTGCCGCGATGGCTGGCGGCGATGACACGTCGAGCGGCACCACCGTCGCCGATCGCCCGAGCGCGAAGCTCGCCACCGAGCGGCTGCACCCGCTCACTGACTCCCGGGACGCCCGCCCGCCCAACGATCCGACGATCCAGATGCCGCCGCCGGCCGGCCCGCAGGCCACGTCGCGGCTGGGCTCGTCGACCGCGCTGACCACCGCGGCCGATGCGATGCACAGCGAGGAGATCGACCGCACGCGGCTGTTCATCCGCATGGGCTGGGCGATCAGCGCCGCGGCGATCGCCAGCGTGCCGCTGCTCCACGCGCCCCGCGCGATGAGCATCGCGTTCGTCGCCGCGATGGCGATCGGCATCGCCGTCAGCGCCTGGTTCCACCGCGCGTTCGCCGATCCCGCCCGCTACACCGAGCGCGCGATGATGGTCCTGGCGGCGATGTGCCTGGTCAACGCCCACGTCGCGGTCCTGTACTACGGCACGTTCACCGTGACCCCGCTGATCGTGGTGATCGGCATCCACTTCGTCGCACGCACCGGGGCCGAGCGCTCGGCGCGCCGGATCATCGTGCTCGCCATGGCGCTGTACGCGGCGAGCGCGCTCGCGATCCTGTCCGGCGCGATCGCCGATCCCGGCGTGTTCGCGTCGGACCGCCCGGTGAGCCGGCGCGCGCTCGGCGCCGGCGCCGGCTTCGTGCTCGGCGCGTACGCCCTGGCCTATGCGACCGCGCGATCGTTTTGATGGACGAGCTGCGGCTCGATCTCGAGCGCGCGCTGCGGGTCGGCGGCCCGGGCCGCCATACCGATCAGGTCGTCGGCCCCTACTAGCTCGGCGCGGTGATCGGCCGCGGCGCGATGGGCGAGGTCTACGACGCCGTGCATGTCGCGACCGGCGAGCCCGCCGCGCTCAAGCTGGTGCGCCGCGAGGTCCTGGCCGACCCGACCCACGTCGCGCGGTTCCTGCGCGAGGTGCGCGCCAGCGCGGCGCTCGATTCGCCGCACGTCGCCCGGCTGCTCGACGCCGCCGATCGCGATCCGCTGTACCTCGCGATGGAGCGCCTGCACGGCGACACCCTCGCCGAGCGCCTGCGCCGCGACGGCAAGCTCGCGCCCACCGCGATCGCCGACATGGTGCGCCAGGTCGGCGCC
>VBLP01000392.1:3358-20376 GCA_005887925.1 Deltaproteobacteria bacterium | reverse complement strand
TCCGGCGTACGTCTTGGACTGTGGTTATCCCTGGGGTCAGGACGCTCGACGCGAGCGGCGCCGGCCGCGTCGGCGGGTCCAGCAAATGCCGACTGCAGCGTTTCGAGTGCCGCATGACGGACGAGCTCGGTGACTCGAGCCACGAAACCCCATACCGCACGGTTCACTTCATTCTCGAGGTCGCTCATTCGTGTCCTCTGCAACACTGATGGCTCACGCTGGACCGTCCGCGAGAGCGCAGTCGTCGCGTAGCGTTGTGAAAGCGATCACGACTGTCGCTCCCGGCGAGGATGGACAGTATAGTTCCACTCGTCCTCCATCTCGCCATCAGCGACCTCGGTTGGATACGCGCAAGGGTCGAGCTTGGCCTTGACCACGAGACCGGCAGTCGTACGGACGCTGCCGATGAGTTGAACCACGGTCTTACGATCGACCAGAGGGTGATCGCGCCAGTTCTCGGTGACGTGGCAGAACAGGCGGTGCTCGATCCTGCTCCACTTCCGGGTACCGGGCGGAACCTGTGAGACGCTGATGGCCAAGCCCGTGCGGTCGGCGAGGAGTTGCAACTCGGTCTGCCATCCTTGCGCCCGCGTGCCGCTGCTACCGCCACCATCGGTGATGATGAGTAACTCCTTCGCCTCGGGGTGCGCACGCCTTCCCATGTACCCCCACCACTCGGCGATCGCGCGGACCCCGAACGCAGGGGCGTCGTGGTCGATGTTGATGTTCACCCAGCCGACGCTGTGCGCAACATCGTCGACACCGTACGGGATCACCTTGACAGGCTCGTCATCGATGAAGTCGTGGACACGCGTCGGCATAGGCTTGTTGTCCTGCTGCCACTCGTGCCCGTCGCTTTTGAGGTCGCCGACGAGCTCCTTTTTCCTGGTATCTACCGAGATCACGGGGGCGCTGCGTGCCTGGAATGCTTCGACTCGTCGGTTGATGAGCTCGAACTGCTTGTTGCGATTGGGGTGGGAGGCGCCTTCGAGCGGTTTCTCCACCCCCTGGAGGGTGTAGCCCCTTGCGTGCAGGAGCTGGCCAACCTTCTGCGGACTGATGGAGAACCCCTGCTGGCCGAGCTCCGCCGACAGTCTGCGCGTGCTCTTCGAAGTCCAGCGAAGTGGCGACTCCGGATCGCCACGCGTCACCGGCTCGACTAGCTTCTCCAACGCGTCCACGATCCCCGGCACCTTGTCCTCGATCGACGGCCGTCCTCCGCCGGCGCGGCGAACCCTGACCACATCCGTCACGGCCACGCCTCTGCGCAGCTCATCTCGCCCGGCTCGAATCGTTGTTCGGGACATGCCGGTCGCCTCAGCAACAATCGTGATCCCGCCCTCACCAATCGCCTGGGCTTCGGCACCTGCCCACAACCGCGTCAGGCGTTCATCCATCGCCGGCTTGAGCGCGAGAAACTTCGCCCGGATGAGTGCGATACGCATCGTCATGGACAGGTTGTTTTGCTCGGGCGCCGACCTGATGTTTTGGCGCCAGGGACCACATAACATGAGCGCCGTGGACAGGTTATTTTTGATCACGGGTTGCCTCGATGCTCTTATGTAATTAACGACTCACGAACCCAGATGCCCAATGCCACCTTCACCACAGGTGATCCAAGAAACTGAGGTACAAACTTGCCGCTCGGCGCGACGGCCGCGAAAAACTGAAGGTGTGAGCATCGAGCACAAGACGGGAGTGATGTCATGGTTCTCGACGAGCCTCCATTGCTATCGTTAATCCAAAGTTTCAATTGTCCGATCGCAATTTTGATTGACGAGGAGTTGTGCACGCGAGAAGGTGCGCGGCACCAGACAGGCCAAGGGCGACGCCGGCGCACGCACGTGTGTCCTGGCATGACTTCGGGAAGGGGACGGCTTCAGACCCGTCGACGACCTTGAGTCGGTCATTCTCAGAACCCCAGGAGAACAGTCATGAAAATGTTTCGCCAGATCGTGACAACTATGTTGATACTGCCGACCTCGTTGATCCTCGCGTCATGCTCCTCGCAGAACGATGTGGCGGGAGCGGATCCAGCAGCCGGAGACCCCGGCGTGGGCGTCGCCATCAGCGAGGAGGGCAGCGGCGTCCACGTCAACGCGATCACCGAGGCCCCGTCCGGCTTCGACAACCTGACCAACGGGTTCTCGACCCAGGCCGCCATGGACGCCGCGCGGGACTCGTTCGAGACGACCGAGAGCTTCGCCGACGGTATCGGCCCGGTGTTCAACAACACCTCGTGCGTCAGCTGTCACCAGAACCCGTTCTTCCAGACCGGCACCGGCAGCCAGATCTCGGAGCTCCGCGCCGGACACTTCGATGGGGTCAACTTCATCGACCACCCGGGTGGCTCGTTGATCAACGATCGCGCGAACGACCGCTCGATCCAGGAGCACATCCTGTCCGGCAACGAGGTGCGGACGTTCAGGACCACCCTCAGCCTCGCGGGTGACGGCTTCGTCGAGTCGATCGACAGCAACACGCTGCTGGCGATCTCCCTCAACCAGCCGGCCGCGCAGCGCGGCACGTTCATCCAGGTGCCGGTCCTCGAGGCAGGGAATGCCGTTCGCGGCGCCCGGTTCGGCTGGAAGAACCAGCACTCGACCTTGCTGTCGTTCGCCGGAGATGCCTACGTCAACGAGATGGGCATCACCAACCGGCTGTTCCCGACCGAGAACACGTCCAACGGGACCGTGGTCCAGGGCGGGGCGTTCGACGGCAACAAGGTCGAACCCGGCTCGAACGAGGACGCCGCGGATAACGACATCGACAACTTCACGCTGTTCATGCGCTCGATGAAGGCGCCGCCGCGTGGGCCGATCACGGCCGCGGTGACGGCCGGTCAGGCGAGCTTCACCCAGTTCGGCTGCGCGGTCTGCCACGTCGCCACCATCACCACCGCCCCGGCGGGTACGGTGATCAACGCCGGTGCGTTCACCGTGCCCGCCGCGCTCGGCGACAAGAACATCCACCCGTTCGGCGACTTCCTGCTCCACGACATCGGCACGGGCGACGGCATCGTGCAGAATGGCGGCCAGGGCACGCGCAATCAGGTCCGCACGGCGCCGCTGTGGGGCCTCGGCTCGCGCACCCGCTTCATGCACGACGGCGCGAGCGTGACGGTCAGCGACGCGATCGCCCGCCACGGCAACCAGGCCGCTACGGCGAGGACCAACTTCAACAACGGCGGTGCGACGGCGCAGGCCAACGTCCTGGCGTTCATATTCTCGCTATAGAGCGGATCTCACGATCTTGAGTGCCCAAGATAATCGTGTATAAAGCAGTTGCGTCGCCGGGACCGCGCCGGCGAAGCGGGAGGCTCACTTCCAGGTGTCGTTGACGGTGAGGCTGGTGCCGCCGGCGCCGGTCATGAGGACGCGGTTGGCGCCGGATTCCCAGGTGACGTTGTTCGAGCCGTCCTTCTTGATGTACTTGTACTCGACGCGGGTGCCGGCGGGCAGCGTGGCCATGCCGCGCCAGTTGCCGCGGGTGCCCTGGCCGGAGATCCAGGCGAGCGGGACGCCGTTGCTGGGGTCCCAGCCGGCGAGCTCGGGGATGCTGCCGACGACGAAGATGTTCTGGCCGAAGAAGGTGTCGGCGACCTCGTTGAAGGTGACCGCGACGGTGGTGGGCGGCGGCGGGTTGGTCGGGCCGCCGGTGACCATCGCGTTGGCGTGGATCGCCGCGGCGCCGAACGCCTGGGCGGTGAGGGTGACGTTGCCGCTGCCGTCGACGGCGACCACGGTGCCGGAGCAGCTGGCGGGTGTGCTGCCGCTGGCCGGGGTGAAGTCTCCGGAGATGATGTCGCAGTAGCTGCCGGCGGGGAGGCTGGTGTGGAAGCTGCGGGTGAGGGCGCCGCCTTCCTTGTTGATGACGACGAAGCCGAGGTTGCCGCGGCCGAAGGCGATCTGGTTACCGCCGTTGTCCCACCAGTCGGAGGTGAACCAGTTCGAGACGGTCGCGTTGCGGAACGACACCATGTTGCCGATCGGGCGGAAGCGATGCTCGCAGACCCAGCCGCCGATCGACTGGTTGAAGCAGGCGGGCTGGCTGACGCCGCCGTCCCACGGACCGCGGGTGGCGCCGGTGCTGCCGTCGAACGGTGGGCCGTAGCTGGTGTCGAACGCGCTGCTGGTGTTGAACGCGTAGCTCGACATCACGACGGGGTAGCCGTAGGGCCACGCGAGCATGAACACGTTGGCGAGGTCGTGGGTCGGGCCGTTGTGGTAGGTGACGACGCTGCCGCCGCCGGCGTGGCCGCGCTGGGTGTCGTGGTTGTCGATGAACGCGACGCCGCGGTTGCTGGGCATGAGGCCCCAGCTCTCGCCGAAGCTGCGCAGGTCGGCGAGCCGGCCGCCGCCGATGAACTTGCCGGCGATCTGCTGGCCGTAGCCGAACTCGGTGACGCTGGCGAGGTTGTCGTCGAGGCCGAAGTACTGGCCGGGCTGGACGGCCTCGCCGCCGGCGCCGATCACCTCGAGGAACCAGTACGGCCGGGTCGCGACGCGCGCGTTGACGGCGCTGATGATCGCGCCGAGGTCGGTGGGGCTGATGTGCTTGGCGGCGTCGACCCGGAAGCCCTTGACGCCGATGCCGGCCAGGTCGACGAGGTAGTCGGCGATCTTGCCGCGGACGTAGCTCGCGCCGGTGTTGAGGTCCTGCAGGCCGACCAGCTGGCAGTTCTGGACGTTGCCGGCGTCCTGGTAGTTGTTGACGGCGCACGTGGCGTGGAAGTCGCCGGGGCCGTACGGCACGCGGGGATAGCTCTCGACGCCCCACGGATCGTTGCCGGCGCTCGAGATCGTGCCCGAGCCGCTGGTCATGTGGTTGAACACGGCGTCGACGTAGATCCCGACGCCGGCGGCGTTGCAGCGATTGACCATGTCGATGAACTGCGCGCGGTTGCCGCTACGGCTGCTGTCGAGGCTGTAACTGACCGGCTGGTAGCGCATCCACCACGGATAGGGTGCGCCGTCGCCGCTGGTGATCCAGCTGTGCTCGTTGGGCGGCGAGATCTGGACCGCCGCGAAGCCCTTGGGGCCGAGGTAGGTCTCGCACTCGCGGGCGACGTCGGTCCACTTCCACTCGAACAGCTGGACGAACGCGGTGCGCGGCGCGTCGAGCGCGATCACCTCCGGCGGCCCGTGGTTGAGATCGTGGGCGGACAGGCAGCCGCCGAGGGCGATGCACGCCGCGACGCACGCGGCGAGCCCGGCGCGCGCGGTGGGAGCGGTGGGCGCGGCGCAGGACCTGCGGCTCGACGGACGGGCGGGTGTCATGGGGGGCGCCGCGACCGCCGGGGATCCGGAGCGCGGCCGCGGCTGGCGTTGTACCATGTCGCCGCCGCGGGCGATCGCGTTGCGAAAAGCGCGATTGCCAAACACCGCAGTTGAGAAAAGCAACAACGCTGTTGGCCGACGAGTAGGTTCCACGATGCACCTCCGAGAGAAGAGTCCGTTGCGATCGGGTTGTTGGGCCGCGCTGCTGGCCGCGCTGGTTCCAGGCGCGTGCCGCCCCGCGGTGGCTCCTGCACCGGCCGCGCCGGCCGCGTCACCGCCGGGCGCGACCGCCGTGCATCCGGTGCGAGCCCCGGGCAGCTTTGCCGACAATCCGATCGTCTACTTCGTGATGACCGACCGGTTCGTCAACGGCGATCCGGGCAACGATCAGAGCTACGGCCGGACGCGCGAGCCGCTGGCCAGGGATGACATCGGCACCTTTCACGGCGGCGATCTGCGCGGGCTGGCCCAGAAGATCACCGAGGGCTGGTTCGACGCGCTCGGGGTCAACGCGCTGTGGATCACCGCGCCGTACGAGCAGATCCACGGCTGGGTCGTCGGCGGCGACAAGGAGTGCAAGCATTACGCCTATCACGGCTACTACGCGCTCGATTACACGATGCTCGACCGGAACATGGGCACGGTCGATGACCTGCGCGCGCTGGTCACGGCGGCGCATGCCCGTGGCATCCGGATCCTGTTCGACGTGGTGATGAACCACCCGGGCTACCTCGACATCACCACCGCGCGCGAGCTCGCCATCCCGGTGCTGTGGCCGGGCAGCGAGAAGGCGACGCTCGCGGACTACCACCACTACATCGACTACAACAACTTCAAGTTCGGCGAGTGGTGGGGCCGGGCCTGGGTGCGCGCCGGACTGCCGGGCTACCTCGACAGCGGCCAGGACGATCTGACCAAGCAGCTCGCCTACCTGCCGGACTTCCGCACCGAGAGCAAGGAGCCGGTCACCCTCCCGGTGTTCCTGCGCCACAAGCGCGACACGCGGGCGGCCGATCTGCCGGGCACGACGGTGCGCGGCTACCTCATCACCTGGCTCACCGACTGGGTGCGCACCTACGGAATCGACGGCTTCCGTTGCGATACCGTGAAGCACGTCGAGCCCGAGGCGTGGGCCGAGCTCAAGCGCGCGGCGACCGCGGCGCTCGCGGCGTGGAAGGCCGAGCATCCGCGCGGCACGCCCGGCGGCTCGATCGACGACGCGCCGTTCTGGATGGTCGGCGAGTTCTGGGGCCACGGCCCGGCCCGCGGCCCGCTGCACGACGCCGGGTTCGACGCGATGATCAACTTCGAGCTCCAGGACAAGGTGAAGCAGGCGATGGCCGGCGGCGCCGCCGCGCTCGATGCGCTGTTCACGGAGTACGCCGCGCTCCAGCACGGCAAGCCGGCGCAGATGCTGAGCTACCTCTCGTCGCACGACACCGAGCTGTTCGACCGCGGCCACCTGATCGAGGCGGGCACGGCGCTCCTGCTCGCCCCCGGCGGCGTGCAGATCTACTACGGCGACGAGACCGCCCGACCGGCCGGCATCGCGCCGGCGAGCGACCGCCAGCAGGCGACGCGCTCGGACATGAACTGGGACGCCATCGATCAGAAGGTGCTCGGCCACTGGCGCGCGCTCGGCAGCTTCCGCGCCCGTCACGTCGCCGTGGCGCGCGGCGTCCACGCGCGGCTGCAGCCGGCGCCGTACGTGTTCAGCCGGATCGACGGCGACGACCGCGTCGTGGTCGCGCTCGACGTGCCGGCCGGCGCAACGCTGGCGCTCGGCACCGTCTTCGCCGACGGCCAGGCGCTGCGCGATGCCTACACCGGGGCCGCGTACACCGCGCGCGGCGGCAAGGTCACCGCCGCGGCGGCGAGCCGGGCGGTGCTGCTGGAGCGCGTGGCGCCGTGACGCTCGCGCCGCGCGTCCCCGACTACGGCGCGTCGTTCAGGATGCACACGGCCTGATCGACGGCGCGCAGGCTGCGGGCGGGGGCGCTGACGGTCGACAGCACGGCGGACTCGGCGGCCTCGGCGCGGCGCGCGGTGCACGTCGACGGCTCGGTGACCAGGGCCGGGAACGGCGTGTTGGTGATGCCGCTGACCTCGACGTCGTCGATGTTCCAGCCGGGCGCGCCGCCGAAGACGTCGGTACCGATGCGGAACCGCACCTGCACGGACTTGCCGGCGAACGCCTTGCCGAAGTCGAGCGACACCTGGTTGCGCGCCGGATAGCCCGGGCTCATGGCGGCGTAGGCCTGGCGGCCGGTGATCGGGTTGCCGCCGCCGGCGACCACCGCGCCGGTGTACCCCGGGTTGACGCCGAACGCGGTGACGTCGCTCCAGGTGGTGCCGCCGTCGCTCGAGATCTCGACGACGCCGCCGTCGAACAGCGCGGTGCCCTGGAACTCGAAGCTGTACGCGTGCTTGAACTTGAGTACGAGGTTGTCGGTGGTGCCGACCTGGAGCGCGGGCGAGACGAACTGCGTGTCGGTGATCGAGCCCGCGTCCGTGCCCTGGAACGACTGGTTGCCATTGGCCTCGACGGCGCGGCCCCACAGGCTGGTCGCGAGCGCGCCGGTCGGCGTCCACGGCGAGATCCTGGTCTCGGCGGTGTCGATCGTGGACGCGCCGGGAACGTCGTCGACGCCGGTCCGGATCGTCAGGGCGAGGTTGACGCCGGCCTTGTCGCAGGTGCTGTCGCCGGCGGCGCGGACATTGATCGTGACCACGGTGTTGCGCGGCGCGGTCTGGAGCACGGTGACCGGGAAGCTCAGGCTGCTGCTCGTGAACGGCTGCACCGCGGCGAACTTGATCGGCGCGCCGATGCGGACGCCGGTGTTCGCGGTCGACGCCGTGATGGTCACGTTCTCGGCGGCCAGGATGCCGTTGTTGGCGACGGTGACGTGCAGCGTGCCCGACTCGCCGGGGTCGAGGTAGCCGTCGTGGTCGCACGAGATGCCGTCGTCGGTCAGGGTGACGCCGCCGACCACGAGCTTGGCGGCCAGGGTGCCGCTCTCGACCAGGCCGGCGTTGGTCGCCGAGTCGCCGGGCGGAGACACGGCGCACGAGCCGGCGCCGCGGCCGGCGAACGCGGCGGCCATCAGGATCATGTCGTCGGTGTCGAGCGCGCTCGCGGCCGCGAGGATGCCGTCGCGCTGCTCGGTGAACGTGGCGTCGGACGGCGCGAGCAGCATGCCGCCGACGATGTAGTCGGACATCCGGCGACGCGCCACGGTGACGCCGTGCGCGTCGGCCAGCACGTTGAGCGTCTCCCACATCATGGTCGCCCAGATCTCGCCGGCGTTGTGGACCTCGCTGTTGTTGGAGCCGTTGCCGGGGAAGCCCGGCGTGGTGGTCGGCAGCGCGACGCCGTTGCTGATGTGGCGGAAGCTGAGGTCGTTCCTGGTGCGGTCGCGGCTGTACGGGAACCGGCGGATCCCGAAGTACGCGGTGTTGGGGGTTCCGTCGGCCAGCGCGTAGGGGCCGATGGCATACACGCCGTCGCGGTTGTCGCCCTCGCGCAGCATCATCATGAGCGCGTTGAAGTCGCCCCAGCCCTCGCTCATGCCGCCGCACTGGTTCGCGCCGCAATCGGTGAGGCGATGGTGCAGGTAGTGGCCCCACTCGTGGGTGACCACCGTGTTGT
Organism: Deltaproteobacteria bacterium; assembly: GCA_005887925.1. Classification (GTDB taxonomy): domain Bacteria; phylum Myxococcota_A; class Polyangia; order Haliangiales; family Haliangiaceae; genus JABFXX01. The sequence goes on along the minus strand of VBLP01000392.1, from coordinate 11,448 downwards.
CGAGATCGCCGTCGCGCTCGGGGCCCGCGATCGCGCTGGTCAGCGTGACGCCGAGCGAGCCACCGGCGGCGGCGACGGCGGCCGCGAGCGCCGCGCCGGCGGTCTTGCCGATCACCATGCCGGGCAGGTTGGCGGCGGCGCTGCCGCCGAACCGACCCGGATCGTTGCTGGCGCCGTCGACGAGCACGAACGCGATCGCGCCGCCCGCCTTGATGTTGGTGACCGTGACGGCCGAGGTGCAGGCGTTCGAGAACGTGACCAGCGCGATCTTGCCGGAGAGGTTGCCGGGCACCTGGCAGGCATCGTCGGTGGGTGCGGTCGCGTCGGCCGCGACCACGAGGTCGCCCGCGATCTCGAAGTCGCGCGGACCGGTGGTGAGCGCCCGGCTCACCGGGGTACCGCTCGGCGTGACGAGCGAGGTCGCCGCGCCCTGGGTCCACAGGTACATGCGCATCCGCGGCCGCGCACCGTCCGCCGGGGTCGCCATGTTGGCGTTGTTCCGCAGGCCCCGGTTGGCACCGGCCTGCGCGAGGATCAAGTCGTGCAGCCAGTTGACGACGAAGAACGAGTTGACCGCCGCGGCCTTCGACTGATCCTGCGTCGCGAGCGGGCCGACGCTGTGATCGTACGTATAGTTGAGGATGCGGCCCGACTTGACCTCGGGGCGGACATCGCCCGTCGTGAACGTGAGCGTGTTGTCGAGATCGGAGAAGGTCTCGGCGTTGTTGCCCGCGGTCGTGGTGGCGTTGGTCGCGAGCCACGGATCGAGCGGCCCGTTGAACGCCTCCATCACGACCAGGTTCTGCGGGAGGATCGACGGCGCCGAGCCGTCGGGCACGCCGGTCGGATGCGGCGCGAAGCTCTGCGTCGCACCGTCGAGCGGCCGGCGGTTGCCGGTGGTCTCGGCGTAGGCGCGATACACGAACGCGTCGTTCTGGACCAGGTCGACATCGCGCAGGATCCGACCGCCGACATCGGCGACCAGGTAGCGATGGGCGACGAAGTCGGGCGCATCGGGGTCATCCGGATCGACGGGGACCTGGCCCATGATCTCGACGGCCCATGCCTCGACCAGCTGGCTGCCGACCCTGGCGAGCTCGCGGCGGGCGCGCGCGTCGGTCACCTGCAGGTCGGGGGTCGAGGCGATCTCGAGCGTCTGCCAGCCGCCGGTCTCGCCGGTCTCGGCGATCGCCATCTGCGGCCGCGACGCGCCGAAGATCCGGTCGAGCGCGCGCTCGGCGGCGGCGCTCGCCGATGAGGTGAACGCCGGCCTGGTCGTCGACGGCAAGAGCGTACCCGAGACCGCGGCGAACGAGCCGTCGGGGTTCACCAGGACGCGGAGCTCGCCCTGGTCGAGCACGGCGCCATCGATCTGCTGCGACAGCTTGACGACGGTGGCGCCGTTGCGCAGCGGCACGGTGCCGTTGTCGACCAGCGTCGCGTGCTGCTGCTGCTGGATCCACAGCGGTGCGAGCGCCTCGACGTGGGCACGCGCGGCGACCGCGGGCGCCATGTTCGGCGCGGCGGCGGCGCGCGGCACGATCGCGCGGATCAGCCGGGGCGCACCGGCCGCGTCGCTCGACATGATCGACACGCCGAGCGCGGTGGCGGTTTGCTCCGTCGTGGACATCGGCGGACCGAGCCCCGGATTTCCCGGGTTCCCCGGACCGCCGGGGCCCCCCGGATCATCGGAAACCGGGGTGTCTGTCGAGCACGCGGCGCAAGCGGCCGCGAGTAGTAGTGAAGGAATGGCGAGGGTACGGAAGCGGAGCAGCATGCGTGGACCTCCCTGTCGGCGGCGGCCAACCTACGGCGGGCCGTCGGTCGGTACCAGGCGAAGAACAGCTATCCCGTTAACGACTACTGCGAACTGAGCCCTGCGCGTCTCCGGCTCGCCGTTTCTGGTGAGCCACGAGACGAATCCGAGGCAAAGAATCCAACTGTTCGGTCGGTATTCCCCATGCGCCGCAGCGCACGGCAGACGAGCAGCGGGAGCGATCGCTTCGCTCGACGCGCAGCTCCGGATGGACGGCGGTGTGTCCTTCGCGAGGCGACCGATTCATGCCACACGCCGGGATGAGCCCGCGCGCCGTACTGCACGCGATGGCGCCGCTCCCGTTCGTCATGTTGGGTTGACCCAACATGAATCATGATGGATACTACAAACATGGCGGCAAAGCCCGTGCAGATCTCGATCGACCGAGAGCTCCTCGCGCGGATCGATCGCGATCCTCAGACCAGGAAGCAGGGCCGCTCGGCGTTCATGCGCGATGCGGTCGAGCTGTACCTCGCGGTCAAGCACCGCCGCGAAGTGGACAAGCAGATCGCGGCGGCGTTCGGACATAAGTCCCAGGACCTGCTGGCGGACGTCGAGGCGTGGGTTGGAGAGCAGGCATGGCCCGAGAAGTGAATCGCGGAGAGATCTGGATGTACACGTTCGGCGCACCCGACAAGCGTCGGCCGGTGATCGTGCTCAGCCGTCAGATCCTCCTCGACGTGCTCCAGACCGCGACGGTCGTGCCGATCACGACCACGCGCCATGGTTCGCCGACCGAGGTCGAGCTCGGCGTCGAGGACGGCTTGAAGACGGTGTCCTGCGCGAACCTGGCGAACATCCAGACCGTTGCCAAGCGCAACCTGACCCGCTACGTCGGCACGGCGCGCCGCGAGAAGCTCGCCGAGTTGTGCCGCGCGCTGGCGATCGCCAGCGGCTGCGATTGACCCGGCGCTATCGATCGTCGCGGTCGCGATCGTCGTCGCCGTCGCCGGTCACGAACACGACCGCGGTGCGCGGCGGGACGGTGAACGCGCCGGTGGCGCGGTCGTAGCGCGCCTCGGCCTGCGGCCGGTGATCGGCGGCGGTGAACCGGCGCTGCACGGGGTGCAGGCGGTACGGCTTGTGCTTCTCGGCGGCGATGGTCAGCGTGTGCGCGACCTTGTCGACGTTGACCAGGTAGAGCAGGTCGCGCTCGGCGTGCGGATAGCCGCGGCCGTCGAGGTGACCGGCGATCACGGTCGGCTCCTGCCGGCTGCCGGTGTTGTAGAAGCCGAGGCGCTGCTTGATCTCGGCGCCGGTGCGCAGGTGGAACAGCGGCGAGCTGGCGCGGATCTCGAGCAGGTCGCGGAACATGTCGCGGGCGAGCCGGATGTCGGCGGGCGCGGGTTTGATCGCGGGGTTGGCGAGCAGCGGCTTGATGATCGACCAGTTGCCGCCGTTATCGCTCTGCAGCGGCGCGCCGACGCCGAAGTTGTTGTCGGTGAACGTCCAGTCGAGCCGGTTGAACCAGTCGCCGCTGTTGAAGCTGTTCTGGTCCATCGACTTGCTGCGCAGGACCTCGACGCCGGCGTGGAAGTACGCCACGCCCTGGCTGAACGCGTCGAGCGCGACCGCGAGCATCTGGCTGCGCACGCGGTCCTCGCCGCTGGTCGCGACCGGCAGCTTGTAGACGTTCATGTCGAACATCGTCTGGTTGTCGTGGTTCTCGAAGTAGTTGACGACCTCGGCCGGATCGGTGACGTAGCCGGCGGGCTGGCCGAAGTAATCGATCTGCTGGAGCTGGACGGTCTGATCGTCGCCGGTGACCAGCGCGTAGTCGCGGATCGAGCCGGCGAGGCCGACCTTGACGATGTCGCCGGCGTGCAGGAGGTCGCCGCGGGTCTTGCCGCCGCCCGAGCCGTTGTCGTCGTAGAACAGGCCGTTGACGAAGCCCTGGTTGGTCACCAGGCTCTGGCCGCCGTCGAACGGGCCGCCGCCGCGGAGGAAGTCGCGCGCGCGGTCGCTGAACGTGCCGATGCCCGAGCCGTTGAGCGAGAGCTGCGACGCCTGGACGAACCGCGCGCCGTTGGCGACCTCGCCGAAGTTCCAGCCCTCGCCGAGCAGGAAGATGTCGCGGCCGGTGGCGGTGTCGACCCGCGCCTTGACCTGCTCGAGCACGGGCCGCGGCAGGAAGCTCATCAGATCGAACCGGAACGAGTCGATGCGGTACTGGGTGGCCCAGGTGACCACGGAGTCGACGACGAGCTTGCCCATCATCAGGTTCTCGGCCGCGGTGTCGTCGCAGCACGACGACCGCGTGACGCTGCCGGCGGCGTCGAGCCGGTGGTAGTAGCCGGGCACGACGCGATCGAGTACCGAGCGGTCGGACTGGCCCGACGCGGTGGTGTGGTTGTAGACCACGTCCATCCCGACCCGCAGGCCGGCCTCGTGCAGCGCCTGGATCATCGCGCGCATCTCGCGGATCCGGCTGGCGCCGTCGTCGGGCTGGGTCGCGAACGCGCCGTCGGGCGAGGTGTAGTGGAACGGATCGTAGCCCCAGTTGAAGCAGTCCTGGTCGCGGACCGCGGCGATCGCGGCCTGCTGGGCCTCGGAGTCGGGGCCGGCGCTCGGGATCGCCGGCGTCACGCAGCCGAGCTCGGGCACGGTGGCGAGGTCGAACACCGGCAGGAGGTGGACGTCGGTGAGGCCGGCGCGCGCGAGGCTCGTCAGGTGGCGCATGCCGCTGGACGCGCGATCGGTGAACGCGAGGAACTTGCCGCGGTGGCCGGCCGGCACGGTGGCGTCCGACGCCGAGAAGTCCCGGACGTGGAGCTCGTAGATCGCCATGTCCTCCTGCGCGGGCGCGGTCGCCGGCGCGCGGTGGTGGTCCCAGCCGTCGGGCTTGAGCGACGCCGCGTCGAGATCGGCGATGAAGCTGTGCTGCGAGTTGGCGTCGAGGCTGATCGAGTACGGATCGGTCACGAGGTTTCTGACCACGCCGACGCCGCGCACGAACACCTCGACGGCGAAGCGGTAATAGCTGCCCGCGTTGTCGCGCGGGGTCGCCGACCACACGCCGGTGGCCGGGTCGCGCGTCATCGGGGTGTGGCTCTGCGCGATGCGCGGCTGGCCGCCGTAGGTGCACAGCGTGACGTGCTGCGCGGTCGGCGCCCAGACCTTGAACGCCGCGCGGCCGTGGCCGGCGGTGACGCCGAGGTCCGGGACGGCGGCGGCGGCGGCGAAGCGATCGTCGAGCAGGCCGGCGAGCTGCGCGGTGGTCGCGGCGAGCACGTTGCCGGCGTCGTCCTCTTGCACCACGGCGAGCTGGTGGTCGATCACGGCGTCGAGCGCGGCGGGGTCGGCGACCGCGAGCGTGACCCCGGTGCCGACGAACTTGAAGCGCTCGGCGATCGCCGGCGGGAGGGGCTCGGTCGAGGCGGTCAGCGCCAGCGCGCCGTCGGCGCCGGTGACCGGGGCGCCCTGCTGCACGGCGATCTGGCCGGTCGCCGAGTGATACAGCCGGAACGCGCCGGCGCTGTCGACCCGCGGCCAGCGCACCAGGCGCCGGCTCAGCCACACCGCGCGCGCGTCGGCGGTCGACGCGGTCTTGAGGTTGGGCACCGAGGTGAACACCTGCGGCGTGTCCTGCACCAGCCAGATCTCGCCGACCTGGCCGGCGATGGTGAGCGAGGCGTAGTTGACGTGGATGTTCGACGACCAGCCGTCCTTGTTGTTGACTCCGCCGCTTGGGTTACTGGGCATTCCGTGAATGATGAACTCGAGCGCGGTGCGGCTCGCGTCGCCCTGCGGGTTCAGCACGGGCAGGTCGAACACGACCTCGGCGCCGTCGGGCCGCGCCGCGAACCCCGGCATCGCCGACAGCGGCACGGGGTTGCCGAAGTCGTCGATGTGCAGGCCGGGCAGCCGGCTGACGTCGAGGCCGCTGGTCGCCCACAGGTGCAGCCCCCACAGCGCGTAGTTGCCGTCGAAGCGCTTGTAGTGGACGCGGACCGTCGTCAGATCCGGTGTCGTGGCGAGCGGGTTCGTGCGGAAGATCGTGGCGTCGCCCGAGCGCAGCCAGATCTCGCCGCCGCCCGAGAAGCTCCAGAACCGATCGCCGTCGGGGTCCTTGGTGTTGCCCTGGTGGACGATGAAGCCGAACCCCGCGGCCGCCGCGGCGGTGAACTTGGCCGCCTCGATCTGGAACACCGGGCCGTAGGCGTCGAAGCCGGCGGGCGGCAGCGGCTGCGGGAAGGTCACGCCGGGGTAGTCGGCGAGGAACTGGTTGGCGTCGTTGACCTGCCAGAGGTGCAGGCCCCAGCCGTCGTATTGCCCGTCGGGCCGGTTGTAATGGACCTTGACATTGATCGGTGTGGCGCCCCCGCCGCGCGGCGGCGGCACCGGGACAAGCACCGTGCTCGCGGCGGCGTTGCAAAAATCATCGCCCGGGAGCGCGCTGCCTGATGCACTCGACGACGGATCGCTCAGCGCCGCCGCCGCAGTGGCGCTGGCCGGCGCGTCCGGGGAGCCGCCGCAGCTCGCGATCACGATCGTGGACAGGACGGCAAACGACAAGCGTCCGCGCGGTGATGGGCTCGGGTTCATGGGGCGTCTTTCGATGGAAGAGCGGGGAGTGGAGCATCGCCGCGCGGCGCCGAGGGTGTGCGTCACCGGGATGCTTCGTCGAGCGGCGTGCGAGGCGCATGCCAGCAGCGCGATGGCCGCGAGGGCTGGCTCGCGAGCACGTGATCGGAGGATCGCGCCGGGATTGCGCCGCGTCGAGCGGGAGTCAGTGAGCCGTGCGCGAGACGATGACGCCGCGCGCGATCACAGCGCCTTGAGCACCACGATCGACCAGGCGTGGACGTCGTAGGTGCCGCTGATCGTGGCGGCCTCGGCGTCGCTCCAGACGTTGTCGTGGCTCTCCGCCCACGCGGCGGTGTCGATGATGCGGACCCAGCGCTTGCCGGCGTCGGGGGCGGGCGGCGTGAACGTCACCGTGCCGGACCAGTTGTTCACGTACAGGAGGTAGTCGGTGTCGCCGACCGACGAGCCGTCGAGCTGGATCCGCACCGCGCGATCGGAGTGCGAGTCGAAGCCGCCCGAGCCATCGTTCCTGGCGAACGAGATCGCCATCGCGTAGTCGCTCTGGCGCAGCGCCCGCGCCGCGCGCCGCACGCCGATCAGCTGGCGCGCGAACTGGAACAGCGCGTTCTTGCCGTCGGCGTGCGCGTCGGTGCCGAAGTTGTTGTGATAGGCCTCGCCGGAGACGCCGGTCGCCGTCAGGTGCGGGCTGTCGGTCGCGATCATGCCGTAGTTGTTCCAGGTGCCGGGCGCGTCGACGTTGTAGGGGTTGTTGTTGCCGTTCTGGGTGCGCGCGAATTCATCGCCGGCGACGATCATCGGCACGCCGCGGCTGAACATCTGCCACGTCAGGAGGCTGCGGAACCGCTGGCGGCGCAGCGTCTGGTCCTGGCCCGAGTCCGAGCTGTCGTTGCCGTCGCTGCCGCCGTCCGACGGACCGAACGGCCAGCTCCGGCTCGCGTTGGTCTTGGCGCCGTAGCTCACCAGGTCGGCGAGCGTGAAGCCGTCGTGCGCGACGATGAAGTTGACCGACTTCGCCGGCCCGCCCTGATCGCTATAGTCGCCGAAGTCGCCGTAGAACACGTCGGCGTAGGTCAGGCCGCCGGCGCCGCCGAGGTCGCCGTTGAAGAACCGGCGGGTCGCGTCGCGGAACTTGCCGTTCCATTCGCCCCAGCCGCCGGGGAACTGGCCGACGCCGTACGCGCCGATGTCCCACGGCTCGGCGACCACGTCGAGGTTGCTGGCGCCCGCGAACGACGCGATGTCGCGCAACAGCTGCGCGCCGGGGTTGAAGCCATACGACGGCGCGGCGTCGCGGCCGAGCTCGGCGGCGAGATCGAAGCGGAAGCCGTCGGCGCCCATCTGGCTGGCCCAGTAGCTCAGGCTGTCGAGCACCAGCCGGCGGCCGGCCGCGGTGGCGACGTTGACGTTGTTGCCGCAGCCGGTGGTGTCGAAGTACGACGCCGGATCGCTGCCCGACAGCGCATAGAAGTCGATGTTGTCGAAGCCGCGCAGGCCGCTCAGCTGGGCATTCTGCTTGGTACCGTCGGCATTGCCGCCTTCACCGGTGTGGTTGTAGACGACATCCATCCAGACCTCGATGCCGTGATCGTGGAATGCCTTCACCATCGCCTTCCACTCCGCGGTCGCGCCGCCGGGCGTCTTGTTGCATGCATAGTGGCGGTCGGGCGCGAAGTAGCCGTCGGTCATGTAGCCCCAGTAGTTGCCGCCGGAATGGTCGAGCGGGATG
>VBLP01000392.1:0-3252 GCA_005887925.1 Deltaproteobacteria bacterium | reverse complement strand
ACCACTGCGTCGCGCGCCGCGATCGCCGGCCGGGTGCCGGTGCTCGTGGCGTCGGCCAGCGCGACCGCCTTGGGCGCCCACGGGCCGGTGTCGAACAGCCGCTGCGCGGCGCCGTGATAGGTCGCGCCGCCGGTGCCGTAGATCCCGCCGTCGAGCCCGGCGGCGAGCAGCGCCGGCGACGTCTTGTCATGCGTCCGCTCGTGGGCGTACGGGTCGGCCAGCACCTTGTTCGGGTTGTAGCGGTTGCCGCTGGCGTCGACGTCGGTGACGAAGCCGTCCGGCGAGCCGGGCGTCCAGCTCGCCGCGAACGGCCAGTTGGGGCCCCACGCGCGGAACGCGTAGAGCGTCTTGGCCGGCACGGACGCCAGCTCGGCGCGCCAGATCCCGTCGGCGCCCCTGGCCATCGCGTAGTCGTACTGCGCGCTCGCGCCGGTCGCCGACGCGTAGATCTCGAGCAGCACGCGCGTGGCATGCGCCGCGTACACCGCGACGCGCAGGTTCGAGCCCTCGCCGGACACGAAGCTCGCGCCCTGCGGCCAGGTCGCGGTGTCCCAGCCGCTGGTGTTGACGGCGGAGAACGGTCCACTCGACGGGTGGCCGATCTCGAAGCGATGCGCGATCGTGAGCACATGGGTTCCTCGGGACGCTTTGCTCCCCAATCCTCGTGCCAGGGCACCGCTGCCGGCCCGTCCGCGGCGCGCCGTCCGCGATCCCGGCTCCGCCGGTGGCACGACCATTCCACCACCGGCGAGGGCCGCGGAACCATTCGGCGCCGCGCGTGGCCGATGTCACGGCGCCGCGCCATCGGATCCGGCGGAACCGCCGGCGCGAGCGCGGCGTGCGCGCGTGCCGGATCGCGGCGTGCGGCCGCGTTGCGTTTGTCGACGCCGGCGGCCACCCGGGTCGCCAGTGCATCGCCTCACACCGCCATGATTTCGGTGATCAGCGATGCACAACGCATCGCGATGCCTGCGATCACTTCGCAGCGCGGTCGCGGACGGTGTCCTCCGCCCAGCGCGACAGCTCGAGCAGGATGCGGCCCAGGCGCACGCCCGCCGGGGTCAGCCCGTAGCCGGTATCGCCCGGCTCGACGACGCCGAGCCCGCGGAGCTCGGCCAGGCGCTGGTTCAAGCTGCTCGGCGACACGTCGTCGCACGCCTCGCGGAGCGCGCGGAACGTGCGCGGCCCGTCGCGCAGCTCCCACAGCACGCGCAGCGCCCAGCGCCGGCCCAGCACGTCGAGCGCGCGCATGATCGGCCGGCGCGAGCGCCGCGGCGGAGGCTTCATCGCGCACAGCGTATCGCTACCAAATATGTAGCGCAAGCCGCCGCGCGCGTGCTACGAGATCCGTAGCATGACCCGCATCCCACCTTGCGAGCCTCCCTATTCCCCGGCCGCCGCCGAGGACTTCGTCAAGATCATGCCGCCCGGCGTGCCGCCGATCCGGCTGTTCCGCACGCTGGCTCACAACCCGCGCGTGCTGCGCCGGGTCCGCCGCGGCGGCCTGCTCGATCCCGGTGCGATCTCGCTGCGCGAGCGCGAGATCGTGATCCTCCGGACCACGGCGCTGTGCCGCTCGGAGTACGAGTGGGGCGTCCACATCGTGTTCTTCGGCAAGGCCGCCGGGTTCACGCCCGAGCAGCTCGCTGCCACCGTCAGCGGCGACCGGGCGCCGTTCTCCGGCACCGAGCGCCTCCTGCTCGCGCTGTGCGAGGAGCTGCACGGCTCGGCGGCTGTCTCCGACGAGCTATGGCGCGAGCTCGCCGCCGCGTACCGCCCCGATCAGCTGGTCGAGCTGCTCGCGCTCGCCGGCCAGTACCACACGATCGCCTACCTCACCAACGCGCTCGGCATCGCGCTCGAGGACGGCGCGCCGAGGTTTCCCGCGGCGCCGGCCGGGGCGTAGCGATCGCCCGCGATTCAGGGCGACGGCACGAGGTGGCGCATGCGCAGCGTGCCGGACATCGTGCCGATCGCGCTGTTCAGCGTGAACGGCACGCCCGAGTCGTAGAAGAACCCGTCGTTCGGGAAGCCGTCGGCGCCGAGCGTCGGGCTCGACACCGGGTCGATCGCGCTCGGCACGAACACCAGCGTCGACGTGAGACCGTCGAGCTCGCCGGACAGCTCGAAGCTGCCGTCGGGCCTGGCCGCGACTGTGTACGTCAGGAACACGGCGGCGAGGTCGCGCGCGATCTGCCCGGCCATGATCCCGAGGTGATCGTTGTAGAACTCGGTGGCGATCGGCGTGTCGGTCGGCGGGTTCGGGCCCGGCACGCCGCCGGAGCCGAGGCCCGCGGTGTAGACGTGCTGCCTGGTGCCGTCGCCCAGCGTCACCGACTGCAGCTTCGCGAGCTGGAAGAAGATCGCGAAGTCCATCCGGTTGTTACCGGGCTGGGCATAGCCCGCCAGGCCGTCGGTCGCGGTCTCGACGACCAAGCCGCCGGCGAGCTCGCGCGGGTCGGGAACGACGCCCATGGTGACCCGCAGCGTGCCGTTGGGGTCCCGGATCAGGAACGAGAACTGGACGACCACCGGCTGGTTGGCGAGCACGCGCAGGCCGGCGGGGTTCACCGAGCCGAGCAGGGCCGACACCGGCTGGTAGGTCGCGCCGTTGTCGAGCGATCGCTCGAGCGTCCAGCCGTCGCGCAGCGCCACGTTCGCGAGGCCGGCCGGCAGCGGCAGCGTGACGGCGCTCTGGTTGCCGCTGCCGTCGATGGTGGCCAGCACACCGTGGACGTCCGTGACATCGAAGATCGCATTGCCGAGGTGGAACAGCTCGCCGTGGGTACCGGGCTGGAGCAGCGGCATCACCAGCTCGCCGGTCGAGCCCTCGTCATCCGGAGCCTGCGCCGCGGCACAGCCCTGCGCGAGCGGTGCGGCCACGGCCAGCAGCGCGGCGGCGGCCAGCGACATCGCGGCGCGCGGGGCGGTGGTGGCTCGCGAGCGGTGCGCGGGCGAGATCTGCAAAAGAGCGTCAGTCGATAGCATCACATTCTCCTTCGTTGCATTTCGATGCAACCGGCGAGTTGAACGGCCACCCCCGGCTTTTGGATCCAAATAAATCGGCGTCACCGGTGTCGCTCGGGATCCGCCCCGCGCAGGTGTATTCACTGTGAGGCAGCGAACCGATGTGCGGTCTGCGCGCCGAAGTGCGGCCGATCAAGACCCACGATCCGGAGACCGGCTTCGGCGATCCGCGAGCGCGGCGAGGGCGAGCGCCTGGTAGCGGCGCGCCGCGCGGCGCACGATCGC
>VBLP01000391.1:23405-27767 GCA_005887925.1 Deltaproteobacteria bacterium | reverse complement strand
GGTGGCCCTGGTGAGGTTGCCGTGGTCGTCCAGCACCGTGAGGAGCTGGTCCACCGGGTCGTAGCCGTACTCGGTCCAGATCACCTCGCCCTTGGGGGCGTTGAACTGCTGGAGGGCGAGGATGCGATCCTTGATGTCGCGGTACGCAACGCTCTTCGTGCCGAGCGCGTCGATCGTGGTCGTCGTGAACCGGTTCTGGCCGTGCCGGTCCGCTCCGAGCGTGTACACCATGTGCATCGCGGTGGCGTCGGGTAGCGTGGTCACCAGCGGCCGGCCGAGCACGTCGAACGCGATCGTGGTCGGCGGCGCCTTGGCATCGCAGATCCGGTTGAAGACGAGATTGACCGCGTCACTCTTGGGCTCCGTGGTCGGATAGTGGGTCTCGAAGGTGCGACTCATCTGATCGAAGGCGACGCAGCCGCTGACGGTCATGACATCGGCGGGAGAAGCAGCCGTGCCCTGGAACACCGTCGCGTCCTTCTTGGTCTGGAGCACGCGCTTGAGGCCATCGGTGAACAGCACGGTCTCGATCGGATCGGAGGCGCTGCGGAAGACATCGACGTGCGCGGTGCGCGCGTACGGGACGCTCTGCTCGGGGTGGTACTCGAACTGGATTGTCGCGAGGCCCGTGCCGGCCTGGAGTGGACCGACGACGGTCGTCAGCCGGCCGAAGTCGTCGTAACTCGACGTGAGGGAGTTGCCGTTGTCGTCGGTGTCCCGGGTCATCGTGCCGAAGCGGAAGTCGTAGTCATTCGTCGAGATCTGGCCGAAGCTGTCGGTGATGCTGACCACGTGGCTCCGGGTCGGAGCGTCGTACGCCAGGTCGAGCGTGTAGCGCTGGCCGTGCAGGTTCTCGGGGCCGGCGACCACGCTGAGGTTGCCGTCTGCGGCGTACTGGAAGTCGCTCACCGCGCTGGCCGGGCCCTCGGTCGCCTGGCGGAGCTCGACCATGTCCGCGGTCGAGCAGTCGAAGCTCGATTCGCGGTGGCGCAGGACGGCGCCGCCGGCGCTCCGCACGGTGATCGAATCGGCCAGGCCGATGATGTGGCGCGCCGCGCATCCGCCGTTCGCGCCGCCATGACCGGTGTAGGTGATCGTCGCGGTGGTATCGTCCGCGGTGCCGGCATCGCCGGTGTCGGTGATCTGGGTGACGTTGCCGTCGGCGTCGTAGGTCTGATCGACCTCGGTCTGCACGCTGGCGCTCGCGTCGCCTTCGCTCCGGCGCCGGATCGTCGTGCGGAGCTCGGGGAACACCGAGGACAGCATCCCGGCGAGCGCGGTCGGCGTGGTCAGCACCTGCTGGGTGTCGACCTCGCGGAGGGCGTACTGGTTCTCGGTCTGCGAGAACGTGCGCGGAGCGCCGGTGTCGAGCCCTTCAACCAGCTCCAAGCTCATCAGCCCCTTCGAGAAGAAGCTGTCGTTCCGGTAGGTCCGCGTCGTGCGCAGGTACGGCTTGTCGAAGTCGTCCGGCACGGCGCCGAGCAGCCCGCGCGTGTCGTGCGTGGTCGAGACGACCGTGGCGTAGCCGTAGAACTCGCGCTCGCGGCGGTCATAGAAGCCGCCGTCGTACGCATACGTCACGCGCTGGAGATCGGCGCCCGGATTGACCGGGCTCCAGTCGCCGGGAACACCGTCGAAGGTGGTGACGCGCGACAGGACGAACTGGTTGTGCGGTTGCTCGAACGTGTTCCCCGCGCGGGTGTAGTCGAGCTCGATGGTCGCACCCAGCGGGCGGGTCACCTTGCGCAGGAGGTTGGTCCGGCCGGTGAGGTTGGTCCCGACGAACAGCTCGTCGCTACCCGTCGAGGACAGGAAGTCCGGGAAGCCATCGCCGTTGACATCGCGGAGCGCGATCTCCTGGCGGTCTGTCGATGCGTTGAAGTCGGCGCCCGGGTTGATGATGAGGTAGCAGGCGGCGATGCACAGCGGGATGCCGATCACGAAGTAGGCACCTCCGCCAACGTTCAGGGTCGCGCTCTGGGTGATGTCGTTGCTCGGGGCGCCTTGCCACGGAACCGGCGGAGCGAAGCCGGCGCCCGTGTTGATGCCGACCTGGATCGAGCCGCCGCTCGACGGGAACACCTGATCGAGGAGGCCATCGCCGTTGACGTCGGCGAGCGTCGCGCCGGCCGACTGGAACGGGCCCAGGGCGAGCGTCGCGGACTCGCCGCGGCTCGCGGACGCACCTCCCGCGAAGCCATAGATCCCGTCATTGAATCCAATACCGACTGTCGCGTCCACGCTGTTGCCGGCGTTGATGGCGGCGCTGGCGAACGGCTCGGCATCGAGGAACGTGTACCCGACGTTGAGCTGGACGAACAGGGTGCCACCGCTGTGGAACACCCGATCGGGCAGACCATCGCCGTTGATGTCGAGCAAATCGACATCCTGGTTGGCACTCCCCACGTCCGCCGACAGGTTCAGGCCGATCGGGGCCATCTGCGTGTCGTTGCCCGCGCCGCTGGTCGGGCTTGTCCCGGTCGCGGTGGTGCGGCCTTTGGCGTTGGCGAGCTGTTCGGGCACGGTGCCGCCAAGCCCGATGCTCTGCGTGCTCGTCGTGCTCGAGCGCAGCGTGTCGATCGCCGTGACCGGGCCGCACGCCAGGCTGCTCCCCAGAGTGCCGTGCGACGTGGTGTACTGGATCGCGCCATGGCCGACGACGTCCGGGAACCCGTCGCCGTTCATGTCGAGGTAGTCGACAACACCCTCGCTCGAGCCGTTGGCGTTCGAGATGCTCCCGGAGATGCCACCTGCACCGATGCCGGCGGACTCCGCAATCTGCGTTGTGTGGCTGACGCGGCTCACGGTCGCGCCGTGCACCACGGTGCCGCCCGTCGGCGTGGTCAGGTCGGTCGGCCCCTGGCGCGATGCGCTGAACGAGCCCGGCAGGAGGTAGAGCTCCGGGGCGAGGCCGCCCCACAGCGGCACGTGCGGCAGGTCGCACGGCTGGGTCGGGTTCGGGCAGGCTCGCCCCGCGGGGAACGGGAGGAGCGGGAAGGTCAGCGTCTCGTCGTTCAGCTGCTGGCCCTGTGCCTTGAGCCCGTCGAGATCGCCGGGCTGGGGCACGGTCGTGTCCTTGTCGAAGCTCGAGGTCTCGTGACAGAACGTGTCGTCGGGAATCGGGGTGCCGGCTGGGACCTTCGTGGCGTTGAGGCCGGCGTAGCTCCAGCCGCGATACGGCTGAGAGCATCGGTCCACCGGGCCCGCGAAGTGCAGCAACCTGGGGGCGGCCGTCCCGCCGCTGGCCTGTGGATCGAACGTGACCTCCACCGAGGTCGCGATCGAGCCGAGCGCCTGGCCCTGCGCGCGCGTGCTGAAGTCGAAGTACAGCGTATCGCCCTGCGTCACCGGGACGTCGACCTCGGTGGTGCCGCTCGCCGAGAACCCGCGCTTGGCGAGGAGGGTGCCCGGCGTCTTGACCGTGAAGGCGACCTGCGTCGCCGGTGCCTCCTGGACTGATGCGAACACCCGCAGCGTCCCCGATTGCGGCGCGACATACGCCGGCTGCTCGATCATCGGCACACGCATCCCGTACGTGTCCATGTCGAACGGGGCGGAGATCTGGATGGGAGCTCCGGTCTGGTCGATCACCGTGACCGGCTTGCCGTCCCTGTCGGTCGCGGAGACGTACTGCCAGTGCAGGATCGCCGCCTGAGGGAAGCCGATGGCGGTGAGATCGATCGGCGAGTCGATCCGCACGTGGACCTCGAGCCGATCGCCGGCCTTGACCTGGAAACTCTGGTCGACGACGAACGGATCGGTCGACGTGGCATCTCGTGCGAGGCTGAACACAGGATCGGAGGTCTGCGAGCTGCCCGCTGGGCTCTGGGTGACCTGGAGGGCAACGCCGTCGGTCGTCCGCGCCTTGGTGACCGTGCCGACCAGCTTGATCACGCCGTCGAACGGGACGGTCGTGATCATGCCGTCGCGACCGGCGAGCACGAAGTCGCTCGATGCCTGGAACCGCCGCTCGCTCAGCTGGTTGGGATCGGCGAGCGCGGGTACGCCGGTATATTCGATGACCGGATCCCAGTCGACGATGTGATCGCGCGCGTCGTCGAGCGCCGAGGTCCGGAAGTAGAGCCGATCCCCGGCGTGGACCGGGACGGCGGAGACATTGACCGGGGGCTTCGGCGTCGTGTCGCCGGCCGCGATCGTCGCCGACCAGAGCTCGGCGTCGTTGTGCTGGATCGCGACGCGCACGCCGTCGCCCTGCGGGCTGCCGGCGCGCAGCTGCGCCGCGCCGGTGATCTGGACCGTGCCGTCGTACGGCGCGAACCAGCGCCGGACCGCGTCGACCAGCGGGAACCGCTGCGAGTTCTGCGCGGTGCTCGCGCCGAAGTCCGGCACGAGGCCGCTGGA
>VBLP01000391.1:0-23388 GCA_005887925.1 Deltaproteobacteria bacterium | reverse complement strand
GGGCCCGAGGCCGTAGGCGTGTTGAAGAACACCATCCCCGGTGTGACGAAGTCCGGAAGGCCATCGCCGTTGACATCGGCGAAGTAGCTATCCTCCTGCGTGAACGTCTCCGAGACATTGAAGATCAGGCTCGCGGGCCCGGGTAGGCCTCGAATCCGAAGGAAAACATGGACGAGCCCCGGCCACCGAGCGACGACAGGCCTGCGACCGGGAACACGGTGTCCGAGAACCGCGTGCCGCCCGCCGGGCCTGACTGGTTGAGACGGAAGACGACGCTGCCGTTCGATACGAACACCTTGTCGGGCAGGCCATCGCCGTTGATGTCGATAAAGGCCAGCTGGGTGTCGGACGACGACGCCTTGAAGCCGACCTTGCCGCCAAACGAGTTCGGTTTTTCGGGAAGCAGCGGGTTGAAGCCGATGTACAGGTGAACCCCGCCGCTGAAGCCGTCGGAGCCACCGAGCACGCTCGCCTCGCCGTTGCCGAGCAGGCCCTGTGCCGGACCGGGGATGCCGAGCTTCCGGACGTGGTCGTCGCCCACGCTCCAGCTCGAACCTGCGGCGAACCCCTTGAACGGGCTGTCGGCCGTGGGGGATTCGCGAATCTCGTCGAAGTACTCGAAGTGGTGCGCGTTCCCCGGGAACGGCGTGTTCGATGCCCCGAACGCCTGGATCGACGCGAGCAGGCTCTTGTGGAACGCACCCTCGGTGTACGCCAGCTCCCACGCGCGCACGAGCTGGCCCTGGAAGTGGACCTCGATGCGGCGCAGCCGTTCGGCGGTGGCGTGCTTGAACCCACCGCGTCCGTCGATCACCGCGTCCGGGCGGCCTTCGCGCAGGAACGTGACGTCGTACGGCGCGCTCTGCGCTCCGTCCTCGAACGTGTAGTGGCATGCCCTGGGATAGAGCTCCGTCCCGGGGACGGCGCCGAACGCGAAGCCCACGCTCGTGACGCGGTCGTGCTCGTAGCGCATCGCGTTGTTGTGCAGGTCGCGCACCTCGACGAGTGCCCACTTGAAGACATCGCCGGCGTTGGACTGAAGCGTCGCCTCGGCGACCGGGCCGCCGCTCTCGGGCGTGCCGCCGAAGAACGACCGCGTCCCCGTCTTGTCGATGACCTCCCACCAGTAGCTCTTCGTGCCCGTGCCGTGGCGGATGATCTGGCGAAAGCCGCCCTCGACGCGCGCGTGGAAGATCTTGACGGTCTCGCCGCCGAGGGTGGTCGTGTCGTCCGTGCGCTGCTTCACCGGGCCGCGATGCGCGATCGGCGTGAGCTGCTCGCCGTCGAGCGCGTAGGTCTCGGTCTCGCTGTCACAGTCGTACCGCGCGGCACCGAACCGGGTGTCGACCGTGATGGCGCTGATCGGCAGATCCCAGCCGACGCCCACCCAGCCATTGCCGCGCGAGGAGCCGTACGAGAGCCCGAGCGCGGGCGTCAGGCCGTGCCTGCCTGGAGGCAGGTCGAACGAATAGCCGAGGGTTGCATCGCCACGCGAGCTCGGCGTCGGTGGGGCGACGAGCTGGATGCCCGTGCCAGGGTCCGCCGCCTGGATGCCGGTCAGCGCGTTGGGGTTGAATTGCCGGAGCTCGGGGTGCTCCGGCGAGACGACGACCGCGTTGATCATCGTCGTGAAATGGTCGCTCGCGCTGTGGATGATGTGCTTCTGGTCGTCGACCTGCGCGCGCGCCAGGCGCCGCCAGTGCTGCGCGTCGGTATCGAAGTAGTAGGTCTGGACGTCGTTGCTCACGTACCCGGGCGGCAGGAGCGCCGGATCGAAGGGCAGGAGCACGTCGACCGGCCGCAGGAACTTCTGGCCGTGGGGCAGGAACTGGAATCCGTTCGCGTCGGGGGCCGTGACGTTGACGAGCCCCGGGTCGAGCGGTGGCATGTCCCTCGACGTGAGGCGCTTGACTGTGACGTCGACGGTGCCGGACAGCGCGCCTGCGGGGATGTCGACACCGACATCGGTGCCGACCCGGGCCGCGGTNTAGCGGGCGATCTTGTCCGCCTCCGACAGCCCGCCGCCTGGCCTCGGCGCGAGCGTGCCGGCCTTGTCGAGCACGAACGTCCGCGTCATCTGTGAGCCGTCGGCGAAGTGCGCGGTCACGGACACCGGCCAGGGCTTGTCGGCGCCGCCGGTGCGCGACACCAGCGTCCCGAACGCGCCGCTGGTCGTCCCCACGTCGGTGGTCTGGACATTGACCGTCACGGCGCCGCCGATCGAGCTCGGGGAGCTCGCCCAGCCATCCACCCAGGCGACCTGACCGAAATGCTCGGCCGGCGACGCGAGCGTGATCCTCGGCCAGTCGATACGCGTGCGCGCACCCGAGCCGATCACGGTGACGCTCGACAGCGAGGCCGTCGCTCGGCCGGTCGGCCGGATCGCGATCGCCGTGCACGCGAGCTCGCTGGCCCCGTCGGCCAGCGAGATCAATGTCCGGTTCGCGCTCGACGCGACATCGGTCGGTTCGACCTCTCGGGCGTGCCCGCCATCGTCCAGGCAATCGACTGCCCAGACGCCGGTCGCGCCACGCAGCAGCACGGCATCCGGCGATATCCAGCGGTCCATCGCGACGACGAGGCGCTCGCCGGTGCGCACCGTCACCGGCGCGGTGTTGTCCGGATCCAGGAGCTCGCTCGTAACGTCGGTGGCGACCCCGTCGATCGGCCCCCTGGCGATCGACACGGCATCATTGGTGCCCTGGTCGAGCTCGCCGACGAAGAACGCGTCGTGAAGCACGACGTGAGACGACGCGTCGGCGGGCAGGCAGACGTCGTAGTGATTGTCCCCGAGCACGAGCGTCTCCGGATCGACCGGATCGACGAACGGCGCGGGCCCGGTGCTCGCGCTGAGCCATTGCCCACATCGCATCGGCGCCGCGTTGAGCGAGCGCGTCAGGGCGAACGACCGGAAGGCACCGTCGGCCGCATACGCGAGCCACGCGCGCCGGTACGAGGCCGGGCTTCTCGTGATGGCGAAGCGGATCTTTGCGCACATCTGGCCGCCTGGTTCGGTGCTCGGCGCGAGATCGCTCGGCGCCGTACCAGTGGCAGCGAGGACATCGAACCCCGTCGACCCGGCCGGGCGCGTCCCCGAGCCCGCGGTGACGGCGCCGAGCGTTCTTGCGTCGAGCCACATCGCCGGACGATCCGGGCCCCAGAGCTCGACCTCGCGGAGAGGAGCGGGTTTCGGAGCATCGCCGCCGCCCGCGGGCGCCACCTCGAGAACCAGCTCGTCGGTCGCGATCGAGTCAGGCAACCGGAGCTCGTTCCAGCCGGCCCCGAGCGCATCGAGGCGCACGTGCGCGAGCCCCTTGATCGCGTCTCCCTTGCCGGTATGGACATCGAGCACGTAGGGGCTGGCCCCGAAGATCTTCACGTGCGTGATCGTCGTGGTCTTGCCGAGCGCGACCCTGACATGCGCCGGGCCGGCTGCCGCATCGCTCGGCGGCGACCATCCGACGCGCGTATTGCGATCGAACAGCGCCCAAGCGCTCGAGTCGCTCGGAGCGTCGATGTTCTCCACGCGCGCCGGCGAGATTCGAGCGGGAACGATCTCGTTCGATTCACTGTCGCCGCCGTTGTTCGGGCAGCTCGCGAAGACGCAGAGCACTGCTCCGATCACGGCCAACCGAGACTCACGACCCCATGCTGCTGGCATTGACTCACCTCGTTAACAACCGACCAACATGAACCGGCAAAGCAGGCGGTAGAATGCAAGACGTGCCCCGGTGTCGTCTATGCCTATCTATGGTTATCCATCAAACCGATTACGTTTCAATCGCTGGACATGCCATCCTCGTTCGCCTGGATCTGATCGTCGGCCAACCTGCTGATATATCCGGCTTTCATCACCGGCGCCGGTTCACCGAAGAAACTTGTGACTTTTTGATTGCAGGACACACAGCGGACATGTCGCGACTCGAATCCAAACAACGCAGTACTCGGGCTTACAGATATCGAGTTATGCGGGGCCTCCAGCACTCCGGAGTGCAGCAAAATGCTTAATTGTAGATCGGGCGTCGCGATTGCGATCGATTCGCTATCTCCATTGCCGAAGAATGACGAGGCCGAGTCGAGGCGGTGACTTGATCGAGACCAAGGCAGGCCACGGGCATCCACAGACGGGCAGTGGGTGCTCTGATGGTCACGATACCGACGTGATTCCGCCTTGCCGGCGATGCTCCGCGCGACTCGACGCCCGCGGCGGAACCGCGGAGGCTCGCCGGTGAGTCACACCTGGCGTCACGCCTCGACCGGAAGATCGCCGCACGGGGGCTCGAACGGCCCCAGGCCCGATCTGCTCAGGCGCGGATCCGGGCGAGCAGCGAGCCGAGGTTCTTGCGCCGCATCTCGAGGCAGAACTCGCGGAGCATGCGCGCGTGGCGGTTCGCCATCGCCACGAAGCGCACGCCGAGGCCGGACGCCAGATGGTCGTCCCTGCGGTAGCACACCCGGGCCGCGGCCCAGATCGAGTCGTCGAGCCCCGGCACGTCGAGCTCGAGCCCGACGACGACGCCCGGTGGCGGCGCCAGCATCGCGATCGCCGACAGGCTCATCCCGCCGTCGCTGAGGTTGCTCGCCAGGCCGCGCACCGGCCGGTCGTGGACGTACGACGTCACCATCGTTTCGAACGGAATCCGGAAACCCAGTCGGCGATCTTGCACGGGGGAACCTCGGCCTTGATGTAGGATAAAAGCCTACCAGCGCGACGTTGACCGTCCCAATTTTCGGGGCCCTGGGGGATCCCTGGCGGGCGGCTGGTGGGACAGGGCGCGCTGGTGGATATTGACGGCGCGCCAGGCGTGCGCATCGTGTCCTTGTCTCACGTCTGACGAGCCGAGTAGGAGTAGCCCCGACATGCCGGTATACGAGTATCAGTGCAGAGCCTGTAGCCGAGACTTCGAGTACCAGCAGCGCATGAGCGATCCGGACAAGACCACCTGCGAGGTATGCGGAGGCGCGCTCGAGCGCCTGATCTCGCGCACGGCGTTCTCGCTCAAGGGCAGCGGCTGGTACAAGGACCTCTACGCATCGCCCAAGCCCGAGAAGGCCGGCGAGTCAAAGCCCGACGCTGCTGCGGCGACCGCCGACAAACCGGCCGCGGCGTCGGACGCGGGCACGACCAAGTCGGACACCGGCACGACCAAGTCGAGTGAAGGCGCGAGCACACCGAGCAGCGGCTCGGGCGGCACCAGCTCCGCCGCCGCGGCGAAGGTCTCCTGAGCTGTGGACGCCCCGCAGCCGGCCATTTTCATCGACGGCAAGGCGGTCGCAGCCCGGCTGCGCGCCGAGGTCGCCGCCGCCGCGATGAGCCTGCGCGCGCGGGGGGTGGCCGCGACCCTGGCCGTCGTGCTGGTCGGCGATGACCCGGCGTCGGCGGTCTACGTCCGCAACAAGACCCGGGCCGCGCGCGAGGCCAGCGTCGACGTCCGCGATCACAAGCTGCCCGCGACGACGACCCAGGCCGAGCTCGCCGCGCTGATCGACCAGCTCAACCGCGATCCCGTGGTCGACGGTATCCTGGTCCAGCTGCCGCTGCCGGCGCCGCTCGACGCCGAGGCCGTGATCGCCGCGCTCGACCCCGCCAAGGACGTCGACGGCCTGCACCCGACGAGCCTGGGGCTGCTCGCGCGCGGCCGGCCGAGCTTCGTGCCGTGCACGCCGAGCGGCTGCATGCGGCTGCTCGGCGAGGTCGGCGCCGAGCTGGCGGGGGCGCGCGCCGTCGTGATCGGCCGCAGCCTCCTCGTCGGCAAGCCGATCGCGCTGCTGCTCGGCAACGCCAACGCGACCGTGACGATGTGTCACTCGCGGACCCGCGACCTCGCCGGCGAGGTCCGCCGCGCCGACGTCGTGATCGCCGCGGTCGGCCGGCCCGAGATGGTGCGCGGCGACTGGATCCAGCCCGGCGCGATCGTGATCGACGTCGGTATCAACCGCACCGCCGACGGCGTGCTGGTCGGCGACGTCGAGTTCGCCGCGGCGGCCCAGCGCGCCCGCGCGATCACGCCGGTGCCCGGCGGCGTCGGACCGATGACGATCGCGTGCCTGCTCGACAACACCGTCGCGGCTGCCCGGCGCCGCCGCGGCTGACAACCAGCGGCCTGCTAGGCGCTCGCCGAGGCCTGCACCGACACCGGCTTGCTCAGCGCGCGGACCAGCACGATCTGGAGCTCGCTGAACGACGGCGGGTTGGCCGCCAGCTCGTCGGCCCCCGACACCCGCGCCCACTCGCGCAGCTTCGGGGTCGCCGCGATCGCGATCGTCGGGACCTTGGGCGTCAGCTGCCGCGCGACCCGCAGGATCGTCAGCGCGCCGTCGGGGTCGAAGTCGACATCGACGATCGCCACGTCGATCTCGCTGGTCAGCTGCTCGGCGGCGGACGCCGCGTCGGCGGCCTGCGCGATGTCCGCGGTGCTGATGATCGACTTGATCGACCGCGCGAGCGACGTGCGATCCTGGCGGTCGCCCGACAGCAGCAGGACCCGGACGCCGCGGAACGACGACACCAGCTTGTCGATCGCCGAGCCGAGCTGCGGCACGTCGTGGAGCTCGATGCCGAGGCCGGCCGGTCCGTCGGGGCTATCGCTGCCCCGCCGCCACGCCACCGTGCCGACCAGCTGCAGCGGGCCCGCCCCCGGCACGTGGAGATCGAGCGCGAGCGGCATCCCGGTCGGGACGTCCCAGTCGGTCTCGACGAAGATCCCGCCGCGCGACAGGCTCATCGAGTAGGCGACCAGGAAGCTCGAGGCCGTCCGGAACTCGACCAGCACCGTGTACGGGATCCGGTCGTGGTCGCGTTCGGACATGCAGCGGGGCTCAGTATCCCGGAATCCGAGGTCCGAAATCACGCCTCAGGCGCGCCGACTGCGTCCGCAACGCGGGTTCACAATCGGCTACAGCAGCCGATCGAGCTACCGCTCCAGATGATCGAGGTTCAAGTAGCGGATCTCGATGAACCCGGCCTTGCCGGGCTCGTCCTCGGTGATGACGACCGGCCCGCCCAGCGCCCGGGTCAGCCGCTCCTCCTGCCGTCGCCGTCCGCCGGACCGGAGCGCGCCTTCTTGACCAGCGCCTCGGTCGCGCGGACCGACAGCTGCTTGTCGACCACGCTGCGCGCGGCCCGCTCGATCGCGATCGGATCGTCGAGCCCCAGCAGCGCGCGTGCGTGGCCCATCGACAGCCGCTCGTCCTCGACCAGCTGGCGGACCGGGAGCGGGAGCTTGAGCAGCCGGATCGCGTTCGCGACCGTGCTGCGGTCCTTGCCGATCCGCGCGGCGATGTCCTCCTGGGTCAGCCCGAACTCGTCGACCAGCCGGTGGTATGCGGCCGCCTCCTCGAGCGGGCTCAGATCGGCGCGCTGCAGGTTCTCGACCAGCGCGCGCTCGAGCGCCGTGCCCTTGGAGACATCCTGGACCACGACCGGCACCTCGTGCAGCCCGGCGCGCTGCGCCGCCCGCCAGCGTCGCTCGCCCGCGATCAGGAAGTAGCCGCCTTCGGGCCGCGGCCTGACCACCAGCGGCACGATCACGCCGTGCGCCTTCATCGACTCCGCCAGCTCGGCCAGCCGGGCCTCGTCGAAGCGCCGGCGCGGCTGCTCGGGGCTGGGGTACAGCTCGTCGATCCCGGCCGCGAAGTAGGTCCGCGAGCGCAGCGCCGGCGCAGCGGGCATCACCTCCGCGCCGCCGACCGCGCCGCCCGCCGACGCCGGTGGCCCGCCGGGCAAGAGCGCGGACAATCCGCGGCCGAGGCCGCGCTTCCTGGCATCGCTCATCGTCGAACTCTCGGACCTCAAGGCGACGATACCTCGGGACGCGCCGCCGGCACACGGCTCATCAGCGTTCGATCGAGAAACTCGTCGGCGAGCGCGAGGTAGCTCCGGGTGCCCGGGCAGCGCAGGTCGTACAGCAGGACCGGCTTGCCGTGGCTCGGAGCCTCGGACAGCCGCACGTTGCGCGGCACCATCTCGGCGAACACCTTGTCGCCGAAGTACCGGGCGACCTCGTTGCGAACCTGCACCGCCACGCTCAGCCGCGCGTCGTACATCGTGAACACGACCCCGTCGATCGCCAGCCCCGGGTTGTACGCCGCGCGCACCTTCTCGATCGTCGCGGTCAGCGCCGACAGCCCCTCGAGCGCGAAGTACTCCGCCTGCATCGGGATCACCACGCTGTGCGCGGCGACCAGCGCGTTGAGCGTCAAGAGGCCGAGCGACGGCGGACAGTCGATCACGACGTAGTCGTACGCCGAGGCCACCGGGGCCAGCGCATCCGCGAGGAAGCGCTCGCGGTGCTCCGCCCCGATCAGCTCGATCTCGGCCCCGACCAGGTCGGTGGTCGACGGCGTCACGAACAGCGTCGTGATCTCCGTCGGCCGGACCACGTCCTCGAGCGTCACCTCGCCGGTCAGCGCGTCGTAGACCGACAGCTCGATGCGATCGCGCGTGTAGCCCACGCCCGACGACGCATTGCCCTGCGGGTCGAAATCGACCAGCAGGACCCGGTAGCCGCGCGACGCGACCGAGGCTGCGAGGTTGATCGCAGTGGTGGTCTTGCCGACACCGCCCTTTTGGTTCGCGACCGCGACGATCCGGGTCATGGCTGCCGAGGTACCACGCGGCTATGACGATCCCGGGCCCGCGCCGACCTTGCCGTCTCGCGCGAACGCATGCAAAAAACTTGGCTCATCCATCGCAGCTCCGTAGGTTGTAGCCACATGTAGGACATGTGGGCATGTCCTCGAAGGAGCCGCAATGTCGTCTGGGATTCCTAGGATCTACACATCGTTCGCCGAGTTCGAGCGGGAGGAGCTGCGGCGCCTGGATTCACTTCACACCTCCGTCGACGACCTCGTCGAGGAGCGCTTCGCCGAGGACCTCGAGTTCGGCGGCAGCGACCGGCCCCGCAAGCGCGGCCGGCCCCGCAAGCACGCCTGAGCGGGGCGGCGCGAGCTGAATACGTCGTCCCAGCTCCGATGCCCCGAGCTGGGACATCGCGTCCTGGCGCCCGCTCTGTCCGCTGTCCGGACATACAGCGCTCGGGCACCGCGTGGCGCCAGGGCATAACGTCCTAGCGGGACCGGGTTTTGGGGGTCGCGTGCTAGCGTCCATCGGGATGCTGGGCCGACGACTGGGAAACTATCAGGTCGAGTCGATGATCGGGGAAGGCGGGATGGGCGTGGTCTACCTCGCGCGTCACGCGACCCTGGGTCGCCCGGCGGCGGTCAAGGTGCTGCACCCCGAGCTGTCGACCAACCAGGACATGGTCGCGCGGTTCTTCAACGAGGCGCGCGCGGCGAGCGCCGTCCGCAACCCGGGCATCGTCGAGGTCTTCGACGTCGGCTTCCTCGAAGACCGCACTGCCTACATCGTCATGGAGTACCTCGACGGCGAGAGCCTCGCCGCGCGGCTGCGGCGGGGCCGCACCACGCTGGCCGACACGCTGGGGATGCTGCGCGCGATCGCGCGCGTGCTGCAGGCCGCGCACGAGCTGGGCATCGTCCACCGCGACCTCAAGCCCGACAACATCTTCCTCGTTCCCGATCCGGAGCTGCCGAGCGGCGAGCGCGTCAAGCTGCTCGACTTCGGCATCGCGAAGCTGGCCACGCTCGGCGAGGGCCGTCACACCCGGACCGGGACGGTCATCGGCACGCCGACGTACATGTCTCCCGAGCAGTGCCGGGGCTCGGGTCAGGTCGATCATCGCGCCGACCTCTACGCGCTCGGCTGCGTCGCGTACGAGATGCTGTGCGGCCAGCCGCCGTTCAGCGCCGAGGGCGCCGGCGACATCATCGCGCGCCAGCTCTACTTCCCGCCGCTGCCGCTGCGATCGCATCACCCGACGCTGCCGGCCGAGATCGACGCACTGGTGCTGTGGCTGCTCGAGAAGGACCCGGCGGCGCGCCCGGCCGGCGCCGACGAGCTGATCCGCGCCGTCGATCACCTCGCGGCGATGATCCTGCCGATCGCGCCGCGGACCGAGCCGCCGACGATCCACAGCGTGCTGCGCAGCGCGGCCGCGCCCACGCGGCTCCTGGTGAAGGACACCACGCTGGGCAGCGCGGCCTCGGCCGTCACGCTGTACGGGCCTCCCGCGCCGCCGCGGCGCAGCCGGTTCATCGCCCCCGCGGTGGCGGCCTCGCTCGCTCTCGCGGCGGCGGTCATCGTCATGCGTGGCCACGCCGGCGACGCTGCGCCAGTTGCCGCAGCCGAGCCGAGCCTGCGCGGCACCGCATCGGCCACGGGCGCGATGCCGACCGCCGCGCCCGCGGCAACCCCATCGCCCGCGGGGACCCCATCGCCTGCGGGCACGACATCGCCTGCAGGCGTGCCGTCATCGCCCGCACCGCCTGGCCAGCACGCTGCGCTCACCGCGGCGCTGTCGAACGAGCCAGGCGCCGGGGGCGCCAGCCGCATCGTCGTGACGGTGACCAACCGCGGCCCCGATCCCGCCTACCGCGTCGTCGCGCAGCTCAAGAGCAGCTCGGCCGCGCTGCACGGCCTCGAGCTGTCGTTCGGCCGGATCGACCGCGGCGAGACCCGGACGCTGAGCCGGGACGTCGCGCTCGCCGCCGGCGATGATCTCGATCCGACCGTCGTCGCCGCTGTGACGTCGGCGAACGCGCCGCCGGCGTCGTTCACCGGCAAGCTCCGGCTCGCGGCCGCCGAGTTCGCCGGCCTGTGCAAGCAGGGCAAGCTGACCCGCGACGTCTACCGCGCCAGGCGCAAGCGCCTGCAGGCCGCGCTCGCGGCCGGCGCGCTGACCCAGGACGAGCTCGACCGCTACGACGCCGAGCTGGTGAGCTGCCTCGAATGACGGCGGCTGACGCGCGGCCGTGCATGTGGCATGCTGCGTTGACATAGCGCGGCGTGGTCCGTGCGATCCTCTGACGATCGGCCCATGCCCGGTCGCGCAGCGGGGACAAAGGGGGGCGCTCCTCTCACCACGGTGACTCTTCTCCTCGCTTCGCGAAGGTGCATGGGCCCGCCGCGAGGCGACAGGAGTCGAGATGCCCACGACCGAAGAAGCCCGCTGGTGGTTCGCCGAGGAGATCCGCGCCGTCGCGCACCTGCAATCCGATGCGCTCGTCGCCGCCTGTGCGCGCGTGCCGCGCGAGGCGTTCCTGGGACCGGGCCCCTGGCAGATCGCACGCGCATTCGATCACGCCGTGCCGTACCGCGTCACCGCCGACGCCGATCCCCGCCACCTCTATCACGACGTGCTGGTCGCGATCGATCCGGCGCGCGCGCTCAACAACGGCCTGCCGAGCTTCTGGGCGCATAATTTCGATACTACACCGCGATCCTCGCCGAGCTCGCCGGCCCGACCGGCCGCGTGACCGCCTTCGAGGTCGACCCCGCGCTCGCCGCGCGGGCCAGGACCGCGCTCGCCACGTGGCCCACCGTCCGCGTCGAGACCGGCGACGCCGCCGCACCCGACGGACCGTTCGACGCGATCTTCATCAACGCCGGCTGCACCCACCCGCGGTCCGAGTGGCTCGCGGCGCTGGTTCCCGGCGGCCGCCTCGTCATCCCGCTGACCTTCCATTCGCCGGCGCTGCCGCACGGCGTCGGCGGCATGCTCCGCGCCGAGCGCCGCGATCCACGCTGGCCCGCGCAGATCGTGTCGCAGGTCGGCATCTACGATTGCTGCAACGCCCGCGATCCGCAGAACGAGGCCGAGCTGCGAAAGCTCGCGACGCTCGGTGCATCTCCCAAGCTCGGCAGCGTGCTCGTCGAGCCGCACGAGCGCGGCGACGCCTGTCTCGCGCACCTCCCGGGGTTCTGCCTGCAGAAGTAGCACCGCCCGCAGGTGCGGAGCTGCGATATCCAATCTTCCAGCTGCGCGGCCGGCTCGTTCGACCTGGCCGGGCAGCTTCGCCCTGCTGTCCGCAGTAGTCGCGAGCTCGCCAGCGGCTACGCGTTCCATTCGGCCCACAGCGCCGCGTGATCCGAGGCCGCGTCCGCCGGCGACCGCATCTGGTCCAGGTGCGGGAACAGATCGCCGTGCTTGCCGCCCCAGACACCGCGTCGCTCGATGCCACCCGCCAGCACGCTCTCCGCGAGCCGCGGCGACATCAGGATGTAGTCGAG
Source organism: Deltaproteobacteria bacterium (assembly GCA_005887925.1). Taxonomy (GTDB): domain Bacteria; phylum Myxococcota_A; class Polyangia; order Haliangiales; family Haliangiaceae; genus JABFXX01. The sequence continues at coordinate 11,297 of VBLP01000391.1, read as the reverse complement.
CTTCGAGGACTTCGTGCCGTTGCCGTGCGTGCGGATGTGCCATGATGTCGGTGAGCACGCCATCGCCGAGCAGCGGCGCCAGCGGGCCCTCCCCCGGGCATCCGTTGAGGTCCCCGGCCAGGGTGACGAGCTCGAAGCCATCGGCGATCCGCTGATCGTAGATCTCGCGGGCGCGCTGCGCCTGGCGCGTCCGTTTTCGATCGGAATCGTCGGTCGCGCCATAGCCCTTCGACTTGAAGTGGTTGAGCAGCACCAGGAGCGTATTGCCTCTCGGTGTCGCGATCTCGTACTCGGCGCAGTCGCGGCTGAAGATCGGGCCTTCGTCGTCGGCATCGTTCACGTGACTCCGCATGTTGCCGATCGTGTATCCGTCGCGCGTCATGATGCCGACGTCGATGCCTCGCGGGTCGCGACTGTCGATCAGCAAGACCTCGCGGAACGGCGCGCCATCGACCTGCGGAATGACGTCCTCGTTGAACCGGACCAGGCCCGAGCGATCCTCGGCCTCTACCACGCACTGCACGTCGGCGTGCACGGCGTCGATGATGCGCGCCGTGTTGTCGATCGCGGTCGCGTGGATCGGCTCGCGCTCCAGCTCGAACCAGCCGATCCAGTCGTCCCGTCCGGACACCCGGATCTCGGCCGCCTTGTTCTTGGGCTTGATGATCAGATGAGCGCCGCGCGCCTCCCGCAGCCGGATCAGCTTGCTGGTTCCGTTTGCGATCAGGCCCGGATACTTCTTCATGATCTCGAGCAGCTCCTCCTTGATCGCGGGAGTGTACGTGGGTTTCTCGATCAGGTCGTTCAGCCGCGTCACGTCGTCGAGGGTCCCCTTGCCGTCCTCCCACGACGGTAGGTTCATCGCGACCGCGCGCTCGAACAGGTTCTCGAGATTATATGTGGAGAGTCGCATCTGCCTCCTCCTCTCTTGCCGGGGATGCCCATGTCTGTGTGTGCACGAAGTGGACCAGCGCCCGTCGCAGCCCAGCCGCGCTGCGGCCTCGGCACCGGCCGGCGTAGCGGGCAATCGCGAACGATTTGCACTCGCGGTCAAGAAACCCGGCAGCGGCTGCGCGCGCTGCGGCGCACTGATCGCTCGGGATCAGCGCAGCGCAGCGATCACCGCGGCCGCCACGTTGACCGACGGATCGGTCCACGTCCACGTGAGCGCCTGTCCGCCGGGCGCCGGTGCGGCGCGATAGCACAGCTCCGACGGCACGTTGTTGGCGGCGTCGTCGTTGAGGCCGAGCGGAATCCAGCCCACCGGCGGGTGGCTGAAGCCGGAGTGGTCGCGCTGGTCGACGTTGTCGTAGCCGGCGAGCGCGATGACGAGATCGCCGGCCTCCGCCGGGCGGTCGGTCGCGACGGCGATCTCGGGGAGGCGGCTGCCGCGGACCCAGCTGTCGCCGGAAGCGACCACGCGACGCTCGGTGAGCCCGCGGACCTGCGCGACGTAGAGCGTGCCGTCGCCGGCCGGACCGCCGAGATACGGCGGGATGATCGTGTGCGGGCCGGGTGCCGGATCGAGCTCGACGTAGAGCTGCACGAACACCGGCGGCTTCTTGCGTCCGACCGTCCCGGCGCCCTGATCGAGCACGCGGCGCAGCGCGCCCTGATCATCGGCTGGCTCGGTGCTCGAGCCGGCCGGGAGGTCGCCCCAGCAGGCGGCGAGCACGACGATCGCATCGCCGGGCGCGACCTCGGCCAGCGTGATCGCTGCCGGCGCCCACGCGCCGACGTGCCAGGTCTGCGCGATCTGGCCCACCGCGACCACGCGCCGTCCGCTCGCCGGCGCACCCGGATCGGGCGCGACCCGGAGCGTCGGCTGGCAGGGCCTGGGCGGCGGCGCATCGCAGCGCGCGCAACCGACGAGGATCGACAGGGGTCCGAGGCACAAAATTCGACGCAAGCGGCGCATCACCGGCATGATAGCGCCGCCGGGCGACAACTTCGTCCCACTCGCCGGAGACGTGACCCGATTCGCGCGCTGCGCGGTGCGCGCTCACCGGGTCGTTTCGACGGGTCCGGCTCGAAGATTTGCCACCCCGTTGCGGGCTCACTGGTATCGGAATCGCCATGCCGGCCCGGCCACATCGAGCTTCGCTCCGGGACGAAACCACATCTGTAGCCGCTGCACCGGAACACGCTGTTTCGGAACACGCTGTACCGGGACACGTCGCACGAACTGCTGAACTTCTACTCCCGCACCTCGCTGATGAGGTAGTGCGCTTTTGCCACATCTGCCGGCTTGCTGCGATCGGGAGTTCTCCTATCCTGTTTCTCGATACGGTGACTGCAGTGGGTCCCGGTGCGGGCGCGGAGTTTCTGGCCGCGCGGAGGTTTCATGGCATTCGACATCTTCCTGATGGGCGATCTGACGGGTTCATACCACGATATGATCGCGCAGGTTTGTCGCGCCGAGCAACTCGATTTCCATCGCGTGTGGCTCGGCGAACGACACCTCGCGAATGGGGATCTGCTCTGGCCTTCTCCGATGGTAGCGGCGTCGTTTCTCGCGGCGAAGACCCAGAGGATCCGGATCGGACTCGCCGCGCGTATCCTGCCCTTCCACCACCCGCTCCAGGTCGCGGCCGACGCGCTCACCCTGGACGTGCTGACGCGGGGGCGCTTCGACCTCGGTCTCACGCGCAGCAGCATGGACGGGCAGTCGCACGCGGCCTTCGGCGTGTCCCATGACGAGGCGCGGCGGTGCTTCGACGAGCACTACGAGGTGCTGCGGCTCGCCTGCCTTGGAGAGCCGTTCTCATTCAAAGGCCGTTATTTCGATCTGGACTCTGTCGTTCCCAACCCCCTCCCCATCCAGAGGCCGCACCCGCCGATCTATCTCGTGGCCAACAGTCCGGCCTCGCTCGACTGGGCTGCGGACCGCGGCCTTCCGATCTTCGCCAACGGCGCGCTCGACCTCGCCGCGACAGCGCGCGTCGTGAGCCGGTATCGCACCCGCGCGACCGCCGCCGGATTCTCGCCGGTGGACAGCGATCTGCTGCTCAACCGCTTCGTGTTCGTCGCCGCCAGCAACGCTGCTGCGCACCGCACGATGCGCGAGCCCTTCCTCCGGTTCCTGGCGCACCGTGCGCCGGATCTCAGGGCCTACCTCGTGAGGACGTTCGGCCCGGACGGCCTCGACTACGACTTCTTGACGCGGGAGATCTGCATCTTCGGCGACCCAGATCACTGCGCATCTCGCTTCGCAGAGAGCCGCTATCGCACGGGCGCCAGGCATTTCCTCTGCACGTTGAACTTCATCACGCTCGATCACGAGCGCTGCGTCGAATCCATGGAGTACTTCGCCGCCGACGTCATGCCGCGCCTCTCCACGTTCTTCACCAGAGCAATCCCCCCGTCCATCGCGCTCGAGGCCTAGATGAGAAAGAACACGACACTCTCGCTGTTGCGCGATGGAAAGGTCGCGCTCGGGACCTGGCTTCAGCTGCACAGCTACCAGGCCTCGCGGCTGCTTGCAGCGCAAGGTTTCTTCGAGTGGATGCTCGTGGACTTCGAGCACACGCCCGTCGACCGCGGCGCCGCCGCCCAGATCCTGTCGACGATCGCGGACGTGAGCGGCGGGCGCGTGACGCCGCTCGCGCGCGTGGCGAGCGACTCCGCGGATGAGATCAAGCACGCGCTCGACGCCGGGGCGCAGGGGATCATCGTCCCGATGATCAACGACGCCGACGAGGTCCGCGCCGCCGTTCGCCACGCGCGGTATCCGCCCGAGGGCGAGCGGGGCGCCGGCGGCCTGTCGCCCCACCTCGGCTTTGGCGTCTCGCGGCCGGTCTACATCCAGTGTGTCAATCGCGAGATCCTGTTCGGCGTGCAGATCGAGACCCAGCGGGCCGTCGAGAACCTCGACTCGATCCTCGACGTCAAGGGCGACGACCTGTGCTTCATCGGCCCGAATGACCTCCACCTGGCGCTCGGCTATCCGCCCATGTTCTGGAGCGCGGAGCCGCGCTTCGTGAAGGCAGTCCGCCGCGTCGAGGAGGCGTGCAGGAAGCGCAACATCCCGCTCGGCACGCTGTGCAAGGACGTGTCGTCGGCCAAGGATCGCATCCGCGACGGCTACACGTTCGTGGGGATGGGGAGCGACGCGCACTTCGTCCTCCAGTACGCGGGCATCCAGTACGGCGAGCTCCACGATATCCCCGAGCCGCCCGAGACGTGGTGCAACGCCATGAAGTTCCACGATGGCCCGTACCAGGGAGCCGGCTCGCATTCGGCGGTCCCGGCGGCGCCTCCACCTGCCCCCGTCCTGGGGCCCACCATGGCGGGCGACGCGCGGCCGAGCAAGCATGCCGGGACGAGCGATCCGCTGCCCAGGCACCTCTTTCAATCGCGCGAGTTCACGTTCGAACCCAACGCGCCGGAGTTCGACATCGACCCCTTCCCGATCTACAGACACATGCGCGACAACGTGCCGGTCTACTGGTGGGCCGAGGCGCAGGGCTGGGTGTGCACGCGCTACGACGACGTGGTGATGCTGCTCCGCGACAGGCGCTTCAGCGTCGAGCTCATCGACTGGGAGCACGGTCCGCCGGATGTCCCCGACGAGCAACTCACGACGCACCAGGTGCTCGCGAAGCACGGTCTGTTCTGGATGCCCGGCGCCGACCACGTCCGGGTGCGGAAGGTGCTCGGCCCGCTGTTCACACCGAAGGCGGTCGAGCCGCTGAGGAGCGAGTTCAGACGGGTCGCCGACAGCATGCTGTCCAGGCTCGAGGGCAGCGACTCGATCGACCTCGTCCGGGACTTCACGTCGAGCTATCCGCTGCAGGCCATCACGCAGGCCCTCCGGATCCCACGCGAGGAGCGGGACCGGTTCATCCAGTTCGGCAGCGCGGTGATCGACGCATTCTACCCGGCCATCAGCCCCGAGGCGCTGCGCGAGAAGATGGAGTTCCTGCCCACCGGCGTGGCCATGCTCGAAGCCATCATGGCCGAGAAGCGCGGGCATCCGGATGATGGGTTCTTCAGCAAGATGATCCACGCCCAGGAGGACAACCAGCGACTCACCAGCAAGGAGATCATCAGCCAGGTCGCGCTCATGATCTCCGCCGGCTGCGAGCCGCCCCGCCACCTGGTGACGTTTGCCGTCTGGGATCTGCTGCGGCACCCCGATCAGCTCGAGATCCTCCTCCGCGAGCCCGGGCTGCTCCGGAACGCGATCGACGAGGCGGGCCGGTATAACAGCTTCGGCAAGCTGAACCTGCCGCGCTTCCCGCTCGAGGACGTCGAGATCCGAGGCGTCCGCATTCCGAAGGGACAGCAGATCTTCGGCGTCTTCGCGAGCGCCCTGCGCGATCCCGAGGCATTCCCCGATCCGGACAGGTTCGACATCCGGCGCGCCCCAGTCCAGGAGCCTGCTCTACGGCGACGGCCCCCACGTCTGTCTCGGCGCCTGGCTCGCCAGGCTCATGGCCGAGGCCGCCGTCGCTGCGCTCCTCGAACGCTTCCCGAAGATGAAGCTCGCCGGTGGCCCCACCTTCACACGCAACGCCTTCTTCCGGAAGGCCGTCTCACTGCCGCTCCAGCTTCGCTAGCGTCCGCTCCGACCACGTCGCCTCGCCGCGTACCAGGTGCGTCGTGACCGGTCGCGCATCACCACCGGACACCATGGATCGGTGGAATGGATGACCCGGCGAGGAAGCCGCAGAGCGTGCACGGCTAACCGCGGCGGCCAGCGGCGACCGCATCGCCTGCGGACTGCTCGCGCAGCGCGAACACGCCGCGGCGGCGCCAGCCGCGCTCGACGTGGACACGCCACAGCCGCTCGGCACCGTCGAGTGCGCCGGCTTCGGGTCCGCTCCAGAGGATCTCGGCCGCGCCCTGGAGATGCAGCAGGTCACCGCGCGCGAAGTCGACGAACACCAGCGCGGCGCGCGGCTCGGTCACCAGATTCCCGAGCGTGTTGAAGTAGCGGTTGCCGGCGAAGTCGGGGATCGTGAGCGTGTCGCCGGCGACGGCGACGAAGCCGGGCGGGCCGCCGCGGTGCGACACGTCGACGCCGCCGGTAGGCTCGGCGGTGCGCGCCGCGGTCGCGACGAAGAACGTGTCGGCGGCTGCGATCGCTGCGGCGGCCGCGCGGTCGAGACCGGCGAGCTGCTCGGTGGCGGCCGGGTGGAGCGGCGCGCTGGCGAGCTCGCGCGGACGGATGTACTGCGGGCAGTTGCCGAAGCTCTGGTGAATCGCGACCGTCAGGCCGTGGTGATCGACGCTCGCGATCGCGCCGTTGGCGCGGTTGCGGCGCCGGGTGGCGAGCTCGATGCCGAGCAGGCCCAACGGCGCGCCGGCGAGGAAGCCGCGGCTCGCCGGATCGCCCGGGTCGAGCGCGACGGCGATGCGCAGCGTGCGCGGGTCGGGCGCCGCGACGAAGCCGGGCGCGCCGGTCCACAGCGTCGCGACCGGCCAGCCGTCGTCGCACGTTGCGACGACCACGAACGGCAGCGCCGCGAAGAACCGGCGGTGCGGCTCGGGCATCGCGCTGCGGATCGCGCCGCCGGCAGCGCCGCCGCCCGCCCGCTGCTGCGCCTCGATCTCGCCCGCGTGAAACGGGCCGGTGGCGGTGATCGAACCCGTCGTCGCGCTGGTCGGAGAGGCAGTCATGGCGCATCGCTGTCATAGCGCCGGTGCCCGGCCGGCGACAGCCCCGCGGGCGCAAGTCAGCATTCCATGATATGGAAGAATCGTGGATCGCCTCGACGAGCTCGCGATCTTCCTCGCGATCGTCGACGAGGGCAGCCTCGCCGCGGCCGGTCGCAAGCTGCGGCGGTCGCCGCCGGCGGTGACCCGCGCGCTGGCGGCGCTCGAGGAGCGAGTCGCGGCGCGGTTGCTCGAGCGCACCACGCGGCGCAGCCGGCCGACCGAGGCGGGCCGCCGGCTGGCCGAGCACGCGCGCGCGGTGCTCGCCGGGTATGGCGATGCCGTCCGCGAGGTCGGCGCCGGGCCGCTGCGCGGCCTCCTGCGGGTGACCGCGCCGCTGGTGTTCGGCCGCCGCCACATCGCGCCGATCGTCGCGAGCTTTCTCGACGCGCATCCCGGCGTGCGGGTCGAGCTCGTGCTCGGCGATCGCAACCTCGATCTCGTCGCCGATGAGCTCGACGTCGCGCTGCGGATCGGCCGGCTCGCCGACGCCAGCCTGGTCGCGCGGCGGGTTGGCGAGGTCCGCCGCGTGCTGGTCGCCAGCCCGAGCTACCTCGCGGCGCACGCGGCGCCGCGCGTGCCGCGCGACCTCGTCCACCACGATATCGTGTTCACCGCGACGCGGCCCGGAGCGCTCGTCTGGCGGTTCGGCGCGGCGGCTCGTCGCGGCGAGGTCCGGCTCGTGCCGCGCCTGGTGGTCAACGACGTCGAGGCCACGCTGCTCGCGGTGCGCGCCGGCCGCGGGATCTCGCGTGCGCTGACGTACCAGGTCGCCGACGACCTGGCGTCGGGCGTGCTGGTCCGGCTCCTGCCCGACTTCGAGCCGCCGGCGCTGCCGGTGCAGCTCGTCGTCCCGAGCGCGCGGCACCTCGCGGCGAAGACGCGCAGCTTCGTCGATCACGCGGCGCGCGCGCTCACCGCGCTGAGCGTGATCCGCGCGACGTAGGGCCAGTGCGCCGGTCCATGACGCGAGCCGGCGGCGCGCAGGCTCGCGCGGCATCGCACCGCCGAGCTTGCGTGTACAGCGTCTCGACACGGGCCTTCTGGAGTCGCCGGCTCGCCGACTCGATGGCTCAGGTGCGCCGCAGGTGCCGGCCGAGGAAGTCGAGCGCGAGCTGCCACGCCTGCCTGGCCTGCTCCGGGCGATAGCGCTCGGGGTTGCTGAAGTTGAGGAACGCATGGCCCGCGCCCGCGTAGCGATGGAACTCGTGCGGCTTGCCGTGGCGCGTCAGCTCGCCGTCGATCCGATCGACGTCGGCCGGCGACGGGTTGGGGTCGTCGAGGCCAAACAGTCCGAGCACCGGACAGGCGATCTGCGCGGTAAGCTCGAACGGCGCGCGCTCGCCGCCCCACGGCTTCATGATGTTGCCGCCATAGAACACGACGGCTGCGCGCCACAGCCCCGGCCGCGCGCCGGCCGCCAGGTACGTGTTGCGGCCGCCCATGCAGAATCCGAGCACGGCGAGCTCGGTGACCCGCGGACGGGCCAGCCCGCGCAGGTGCGCGACCACGGCGTCGATGTCGGCGACGATCTCGTCGTCGCGCAGCCGGCCGGCCCGGGTCATCGTGTCGACATCGTCGTCGGGCTGGCGATGGTACAGGTCGGGCGCTGCGGCAGCGTAGCCATGGCGCGCCAGCTCCTGCACCCGGTCCTCGAGGAAGCGGTCGAGCCCTGGGCCATGCATCATCACGACGACGCCGGGCGCCTGCGCGGCATCGGGCACTTCGGACAGGATGCGCATACGAACCTCCGCGTCTGCGACGGCATCGTACTCCAGCTCGGCCGGCACGACCGCGTCTGCTGCGGTCAGCGCACGGGTGGCCGAGGATCCCCTCGAGCAGCGCACGCGCTCCGACGCCACGGCGCGTTTTGCGGCCGCGCAGCCAGCGCCCGCGCTCGCGGAGCGGCGGGCTTGCTCGTGCCCGCCCGTCGACGCGACAATCCCGACGGATGAACCTCCGGGGATGTCAGTCGATGATCGCGCCGATCGAGCGGGTGCTGCTGCTCCACGTGCGCGAGGCCTGGGGCGACCAGGCGCGCGTCGACGCACAGTGGCGCGCGATCGGGTTCGCCGATCGGCCGGACTTCGCGCGGGCGTGCGAGGAGTGCGACGACTTCGTCGCGCTGCTGCGATCGCTCGGGGTCGCGGTCGAGCTGCTGCCGCGCCACGAGGCGTGCACGCTCGACGCGATCTACGTGCACGATCCGATCGTCCTCGCCGAGCGCGGCGCGATCGTCGGCAGCATGGGCAAGCCGACGCGCGTGCCCGAGGTCGAGGCGCTGCGCGGGTCGCTCGAGCAGCTCGGGGTGGCGATCGCCGGGCAGGTGACGGGCGCGACCGCGAAGCTGGAGAGCGGGGACGTGCTGTGGATCGACGCGCGGACGCTCGCGATCGGTCAGGGCTTCCGGAGCAACGCCGAGGGCATCGCGCAGCTGTGCGGCATGCTGGGCGACGCCGTCGACGAGATCGTGCCGGTCCCGCTGCCGCACTGGAATGGACCCGACGATTGCGTCCACCTGATGTCGCTCGTCAACCTGATCGACCGCGACCTGGCGGTCGTGTATCCGCGTCTGCTGCCGGTCCCGTTCCTCGAGTGGCTCTGCGCGCGCGGGATCCGGCTGATCGAGGTGCCGGACGCCGAGTACCAGACGGCCGGCCCCAACGTGCTGACCATCGCGCCGCGCGTGTGCGTCATGACGACGCGCAACCCGGTGACGCAGCACGCGCTCGAGCAGGGCGGCGCGCACGTGTGGACGTTCGACGGCACCGAGATCTGCGCAAAGGGCGGCGGTGGACCGACGTGCCTGGTCCTCCCGATCCAGCGCGCGCCGGGCTGAGCGCCCGACCTGCGCGCGATCCACCTGCCGCGGTCGCGGCCGCCGTGGGACGCGCGCCGATGATCGTCCGCCAGCCGGCCGAGGTGCTGCGCGCGATGATGCCGGAGAAGATCGCGGCGTATCTCTGCGCGAACATGCCGCACTCGAACGCGCGGCTACGGCGACTCGGCTTCGCGCTGCGATATCCGCGCATCGAGCCCGGCATCGCCAGCCTGGGGCTGCCCACGCGTCTGATCCATCCGCCGCGCTCACCGAGGACGTGCTCACTACCCCGAGGGCGTCATGATGAATTGGCGGCGCTGGCGGCGATCGGGTAGCATGGCCCTTGCTGCGCAGACTCCGGCTTGTCGACTTCAAGAGCTTCGCCGACGAAGCGGTCGAGCTTGCCCCACTGACGCTGCTGGTGGGCGCGAACGCGTCGGGGAAGAGCAATTGCCTGGACGCACTCCGGTTCCTGCAGCAAGCCCGTGCCGATCAGAGCATCGTCGAGATTCTGGATGGCGAGCAGCGCCCTGGGGCGGGGCCGAATGCCTGGCAGGGCCTCCGGGGAGGATCCAAGGAGGCCAGCCGGATCGGAGCGGAATCGTTTCTCATCGAATCGACGTGGGACATCCCGGAGTGGCCGGAGGAGGATGTCTCGTTCATGCACCGTATCCGTTGCCGGACGGTGCCACGCCCGACATGGCAGGAAGAAGGGATCTACGCCGACGATGCACGGCCACTGCTGGTTGCGAGGGCGATCGCACACGGTGAGAGCGGCACGCGGCGCATCGAATGGACGTCCCCAACCGGGTCGGTCGAGACGACCAATGGGCACGACCACAGCATCCTCGGCAGCGTCGGCCCCGGTCACCCGCGCGTGATCACGGACGAGGCCGTGGACGCAGCGATGGCTTTGAACGCCGGCTTCGAGAGCATCGTCGAGCTTGAAATCAATCCCGCACGGATGCGTGGTTACGGAAAGACGAACCGCGCCGAGATGGATTTCAACGGCGGGAACTTCTCCGGCGCGCTCTGGACGTTATGTCGCGATCCCGTGCAGAAGCGGTCACTCGTCGACTGGCTCACGGAGGTGCTGGCGCCCGAGATCGCCGAACTCGACTTCATCCACGTGGAGGAGCTGGGCGATGTGATGGCGATGCTCGTCGAGCGCGATGGCAAGCGAATCTCGTCGCGCAGCCTGTCGGACGGCACACTACGCTTCCTGGGTATGCTGGTGGCACTGCGCACGGCCGCATCGGGCTCGGTCTTTCTCGTCGAGGAGATCGACGGCGGCCTCCACCCAGCGCGGCTGCACGTCCTGGTCGAGTTCCTGGAGGCGCTGGCCCGCGAACGCCGGCTCCAGATCATCGCTACCACCCACTCGCCGGTGATGCTGCAGGCGGTGCCACGGGAGACGCTGCTCTCGGCCGTCGTGTTCGGTCGGGTCCCCGAGCACGAGGGGACGATCATGCGTCGCCTCGGGGATCTGCCGCGCTTCGAGGAGACACTGGAGCGCACCGGCATCGACGAGCTGTTCTCAACAGGCTGGCTGGAGATGGCGCTGTGAAGGCCCTCGTTATCCCTGAGGACCCGATGCTCGATCAGTACATTCTCAAGCCGGTCATGGAGCGCCTGTTCGCCGACTTTTCGCCGACTTGAGGTTGGCAGCACGCATCGAAGTGCTCTGGAATCCGCGGCTGCGCAGTGTGAACCAGGCGCTCGATGCTTCGGTGGTGCGCCACGTCATCGACACCTATTCGATGATCGATCTGTTCCTGCTCACCGTCGATCGCGATGCTGACGAGCATCGCGCGAG
>VBLP01000390.1:10089-11849 GCA_005887925.1 Deltaproteobacteria bacterium | reverse complement strand
GAGCCGAGTCTTTGCCCCATCCACTAGCGTGGATCGGCTGATTTTCGCGACTTCGTTAGTTCTCGCTGTGGGTTACTCGATTGCCATGTTCGGCAAGCGAAGCGTCAGACGATCGAGCGTGCAAGCCATCGAGCTGCGTGTGGAGGAGCTGTTTTTCGCGGAGCTTCGCCGAAGGCCCGCTCGATATCCATCCTAGGGGATGTATCGGGTCGGTGAAGCCACAAAAGTACGGGTTCAACAAAGCCGCCGCGAAATCGGCGGCGGGGATGGGTGTGTGTGAACAACGCTCCGTCCTGGGGTTCAATCTTAACAAGCTGATAAACGGGTTGGGGGAGCGACGAAAGATGGTACTGGTCGGGTGATCAGATGTGGATTAGTCCAAACCAAGCTGCCAGATGCCAGATTCGGAACACCCAGAAAAACCAGTACTTGCAGCCTCGGTGAAGTGCTCCGGACTGCTGCCAAATTACCGGGCAGGCTCTATATAACGAGCGTGGAAAGGGGCCGCGTCAGCGCATGATGAGGACCACCGGCATGAGGGGCTTCACGCTCTGGGCTGCGCTCGGCGCGGTGCTGGCGATCGCGTCGTGCTCCAGCACTGCACCGCACGCGCTACGAGCACCGTGCCACCACCGATCGCCGCGGCGCGGCCCGGCGCGCGCGTCGTCGCCAGGGTCGGCACGAGATCACCCGCGACGATGTCGCGCGTCACGAGGCGGTTCGTCGCGCGACGGTCGGCGCGCTGTCGCGGGGGCAGGTGCTCGAGGAGCTGGTTGAGCGCGCGCTGTGGACGCTCGCCGGCCAGGACGCGCGCATCGAGCTGCCGATCGCGCGGGTCAGCCAGGAGCTGTTGCGCGAGAACCTGTCGGCCAGGATGTGTGCGCGCGGAGCACGACGCGCACCCTCAGATGCGGTAACTGCGGCAGCGAGACCGACACGGCCCCTATCGATCGAAGCGGAACAGGGACGCTGGCCGAAGGTCAGTGCGTCCCTGTTCAGCCAAAAACTTGCGTGTGGGCGGCGGCCGCGCGCACCGTGGGACCGCATGAGTTACCTGCATTGCCCGCGGTGTAGTCGCGCCTACAACCTCGCGACCCAGCCGGCGTGCCCGTACTGCCCGGTCGCGGCGCCGGTCGATGCCGCCGCGGACGTCGCCGCGGCGATCGAGGCGCTGGTCCGCGCGATCGCCCGCGCGACCCCGGGCGCCGCCCTGCGAGCCCGGCGCGCCGGACCTTCGAAATGCTCTCATGCCGCACCCACGCCCACCATCGCGGCGTGCGCCGTGGCTCGCGCTCGCGTTCGCGGTGGTCGACCGCGTCCGGCCGCACGCGCCGATGCGGCTGCTGCGCGCCGTCCATGCCGGGGTCAAGGCGTTCGCGGCATAGCGCCGTACACACTGTGGCAACAATGCCCATGTAGTCGAATGCGCGACGACACCGCGACCAGTGCGCTCGGTGATCGCGTGTCGACGCTTCCGCGCCGGCGCCGGATCGGCGAAACTCTGGGCGTGGCGTCGTCGCTCGCCGGCTCCGGTGCTGCCCTGGTCGCCGTTGCCCTGCTCACCTCCTCGGCGCGCGCCGATGTTCGCGCGACCACCGAGGTCACCGTCGGCGCGGACGCGATCGAGCCGAGTCGCGCGGCCGCGCTCGACGCGCCGGCACCGCCGCCGGAGATCGTCCTCGAGGAGCGCGTGCAGGCCGGCCGGCACTGGCGCATCGAGACCGCGCGCGGTGCCATCCACGTCTGGATCCCGGCCGACT
>VBLP01000390.1:6142-10071 GCA_005887925.1 Deltaproteobacteria bacterium | reverse complement strand
CGGCTGGCCGAGCAGTTCGCGCTGTCGGGCATCAATGCCATGTTCATCGCGCCCGAGGCGCCCCACGCCAAGTGGGAGCCGGTCGCCTGGCCATCGCTGGCCGAACTCGTCCACACCGTCGCCGACAGCGTCGACGTCGCCATGCCCGCCCGGCGGCTCGTCGCCGTCGGCCACTCGGGCGCGTATCGCACCCTCGCGCTGTGGCTCACCAACCCGGCGCTCGACACCGTCGTGCTGCTCGACGCGCTCTACGTCGAGTACGGCCTCCTGCCGTGGATGCGCGCGTCGCGGCAGCATCGACTCGTCAACATCGTGTACGAGACCGGGCGATTCAGCGACTACCTGCACCGCCGGCTGCCGGGCACCCGGCGCGTCGACGGCCTTCCGGCGAACCATCTCCCCGATGCGCGCATCCTATATGTCCGGACCGATGTCGGTCACTGGCAGCTCGTCACCGACGGCGTCGCGCTGCCGCTCGCGCTGCGGGCGATCGAGGTTCCGCCGGTCGCCTCCGCGCGGCTCGATCTGCCACTCGGCCTGCCACCGCGCGATCCGCCGCCGGTGGACGACGCGCTGGCGGGGCCGCCGTCCGCGGCGCAGATCACCGAGCCGGCCTACTGAACGAACGCGGCGCGCGCGGGCTTTCATCCCGCGTCCGATCGGCGGCCTCTTCCGGTGGCTGTTCCGGCGCAAGAAGCAGGAACCCGAGGTAGTCTCGACACCGCCCGACAATCCGGGGCCGCCTCCCGTCGGGTGACGCGTCCGTCGATACACGCGTCTGGCTTCTTCCTCTCGCGGTCATGGTCGCAGTCATGGAGCCAGCATGAGCGTCTTCCAGCAGCAGTCCAGCTCGCCACCCGGTTCGCAGGTCGATGTCGCGGCGGAGATGCGCCGCGGCCACGTCGGGATCGAGGACACCGACCGCACCCTGCTCGGCCTGTTCCGCGAGCACCTCGCGCGCCGCGCCGGCGATGCGCCGCTGCGCATCTTCGACATCTGCAGCGGCAGCGGCTTCTTCATCCGCCGCCTGTCGCGCGAGCTCCCCGAGGCCGGCGCCCACGAGCTGTGGGCGCACGAGGACGATCCGGACGTGCTGCCGCTGCTCCAGGCGCGCCTGCGCGACAGCCAGATCCGGATCCACGCCGGCTCGTTCGGCGACTGGCACCAGCCGATCGACGTCCTGCTGACCTGGGGCTCGTTTCATCACATGCCACGCAGCTACCTCGCCCACGCGCGCACGCTGCTGCGCCCCGGCGGGCTGATCCTCCTCGCCGACGAGTTCTGTCCCGAGCACCTCTCGCCGTCGATGGTCGAGCGCGTGCGCTCCGCCACGGCGATCCACATCGCCAACGGCTACGTCCTCACCAGCGACGCCGAGCTCGCCGCTTACACCCAGCCCGGCGCGCTCCCCGCGCTCGCCGTCGAGATGGAGCGCGCCCGCCAGCAGGTGCTGTGGAAATGGTACCGCCATGTCGTCGACGTCATGATGGAGCGCGAGTGCCTGAACGCCGCGCTCTACGAGCTGCGCACCACGCGCGACGACCTCGATACCGCGTTCGGCTCCGAGCACAAGCTGTCGCCCACGATCGGCGAGCGCGAGCTCGCGCTGCTCGGCTTCGATCTCGTGTCGCGCCACGTGCCCGTGCGCGAGGCCACCCCGGCCCGCGACAGCTTCTTCGTCTACGTCTACCGCGCGAAGTGACCTCGAGCGCCGGCGGTGATCGGCTGGCCACGGAACGCGCATATATGGGACACCCGCGGCGCCATCCAGTCGTGCCTCGGTGACCCTCTTCGACGTGCTCATCGCCGGCGCGCCGTCGGCGTGCACCGATCTGCCCGCGAGGCTGGCACCGCCCATCATCGGTATCCGCCTCGAGGAGCCGGGCAACGCCGGCTACGGCGCCACGTCGAGTTCACCGGCCTCGCGCTGTTCTGATCCGCTCACTCGATCGCGATCTGCAGTCGCCGCTCGAGATCGGGCGCCCCGAGCAGCGCCGTGGCATCGCGCGCGAGGGCCCCGGCGGCGAGCCCGAGCACCTGATCGGGGACATCGGCGAGCCTGGCGAGCCCCTTGCGCAGCAGGGCGCGACACACCTCGGGCCGCGAGCGCTTGTGGAGCGCGACGGCGACCTGGATCAAGCCCTGGACCCAGCGCCGCTCGGCGCCCGCGAGATCGAGCCATACGCGCTCCCACAGCTCGTGCGCCGCGTAGAAGTTGCCGCGGTTGAACGCCTCGCCGCCGAGCGCCATCGAGCGCCGGCGCTCGTCGCCGGTCATGCCGCGCGCCTGCTGCGCCGGATCCATCGCATGGCGGCCACGGTAGCACCGTCCGTGGTATTCCGGCCGCCGTCACCAGCGGGCGAGCACGCTCAGAACAGCAGCTGCACCGCGGCGCGCGGTCCTTGCAGCGCGAGACTGACGTGCGCGCGCTCCATCGTCAGCGTGCGCCAGCCTGCCGAGACCCGGACGTGCGACGACACGCGCAGGCTCGCGTCGGCGGACGCCGACCAGGTGCGGTCCGACACGCCGATGACACCGTAGTCGGCCACGCCCGAGAAGAACAGCCACCGGGCCGGCCGCAGCACCGCGCGCGCGCCGACCACCGCGTCGCTGCCGGCGTCGACCGTGTCGGGGAAGCGCACGGTGGCGCCCGCGACGGCGATCTCGCCATCGACCGCGGTGCGCTGGTAGCGAACCCCGGCCCGCGCCTCCAGCGAGAACGGCGCATCGTCATCGCCGATCACCTGGTAGCCCGCCGCGCCATCGACCAGCAAGCTGCTCGCATTGCCACTGAGCGTCACCATCACGGACGCGATGCTCGTCGAGCCTGCGACCGAGGCGGCGCCGTACATGAGATCGCCGTAGAGCGCGAAGCGACCGCGCCGGACCTCGCCGAGGATCTCGGCGCCATACCGGGCGTGGCGCTCGAGCTGGATGAATCCGATGTCCACGCCGGAGGACACCGGGCCGAGGGACACGTTGGCCTCCACCGACGAGATCCACGCGTAGGGCCCGATCGCGAACTGCCAGCCGCGGCCGGCGGGCGCCGGCGCGGGCTTCACGAGCTTCGCGACGTCCTTGCTCGCGTCGCTGTCATGGATGCCGTCGCCGGCGGGATCTCGGGCCTCGAGCGCGACCTGCTTCGGCGCGGTCGTCGGGGCCGTGTCGCCGCCGGCGTCCACCGTGTCATCGGCCGGCCTGGCGGGAGCGGCCGCGGCCGGTCGCTTCGTCTTCTTGTGACGGCTCGTGGTCTGGGCGGGAGCAGCTTGCGCTGCGGAGCCCAGAGCGATCCCGGCGGCAACAACGAGGCAGGTGGGCGCGCGCATGCGAGGCACGAACTGCAAACCGGCAGCCACGCGCGAAGCGCGGGCCGCGTGCGCAATCGCGGAACATGGCCCGGACGATCTGCATGCCTATCGCGGGTGGCAGCCTCGAGCATCGCGTCGCAAGCCAGGCGAATTCCGGTGGCGTCCCTGCGATCTGCGCGGCTGCCGCTGCGAGGATCACCGCCCCACCTTGTCAACCCGGGTTGACGGACTCCCTTCGGAGACCAGGACGAGCGGCGATCCAGATTGTGCATCGCGAGGAGCGCGAAGCGCAGCGCCGGCGACTAACCCCGTGGTGAAACGCGAACGACGCATCCCGTCGTCGCGGGCCGCGACGCGCCGGCGCGCATGGCCTTGTGCTTGCTGAACTTCCGCCAAGCCCATGCCCACCACACGCTCGATCTCGACCGGCCTTCTGATCATTGTCGCCGCAGCGGCCTGCGAAGGGGCGGGACCGCCGCCGGTGCTGAGGGTCACGTCACCGGCGCGCGGCCTCATCCAGAGCGAGACGGGCCGGCTCACGGTGACGGGCACCGCGGTACCCGGCGCCGGCGGCGGCCGCGTCGCCAGGGTCACGGTGAACCGCGTCGAGGCGACGCTGCG
>VBLP01000390.1:0-6124 GCA_005887925.1 Deltaproteobacteria bacterium | reverse complement strand
GCGTCGGCCAACGACACGCGCGCGGTGCAGACCGGCCAGCTCCGTCCCGTCGGTACGCGCATCGATCGAGCGATCACCACCGCGCTATCGGCCGACGCGTTCGCCCGGCTGTCCGCGGTGGCCGGGCCGCTGCTCCAGACCATGAACCTGCCGGCAATGCTCGCGCCCTACCAGCCGATGGTGCGCGCCGGCAACGACCTGGCGAACCTGACGCTCTCGGTGACCGAGCTCCGGTTCACCGACCCCAAGCTCACGCTGGCTCCCGTCGACGGCGGGCTGTCGTTCAGCGCCCGGTTCGGCGGCCTCCACGTCGCGGCGAACGTCGCCTACGCCGGCGCACTGGTCCCGGACGGCGCGACGAGTGTGACCATCACCGCAGACCAGGTCACGATCGCCGGCACGCTCGGCGTCGCGCCCGCCGGAACCGCCGGCTTCACCACCCAGCTGATCGCGCCCGCCGTGCAAACCGTCGGGCTCCGGCTCGCGGCCTCGGGGGTGGCGGGCCAGATCCTCGACCTGCTCAACAGCGTGCTCGGTTCGGCGGTCCAGACCGTGGTGTCCCGGAGCGCGGAGCTCGCGCTCGGACCGCTGGTCGGCCAGGCGCTGGGCGCGCTCGCCGGGCCCCAGCAGATCGACGTGCTCGGCAAGAAGCTCGACCTGCGGGTCTCGCCGAGCGCACTCCAGCTCACCTCCGCCGGCGCGCTGGCGACGATGAACCTCGAGGCCCTGCTCGAGGGCAGCGAGTCGAGCCCGGGCTACATCTTCACCGACAATGGCGTCCCCGCCATGAGCGCGAGCCATGGCTTCCAGCTCGGCCTGGCCGACGATCTGGTCAACGAGCTGCTCGCCGAGATCCACGCGCTCGGGGTCCTCGACCTCAGCGTGCAGCACGACTTCGGACCGTTCGACGCCGCGCACTTCCAGCTCACGATGCCACCGATGATCAGCGCCAACACGAGCGACGGCGCCACGCGGCTCGTGATCGGCGACATGATCGCCACGTTTGCTCGCCACGGGGCGACCATCGCCAAGGCCGCGATCAACGCGCAGGTCGACCTCAAGATCGCCCCCGGCGCCAGCGCCCAGCAGGTCGCGCTGCAGTTCGGAGCCATCGACCTCCGGATCAACCTGCTCGACGGCGCTCCCGGCGACGCCGGCGACGCCGGCGACGATCTGTCGGGCGCAACATCCACCGGGATCGGGATCCAGCTCGATTCGCTCAGCCAGCTCTTGATCACGCTCCCGGTTCCATCCGTCGCCGGGATCCAGCTCGAGCATCTCTCGATCGGCGCCGACAGCGGGTACGTCATGGTGTCCGGGCAGATCCACTGAGCATCGCGGGCCGGAGCGCGCGGAGCTTGCGGTGGACCCGAGCCAATGCGAGCCGGTTGATCGTGTGCACGATCGCCATGACGATGAAGCCGACCGTGGCGACCGCGAGGCTGCGGCCGCGGTTCAGCATCGTGACGAACGCACCGTGCGCGCCGGACGCACCAAGCAGGTGATAGAGTCCGTAGTTGCCGCCATCGGCGAGGCCGAAGCCAAGTGGCACGATCGACGCGATCCATGCGATCAGCACTCCGACCGAGAGCACGCCGATCACCAGGTGGGGCGTGAGCGCGACGCCGATCGCGTTGATCAGCGTCATCGTTGAGGTCCAGCTGACCAGCCGCGCGGCGATCACCCACAGGATACCGCGCCAGGTGCCGGCGCTGCGGGCCCGGTGCAGCTCGGCGATGTGGTCATCGATGTCGCGCAGCCGGGTGCGCCAGTCGTCGAGCCGCGCCGCCGCGATGATGCGCAGGCCCCGGAGCAGCCTGGTCAGCGTCGACAGCGCGCCGCGGTTGATGATCACGCCGAGCGCGATCATCAACGAGATCAGCACCGCGAGCGCGACCGCGACGGTGAGCTTGAGGGAGTGCGGGAGGTCGATCAGCAGCAGCGTGATCGGCACGCCGATCAGCATGACGATGACCGACAGGTAGAACGCGGCGAGGTTGTAAAGCACGACCGCCGACACCACCCGCGCGCGCGGTGCATGGCTGACCAGCATGGTCAGCTTGGTGGCCTCGCCGAGCGCGCCGAACGGCGTGACCACGTTGACCGCGCGCCCGCTGATCTGCGCGGCTGCGACCCGCCAGTACGACACCATGCGTGCCTCGGGGCGCATGAACGTGTGGAGGGCACGTGCCTCGATCAGGACCGCCGCAAGGTCAAGGCCGAGGATGATCGCGAACCACGATGCCACGCCGAGCACTGCGATGCGCAACCGCTCCCAGTCGAGCTCGCGCACCATCCAGGCCAGCGCGCCCGCACCGAACACCAGCATCGCGATGTTGAACACGTGGCTGGCGAGATGCCGCTCGTGACCGTCGAAAGTCGCAAGGGCCGGCGCCGGATCGCTGTGGGGTTCCACGTTCAGAACTCGGGCAGATCGGACTATTCGCGAACGTCGGGGAACAGCTGCACCACCTGCTCGACCCACTCGCCGAGCGGCTGCCAGCCGGACAGATCGGCGAGGTGGCCGAGGCGCACGAGCACCAGATCCTTCGACGGGACGATCACCACCAGCTGACCTTCGTGGCCCTGCGCGAGGAACAGGTCGCGCGGGCCGTCCGGGGCGAACGCTCTGCTCGGCTTGCCGCGGCCGGCGGGCGGCGTGATCCAGAAGCCGGCGCCGTAGATGTCACAGTCCTCGACGGGCGTCCTGGTGCGGGCAAAGTCGACCCAGTGCTCGGGCAGGATGCGCCTGTCCTGCCACACACCGTCGCGCAGGTAGAGCAGGCCGAACCGCGCCCAGTCGCGCGCCGTCGCGTACACGAACGCCGAGCCGATGAAGGTCCCGGCGGCGTCGAACTCGGGCTGCGCCGAGGTCATCCCGATCGGCGCGAACAGCTCGGCCTTCATCACCGCGTTCATCCGAGAGCGACGGTCGGCGCCCGTGGTGCCGGGCGCGAACACCCGGCCCAGGGCGTCCGCGATCAGGTTCACGCCTGCCGAGTTGTAGTTCCAGTGGGTCGCGGGCGGGTGGATGAGCGGCAGCGAGGCGGAGTAGGCGGCGACGTCGAGGCGGCCGGGGCCGAACAGCATCTTCGCGGCGTCGTTGCGCGTCTGATCGCTGACGCCGATCTCGTGATAGTCCTGCCCATCGATCATGTTGAGCCAGTTGCGCCAGGGGATCTGCGCGCGCGGATCGCCGGCGGGCCAGTGCGGATTGCCCATCGGCCTGTCGATATCGACCAGGCCGCGGCGCACCGCGATGCCGACCAACGCGTGCGTGATCGATTTGGCCATCGACCACGAGAGCAGCGGTGTGTCGGGGCCATAGCCCGGCATGTAGCGCTCGGTGACCAGCTTGCCGCGATGGATGATGACCACCGCGCGGGTCTCACCGAGGCGCGGCTGCGGCCTGGCGACCACGGCCAGCGCCGCCTCGATCTTCTCGGGGCTCACGCCTTCGGGCAGCGGCCCGGCCGGCCACGCCGTCGTCGGCCAGGCCACCTCTGCGGCCTGCGCGGGAAGCGGCCGCAGGGCGGTGGCCACGGGAGCTTCGGCGTGCGCGCCGGCGGCGAACAGCACCAGGCAGGCCAGGAACATGACGGCTCGGCGCGCGTCGGGTAGCATCGGGCGGATGATAATGATGGCGCTCACGCGGCGCAAACGGATCGCCCTCGGCGCGGCCGTCTTCTTGCTCGTCGCCGTCGTCGTCGCCTGGCGCGTGCTTCGCGTGCCGCTCTTGCTGAACATCGGGACCGGGTATGCCGCGCAGCAGACCTGCGCCTGTCTGTTCATCAGCGGCCGCACCATCGACAGCTGCCTCGGCGATCTCGACCCGCTCGCGCGCAAGCTGATCTCGATCCACCCGGGTGCCGCCGAGGTCACCGCCAGCGGCTTCGCCCTGGAGACCGCGACCGCACGCTACGAGAAGGGCTTCGGCTGCTCCCTGCGCGACTGACGCGCTCCCGGTTCATCAGTTCGCGCCGACCGCGGTATCGCTCGCATGGGTGATCCGTAGCTTTCGCGTCCCGCGACCTCGGCTGCGTCGATGCCGTCGTGAGATGTGGATTCCTTCGGGGGATTCCCGATCGCATCGCGGGTCGAGCGGCGCTAGACTCCGGGATGACCCGATCAAGCTATGACCAAGTCAAAGAGTTCGAGGGCAAACGCTACACGGGCATGCGGGTCGGGCGGAGCCACAAGTGGCGATACGATGCCGGCGAGTGGTCCGAGCGCAAGGTCACACCGGACCGCTGGGAGTTCCGCTACGCGGTGGTCAAGCGACGCGCCGGTCGCGCACCTGAAGGTTCGGGGGCACCGCTCGGCACCGCGTATCACTGGTACATCGTCGCCGACCAGGTCGTCACCAAGCTCGACGCGAACAGCTACATGACCGAGATGGTCGGTCACAAGCTCAAGGTCGCCCACCGGCGCGCCGAGCGGTCGTCGTGGAGCGCGAGCGAGCAGGCGAAGCGCAAGCACCTCGCGAAGCTCCTGCGCGAGCTCGCATCCGATCTCGAGTCCACGCCGGTGGACGGCGAACCGGCGCCGGGTGACGGCGCTCGCGGGCGGGGCACCTCGCCCGAGCGCGCCACCCACAAGCCGGTCCGTACCGCGGCTACACCTGCTTCTGCGCACCGAACGTCGCGCGCCGCGCAAGGCACGCGGCAGCGCCCGTTGCGCCGAGGACTCTCGCGATCTGCCCCGGCGCCGGCGCGGGCGCGGGCGCGTCGTGGGTCGCGAACCGCGTCGCTTCGATGAGCTCCCCGCAGATCGCGGCGTCGCGAGATCGTCGCGGGTGAGCTGGAGCTCGCGGCTTCGGCGGCGGGGATCGCGAAGTTCACGATCCTGTCTGGCGGCTCTCCCGCGCCGCACCGGCGAACGATTCGCGCAGCGGCCGGAAGAACGCGCGGATGTCGTCGGCGAGGAGCTCGGGCTCCTCGAGCGCCGCGAAGTGACCTCCGCGCGGCATCGGTGTCCACCGCCGCACGTCGAAGAAGCGCTCGGCCCACTCGCGCGGCGGCGACGACAGGTCCCTGGGAAACAGCGCGAACGCCGCCGGGACCCGCTTTGCGCCGATCCACTGCTTCACCATCTCGACCAGCCATCGCGCCGGACCGGCGTGCATGATGTCGAAGTACAGCGAGTACGAGTCGGCGACCGTACAGCTCCAATGCAGCATGATGTTGGTGAGCAGCTCGTCCTTCGTGAAGCGATTCTCGATCACGCCGTCGCAGTCACTCCAGCGCTCGAAGAAGTCCACCATCCATGCCGCGAGTCCGGCCGGCGAGTCGTTCAGGCCATCCGCGAGCGTGTGCGGGCGCGTGCCCTGGATCATCGCGTATGCCCCTTCCTTGGCCTGGAATCGATCGATCTGGGCGAAATACTCGGCTTCGGCCGCGGTGCGTTTGCGAGGCTTGCGGAACGCGTGCCAGAACGGGACATCGGTGAGGTGAATGCCGACGATGGCTCGCGGGTGGTTGCGCGCGAGGTGCTCGGTGATCGTGCTGCCCCAATCGCCACCGTGTGCGGCGAACCGCGTGTAGCCGAGCTCGTCGGTCATCAGCTCGTGCCAGCGATCCGCGAGGTGAAAGAGATCCGAGTGCGCGTTCGGTGGTCCGGAGAAACCGAATGGTCGGCCGGAGCGGTGAGTAGCGGAATCAGCTTGATGAATCGCGCGAACGAGTCCGGGAATCCGTGCGTGAGGAGCAGAGGCAGTGGCGCCGGCCCGCGACCGCGTTCGTGAATGAAGTGGATCCTCGTTCCCGTCAGCGTCGCGACATGGTGCGAGAGCTGGTGGAGCTGCCGCTCGATCGCGCGCCAGTCGAACCGCGTGCGCCAGTAGTCGAGCAACTCGCGCAGATACGTCGGATTGGTGCCGGCAGTCCAGTCGTTTGCCTCGTCGAGTGGCAATCTCGTCGCTGCGAGTCGCGCGTGGAGATCGGCGAGTGCGGCGTCGGGGATCCTGTGCGAGAAGGCCTGTGCGGTCATGATGACGCTCCGAGTGAGTCGAAGAACTCGATGGCGTCGCGGGCGTAGAGCGCCGGCTGCTCGAGCGCGGCGAAGTGGCCGGCGCGCGGCATCTCGGTCCAGCGCTGCACCGCGAGCGTGCGCTCGGCGAAGCTGC
>VBLP01000389.1:10773-13428 GCA_005887925.1 Deltaproteobacteria bacterium | reverse complement strand
TGATTCTCCTCCTGTCCGGAAGTCCGATGGCGAGATGGCTCGCCACGCTGGCGCTGATCGCGGCCGTCCTGTGGTCCTACGGTACGCTGCGAGGAAGGCGCCGGCCCGGCGCGAGCCGTGCCGCGAAGCCAGTACAGATCCTGTATCTCCGGCCGTTCGATACTGACGAAGGCGTGGAGTACAAGACAAAGAGATTTGGCGGAATTCCGGTCGCAGATCCGGACGCCATGCGCACGTTCGACGAAGAGATCTGCGACGCCTTCCATTCGTTCGGGCGGATCACCGCGCTGGTCCCCAGGAATGCTGATCCCGTACCCATCGGGCCCGACAAGGTCGTGTTCACTCCAGAGGGTGATGACTGGCACGTCTTCATCGAAACAGCCCTTGGCCAGGCTCGGCTCGTCGTGCTCGTCCTGGGGAGATCCGCGAGCATGTTATGGGAGCTCCAGACGGCGTTACGGGTTGTGAACCGAGCGCAGCTCTTGCTCGTTGCACCTCCCGGCGGCATCCAGACTGTGTGGGGCCAGGTCAGTCCCGTGCTGACGGCGGCTGGGTGGAACATCGCCCCGACGCCCGGCTGCCGGCTCATCGTCCACGGCGCTGATGGTCCACACGAGTTCTCGGGGCCAACGCCCTATCACGACGCACTCGGCGCCGTCGGCAGAGCGCTGACGCAAGGGGACTAAGCTGTGCGGCACGAGGTGAGCGACAAGAACGCTGGGCGGCGGTGATGACTCACCGGATCCGCGGTCACCCCGGCCGCAGCGCAGCCAGCGCGCGGCGAAGCGCGGCGGCGAAGCGGTCGGCGGAGCCGGGGCAGCAGGCGAAGTAGAGCGAGGGGTCGATCAGCTCGAGCTCCATCACCATGGGCCGGCCGGCGGCGTCGCGCGCGACGTCGACGCGGCCGTAGAGGATGCGGTCGGCGACGGGGGCGAGGGCGGCCTCGGCGACGGCGCGCTCGTCGTCGGCGATCGCGAACGGGCCGGCGATGTGCTCGGCGTCGCCTTCGAACCTCGGGGTCTTGCGGATGGCGTGGCTCAGCTCGCCGTCGATCCAGATCAGCGCGCGCTCGCCGTGGTCGTCGACGGAGGCGACGTAGGGCTGGACGAGGGCGGCGCCGTCGGCGGTGAGGGCGGCGAGATGGGCGAGGGCGGCGGGATCGCCGGCGGCGAAGCGGCGGGTGGCGAACGAGGCGGCGCCGATCTCGGGCTTGATGACCAGGGTCGGAGCGGCGAGGGCGGCGAGGTCGACGGGCTGGCCGGGCTCGACGAGGAGGGTCGGCACGACGGGGACGCCGCGCGCGGCCAGCGCGAGGAGGTAGCGCTTGCGGAGGTTGCTGCGGATGACGTCGGGCGGGTTGATGACGGGCGCGGCGGCGCTCGCGCGGTCGAGCCAGGCCAGGAAGGCGGCGGGGGTGAGGGGATAGTTCCACGGCGTTCGCACGAGGGTCGGAATGGGCGCGTCCCAGTCGGCGGCGGGATCGTCCCAACCGAGGAGCGCGGCGGTGAGGCCGGCGGCGGCGAGCGCGGCGGCGAGCGGCGCGGCGTCGGGGTCGGGCTCGGGCAGCTCGCGGCAGGTGGCGATGCGCAGGTCGATCCGGCTCACGGGCGCGCCGCCTGGTTCGCTGGTCGTCGAGTCATGGACTCGTCGCGCTCGCCGTGCTCGCGGTTCGCCACGTCATCGGTCATCGGTCATCGGTCGTCGGTCGTCGGTGGCCGGGCATCGGTGCGCTCATGCGAGGGCAGCGACGAGGTCGTCGAGCAGGTCGGCTTCGTGCTCGAGGCCGACGGAGAGCCGGAGCAGGTCGGGCGGGGTGGGCGAGGTCGGTCCCTCGACGGTGGCGCGATGCTCGACCAGGCTCTCGACGCCGCCGAGCGAGGTGGCGGGGATCCAGACGCGCAGGCGCTTGACGACCTCGAGGGCGCGCTCGGCGCCGCCGCCGACCTGGATCGAGAGCATGCCGCCGAAGCCGCGCTGCATCTGGCGCGCGGCGATCGCGTGCTGCGGGTGCGACGGCAGGCCGGGGTAGCGCACGGTGATGCCGCGCGCGGCGAGCTCGGTGGCGAGGAACTGCGCGGTGCGGCTGGAGCGCTCGACCCGCGCGAACAGCGTGCGCATGCCGCGGGTCAGGAGGTAGGCCTCGACCGGCCCGAGGCAGGGGCCCTCGTCGTGGCGGAGCTCGACGATCTGGGCCCACGCGGCGTCGGCGCGCGCGGTGACCAGGGCACCGGCGAGCACGTCGGAGTGGCCGGCGAGGTACTTGGTCGCCGCGTGCATGACGAGATCGGCGCCGAGCGCGATCGGCTGGGTGTGGACGGGCGTGGCGCACGTCGAGTCGACGGCGAGCAGCGCGCCGGCGCCGTGGGCGAGCTCGGCGACGGCGGCGATGTCGGTGACCTCCCATGTCGGGTTCGACGGGGTCTCGATCCAGACGACGCGGGTGCCGGGGCGCAGCGCGCGGCGCACCGCGGCGAGGTCGGTGGTGTCGACGCTGTCGTGGGTCATGCCCCAGCGGGCGCAGAACCGCTCGAGCCAGCCGCGCAGTGTGTAGTACGACACGCGCGGGCCGAGCACGTGGTCGCCGGGCCGGCACACCGCGCGGATCGCGGCGGTCGCGGCGGCCATGCCGGAGGCGAAGGTCAGCGCGGCGGCGCC
>VBLP01000389.1:0-10761 GCA_005887925.1 Deltaproteobacteria bacterium | reverse complement strand
GTCGCGCGCATAGCTCGGGCCGCGCAGCGCGTAATCGGCGTCGCGCGCGTAGGTCGTCGCCAGGTGGATCGCGGGCACCACCGCGCCGGTCGCGGGATCGATCGAGTGGAGGGCCTGGGCGGCGACGGTCTCGGGCTTCATGGGTCCTGGGGTTGCAAGCGACTGCTCGTCGGACACTACCATCGCCGGATCGAGCGGTGCACATGGGCCCGCGGTCTATGTGACAGCCCTGTAACCAAGATATAACCAGCACAATGGAACGCCGTGTGGTCATTATCGAAGACGAGCGCGACGTGGCTCGCTTGCTCGAGTTCAACTTGCGCGGCGCGGGCTTCGTCGTGGTGTCCGCGGAGACCGGGGCTCAAGGCCTCGGTGAGGTCCAGCGTCACAAGCCGGATGTCGTCGTCCTGGACCTGATGCTGCCGGATCAGTCGGGCTATGACGTCTGCAAGCAGATCCGGGCCGACCCGTCGGTCGGTGACGCCGGGGTGCTGATGCTGACGGCGCGCGGCGAGGCGGAGGACCGCATCCTGGGCCTCGAGGTCGGCGCCGACGACTACGTGGTCAAGCCGTTCGTGGTCCGCGAGGTGGTGCTGCGGGTCACCGCGCTGGCCAACCGGCTCGCCGAGCGGCGGGCGCGGCCGGCCGTCAGCGAGGGCGGCGGCACGCTCAAGGTCGGCCCGATCGAGCTCGATCCGGTGACCCACGACGTCCGGATCGCCGGCGCGCCGGCACAGCTGCGCCCGCTCGAGTACAAGCTGCTGCAGCTGCTGGTCAGCGACCCGGGCCGGGTGTTCTCCCGCGAGGAGCTGCTCGAGCAGGTCTGGGAGATGCGCGGCGACATCAACACGCGCACGGTCGACGTGCACGTCCGCCGGCTGCGGGTCAGCCTGGGCGCGGCCGCCGATGTGATCGAGACCGTGCACGGCTTCGGCTATCGCGCCAGGCGCGACGGCGCCGGATCGTGACGATCGCGACGGCGCGCGGCGCGTGACGGCGGTTGCGTGACCGGTGGCATACGCGCGCGGCGGGCCGCGGCCGGGTGTGGTCGGCGGACCGGCGCGCCTGCTACGCTGGTCCGGCCTGCGTAGCTCGCTCCGCAACCGGCTGCTGGCCACCTTCGTCGCCCTCGTCGTCGTCGTGGGCACGGGGACGCTGTTCGCGATCGAGCGCACGCTGGCGAGCGATCTGACGGCATCGCTCGACAGCCGGCTGACCCAGCAGGCGCGCGAGGCGGCGGGCTGGCTGTCGAACGCCGAGCACCTGAACCACCTCGCGCCGCGGCTGGGCGCGGTGACCGGGACGCGGATCACGATCATCGGCGCCGACGGCGTGGTGCTGGGCGATTCGGTCGAGTCGTCGGCGGTCGGCCAGCCGGCCGGCGAGGCGTGGGAGGTGTCGCGGGCGCAGCGCGGCGAGATCGGCCACGCGATCCGGACCCTGCGCAGCGACGAGCCGCCGCAGTACCTGGTCGCGGTGCCGGCGGACTTCGGCATGGTGATCCGGCTCGCGGTGCCGCTCGGCGACGTGATCGATACCCGCGCGCGGATGCGCAACCGGCTGCTGGTCGGCTTCGGCTCGGGCTTCGTCGGCTGCCTGGTGCTGGGCTGGATCTTCATCCGCGCGCTGACCCGGCCGCTGCAGGCGATGACCCGCACCGCCGAGAAGCTGACGCGCGGCGACTACGATGTCCCGCCGCCGCTGCAGTCCGCCGGCGAGCTCGGCGTGCTCGCCCGCGCGATGAGCCGGATGGCGAACGAGATCAAGGCGCGGGTCGGCGAGCTGACCGAGCAGCGCGACCTGCTGTCGGTGGTGTTCGGCAGCCTGGTCGAGGGCGTCGTCCTGGTCGGCCGCGACAGCCGGGTCGCGCTGGTCAACGACGCGGCGCGGCCGCTCATCGGTGGCGGCAGCGAGCTGCCCGAGCGGCTGCGGCCGCTGGTGACCCGCGCGCTGGCCGGCGAGCAGGCCGACGAGGAGCTCGAGCTGGTCGGCCGCGCGGTGCGCGCCAGCGCCAGGCCGCTCGGCGATCCGGGCGCGATCGTCGTGCTCTACGACGTCACGCGGCTGCGCGCGCTCGAGGCGGTGCGCCGCGAGTTCCTGTCCAACGCCGCGCACGAGCTGCGCACGCCGGTGACCGCGATCTCGGGCTACGCCGAGACCCTGCTGGGCGGCGGCGTCGATGCCGAGACCTCGCAGGAGTTCCTGACGACGATCCACCGCAACGCCCAGCGCATCGCGGCGCTCGTCGCCGACCTCCTGGTGCTCGACACCCTCGAGGGCCGCGCCGAGGTCGTCGGCCGGCGCACGCCGATCGCGCTCACCGACGTCGTCGGAGACGCCGCGCGCACCGCCCGGGGCGTGACCCCCGCCGCGCAGATCGACGTCGCGGTCGCCGACGGCATCGCCGTGCTCGCCACCCGCGACGGCCTCGATCACATCGTCCAGAACCTGATCGACAACGCGATCAAGTACGGCAGCGGCACGCCGGTGACCGTGACCGCCGAGCAGATCGATCGCCGCGTGCGGCTCGCCGTGGCCGATCGCGGGCCGGGCATCCCCGCCGGCCACGAGGACCGGATCTTCGAGCGGTTCTACCGGCTCGACGCCGGGCGCAGCCGCGATCGCGGCGGGAGCGGGCTGGGCCTGGCGATCGTCAAGAGCCAGAGCGAGGCGATCGGCGGCCGGGTCTGGGTCGAGAGCGCCGCGCCCGGCGCACGGTTCGTGGTCGAGCTCGACGCGGCTTGAAACCTCGCTCACCGGCGGCCGTGAGTGCTCGTTCTGCCACCCGCGACGCCGGCCGCGGCGTGCTAGGTTCGCCGCCGATCGCAGAAAGCCAACTCCGGACACCCCGGGTTACCGCTCGGCTGTGCGCCGATGGCGTACGTGCTGTGGCAGCACCACCTCAAGCACGATCCGGGCGCGCCGAAGTGGTTCGATCGCGACCGCTTCGTGCTGTCGGCGGGCCATGGCTCGGCGCTCTTGTACTCGCTGCTCCACCTGACCGGCTACGGGCTCGAGCTCGACGAGCTCAAGCAGTTCCGCCAGTGGGGCAGCCGGACGCCGGGGCACCCCGAGTGGCACGACACGCCGGGAGTCGAGGCGACCACCGGGCCGCTGGGGCAGGGCGCCGCGAACGCGGTCGGCATGGCGATCGCCGAGCGCTTCCTCGCGCGGCTGTTCAACCGGCCCGGCCACGACATCATCGATCATCGCACCTACGCCCTGGTGTCCGACGGCGACATCATGGAGGGCGTGGTGTCCGAGGCATCGAGCCTCGCCGGCCATCTCGGGCTCGGCAAGCTCCTGTTCCTCTACGACGCCAACCAGATCACGCTCGACGGCCCGCTGTCGGACTCGATGGACGAGGACGTCGGCGCGCGCCACGCCGCCTACGGCTGGCACGTCCAGCACGTCGAGGATGGCGACCACGATCTCGCCGGGCTCGACAAGCACCACGATCGGCTACGGCTCGCCCAAGAAGGCCGGCACCAGCGCCGCGCACGGCTCGCCGCTCGGCGATGCCGAGGTCGCGGCGACCAAGAAGGCGCTCGGCTGGGACCCCGAGGCGCAGTTCTTCGTCCCCGACGAGGTCCGCGTCCACCTGGCCGAGGGCGGCAAGCGCGGCGCCGAGGCCCACGCCGCGTGGGACGCCAAGCTCGCCGCGTACCGCGCGGCGTACCCCGACGTCGCGGCGCAGCTCGACCTGGCGATCAAGGGCGAGCTGCCCCCGGGCTAGGATGCCGATCTGCCGTCGGCGTCGCCCGGCAGCAAGCCGGTCGCGACGCGCGCCGCAGGCAGCAAGGTCATGACCGCGCTGGCCGCCCGGATCCCGTGGCTGTTCGGCGGCGACGCCGATCTCGGCGGGTCGACCAAGACCATCGTGCCCGGCGGCAACTACGTCAAGATCGGCGAGGGCAAGAACCTGCGGTTCGGCATCCGCGAGCACGGGATGGGCGCGATCGGCAACGGCATGCTCTATCACGGCGGCGTGCGCCCGTTCGTCGCGACGTTCTTCGTGTTCAGCGACTACATGCGGCCGCCGGTGCGGCTCGCCGC
Source organism: Deltaproteobacteria bacterium (assembly GCA_005887925.1). Lineage (GTDB taxonomy): Bacteria > Myxococcota_A > Polyangia > Haliangiales > Haliangiaceae > JABFXX01. The sequence goes on along the minus strand of VBLP01000389.1, from coordinate 6,705 downwards.
GCTCAACAAGATGCCGGCGATCTTCGTGTGGACCCACGACTCCGTCGGCCTGGGCGAGGACGGTCCGACCCACCAGCCGGTCGAGCACCTGATGGCGCTGCGCGCGATGGTGAACCTGTGCGTGTTCCGGCCGTGCGACGCCAACGAGACCGCCGCCGGCTGGCGCTACGCGCTGGCCAAGACCCACGGCCCGACGGCGCTGGTGCTGTCGCGCCAGGACCTGCCGGTCGTCACCCAGCCCGGCGCGCCGGGCGCCGAGCGCGGCGGCTACGTGCTCGCCGACGGCAGCGACGCGATCATCCTCGCCACCGGCTCCGAGGTCTGGGTCGCGATGGCGGCGCGCGACGAGCTCGCCAGGGCCGGGGTATCGGCGCGCGTGGTGTCGATGCCGTGCTGGGAGCTGTTCGCGGCCCAGCCGCAGTCGTACCGCGACTCCGTGCTGCCGCCCGCGCAGCACCGCCGGGTCTCCGTCGAGGCCGGCGTCACCTTCGGCTGGCGCGAGCTGATCGGCGACCGCGGCGTCGCGATCGGCATCGATCGCTACGGCGCCTCCGCCCCCGGCGAGGTCGTGCTCGAGAAGCTCGGTATCACGCCGGCCGCGGTCGTCGAGGCCGTCCAGCGCACCGCGCAGAGCTGACGCGTCAGCGCCGCGCCGGGGCTGACGCCGTGACGGCACCGGTGATCCCGGCGGTCGCGAGCGCCGCGGCGAGGTCGGTCGATCGGCCGCGCACCACGCCGACCATGCGCGCGGGCTGGAGATCCTGTGCGATCACGCGGGTGACGTCACCGAGCTTGACCGCCGCGACCGCGGCCGCCGCCGACTGCGTGGTGATCGCGGTGCCGCGGGTGACCGCGGACTCGATCCGCCGCCCCGTCGCGCCCGGGATCGACGGATCGGCCAGTGCCTCCGCGAGCGCGCTGCGGCGCGCGCGCACGAAGTCGGCGCGCAACGTGTCGCCGCCGGCGCGCACGCTGTCGAGCTCGGCCACGATCCGGCGAACCACCTCGCCGGCGCGCGCGGCATCGACGAAGCCGTCGATCTGCAGCACGTCACCGGCCGGCGTCGTGCGATACCCGGTGGTGAAGCCATAGCTCGCGCCGAGCGCGGTGCGGATCAGCTCGATGCGCCCGCGCAGGATCTGGTCGAGCACGGCGCGCGCGGCGTGGGACGGCGCGCGCGGCGACATCGCCGCGAGCTCGAGCGTGACCCGGACCTGCGCGGCGCGCGGCTCGTCGTAGGCGATCCACGTCGGCCCCCGCGCAGGTTGCATCGCCGGAACCGCCGGCGCGGCGGCCGGAGCCCGCGCATCCCAGTCGCCGAACCGGTCGGACACCGTCTGCCGCATCGCGGCCGGATCGAAGCGTCCGGCGATGATCAGCGTCGCGCCGCGCGGCACGTAGTGCTCGCTGCGAAACTGTTCGAGCGCCCCGGTGCTGATGCGGTTGATCGCTGCGTCCAGCTCGCTGTCGTGCCCGCGCGCATAGGGGTGACCGCGGCCGAACAGCGCCTCGCGCACGACCTGCATCCGGCTGTCGAGGCCGTCCCGCTCACCCCGTGCACGCGTCCGGCGACGCGTCAGCTCGGCACGAGCGAACCCGACCTGCCGCAGCGAGTACACACCCTGCCGGATCAGCCACGACAGCTGCCACAGGTGCCAGTCGGCGAGCTCCGCCGGCCCGCGGATCCGGAACGTCGTGTGATCCGTGACCTGAACGTACATCGCGGCGCCCTGGTGAAACAGCCACTGCAGCGTCTGGATGTCGTCGCGGGAATAGCGGAGCGACATGTCGTGGTCGAGCAGGTTGGCCGCGAGGTAGGCGGTGAGATCGTGCCCGGCGCCGGCGGCCAGGCCGGCCGGGAACACCAGCCGCGCATCGACGAGCGGCTGCGAGAAGTCGCTCGCCATCACGACCTGCAGACCGTTGGGCAGCGTGAACGCGGTGACGCGGCTGGTCTGCAGCCCGGCCGGCAGCGCGATCGGGCGATCGGCCTCGGCGGGGTCGACCTGCGCGTGCCACACCTCCGCGCCGATCTCTCGCGCGTCGACGCGCGGGCTGTCCAGCTCCGGTGGCGCGTCGGGCACGTTCGGCGCGCTCGGCACGATCTCGAGCACGCGCCGGGGGCCGCGAAGCATCAGCCCGGCCCGGGTCGCGATGCGCATGGCGTGATTGCCCTCCATATCCAGCAGCTCGTCGAGCCGGCAGCCGCGCTGGTCGGCGAACTGCAGCGCGTCGGCGCACAGCACGGCGCGCCCGAGGAACGACTCGAACTGGTCGAACAGCACGGCCCGCCGGCGGCCAAGCGCGTCGCTGAGCCCGCGGGTCGGGCCCCACTGCAGCTCCGAGGCGGTCTCGACGAACAAGGTCACGGCATCGCGGAGCTTGGCCGGATCGGCCACGGTGACGTAGAAGGACCGTGCGGCGGTGTAGCCACCGCCCAGGATGCCGTGGCCGACACGGACGATCCAGGGCCGGCGCTCGGCGCGGATCTCCATGTCCCGGGTGATCAGGTCGTCGAGCAGGGCGTCGTCTACGGCTTCGCGGCTGCCCCACCGCGCGGCGGGCAGGATGATCATCGCGGTCGGCCTGGCGATCGGCAGCTCGAGCTTGCTGACCCGGCTCTGGATCGCCGCCGGCAGGATCCGCGCGAACGCCCCGGTTGCTCGCCGCGGAAGCTGGCCGAACTGCGCCCTGATCGCCGCGCCCACCGCCGCGACGTCGAATCGCCCGCCGACGATCAGCGCCGCGCGGTTGGGCGCGTAGTGCGCGTCGACGAAGCTGCACACATCCGCCAGCGTCAGGCTCTCGACGCGGCCGCCGGTCGAGTGCGCGTACGCGTGGCCCGCGCCGAACACCGCGGCGTAGACCGCATCGCGCAGCGCGTCGGGGCGCTGGCCGACCTCGAGTGCGACGACCGCGAGCTCGCGCTCGAACACGGCCTGATCGATGCCGCGACACCCCGACGCCAGCCGAGCGGCCTCGAGCGCGAGTAATCGACCCGCCTGCGGGGCCAGCGCGACCGAGTAGAAGTGCGTGGCGTCGAGCGTCGTGTACGCGTTCTGCTCGAGCGCGACCATGCGAAGCCGGTCCGCCAGCGTCGGCCCTGCCGGCTCGTCGCGCCCCTGGAACAGGATGTGCTCCGCCAGGTGGGCGAGCCCGGCCTTGCCGGGTGGATCCGCCGACGAGCCGACCATGTACCGGACATCGACGGAGATCAGGTTCGCATGCGGCTCCGGCACGAGCGCGACCTTCAGCCCGTTGGGCAGCTCGAACCACGTCGCCGCGACCCCGTAGTCGACGCGAGGGCTCACGCGCGCCAGACCGTCGTGCGCCGGCAGCTGCGACGGCAAGCAGCCCGCGAGCGCCAGAACGGCGCCGACCACCCCCAGCACAGACCGCGACGCACTCCCCAGCAAAATCGGTACCATATCCACCTCCCAGACCGATGCCATCGTCTGTGATGTCATAGGCGGAAAACACCGCCGTGTTCCACCATCGCCTGCGGCGGCCGCGCTGCGATCGGCTATCCGCGGTCCGGGGCCCGCAGCTTGAAGCGCTGGATCTTGCCGGTGGCGGTCTTGGGCAGCTCGCCGACGAACTCGATCCAGCGCGGATACTTGAACGGGGCGAGCGAGGTCTTGACGAAGGTCTTGAGCTCGCCGGTGAGGGCGTCGCGGTCGCCGGCGCCGGCGTCGCGCAGCACGATGAAGGCCTTGGGCTTGGTCAGCCCGTCGGCGTCCTCGGCGCCGACCACGGCGGCCTCGAGCACGGCGGGGTGCGCGGCGAGCGCGGACTCGACCTCGAACGGCGACACCCAGATCCCGCCGACCTTGAGCATGTCGTCGGCGCGGCCGCTGTAGGTCCAGGTGCCGTCGGCGCCGCGGCTGTAGCGATCGCCGGTGCGGGTCCACGGGCCGTGGAACGCGGCGAGGCTGCGCGCGCGGTCGTTCCAGTACGCGATGCAGCTGGTGGGGCCGCGGACCCACAGCGCGCCCTCGTCGGCGTCGGTCGGCCGATCGTCGTCGCCGCGGAGCTCGAGGTCGTAGCCGGGGACGGGACGGCCGGTCGTGCCGTAGTGGATATCGCCGGGGCGGTTGCTGAGGAAGATGTGCAGCATCTCGGTCGAGCCGATGCCGTCGAGGATGTCGCTGGCCATGCGCTCGCGCCAGCGCTCGCCGATGTGGCGGGGCAGGGCCTCGCCCGCCGAGGTCGAGATCCGCAGCCGCCGCGAGGTCGCGCCCGGCGACAGCTGCGGATCGGCGAGCAGCGCCGCGAACAGGGTCGGCACGCCGCCGAAGATCGTCGGCTGGTGATCGCGCATCACGCGCATCACGGTCGCCGGGGTCGGGCGCTCGGCGGACAGGACCGCGGCGGCGCCGACGGAGAACGGGAAGGTCAGCGCGTTGCCCAGGCCGTAGGCGAAGAACAGCTTGGCGGCCGAGTAGACCACGTCGTCGGCGGTGATCCCGAGGATCGGCTGGGCGTAGAGCGCGGCGGTCCAGACCAGGCTGCCGTGCAGGTGCATCGCGCCCTTGGACCGGCCGGTCGAGCCCGACGAGTAGAGCCAGAACGCGACGTCGTCGGGCGTGGTCGCCGCGAACGCCGGCAGCGGCGCGGCCTGCTCGATCAGGCGGCGCCACGACGGCAGCGTGCCGAGGTCGCCGCCGAGCGCGGTCTGGCAGCCGGCGACGGCGCGGGCCGCGGCGGCCGCGGGGCCGAGCCTGGGCAGGAGCGCGTCGCTGGCGATCAGCGCCGCGGCGCGCATGTCGCGCACGAGGTAGCTGTAGTCGTCGGCGGTGAGCAGGGTGTTGAGCGGGACCGGGATGGCGCCGAGGTCGCGACGAAGTCGACCGAGTCGAGCATGCACAGCGCGACCCGCTGCTCGGGCACGACCCCGAGGGCGGCGAGCGCGCCGGCCGCGCGCAGGGCCCGCTCGGCGACCGCGCGGTAGCTGTGGCGGCCGTCGTCGTCGATCACCGCGATGCGGTCGCCGCGGCCCTCGTCGACGTGGCGCTGCAGCAGGTCGTACGCGGCGTTGTAGTCGCGCGGCAGCTCGACGCGCGGCGGGGACACGTGGAGGTCGATACGCGAGGGGGACGGCACGCGGCGACTGTAACGCCGAAATTCGCGGCGGGAGCTACTTCATCACCAGCGGGGTCGATGCGACCACGACGTCCCGGTCGGTCACCAGCTTGATGATGTATGGCTTGCCCTTGGACAGCCCGTCGTCCTCGTTGATCGAGATCTCGCCGCTCAGCACGGGCGTCTTGGGATCGACGCCGTCGAGCCCCATGTTGGCGACGAACTTCTTGTCGCTGGTATGGCCTCGCCGGACAGCTCCTTGAGCCGCTCGGTCTTGATCCTGGCGATCGTGTCCTTCTCGGACTTGCCCTCCGGCAGGTCACCCTTGGTGATCACCAGATCCCCGCGGAACGCCGCGATCACGCTGCGCGATAGATCGGCGCTCGCGATACCGCCCCAAGCGATGGCCGCGACCACCACGACCGCGGCAGACAACAGGCGACGACAGCTCATGGAAACCTCCCGGGACCGGTCCGAGGATGTAGCACCGAAGATGTACTACCAGAGTTGGTAGGATGATACTCCTCGACACATCGCCACACCTCGGGTTTCGCCGGGTGGCCTAGTCCTTGGGGACTTCGGCCACAGCGTCGGACGAGGCGGCAGGAGGCGCGGTCGGAGGCGTCGAGGATGGTGCTTCGACGGGGCCGCCTTCCGGCGCATTCACCTGCTCGCGGCGCTCGGCCATGCGCTTGGCGCGGCGCTCGGGGTCCCACGGCTTTCCGTCGGGGCCCAGGCCGTTGGCGTCGGGGCCGATCGGTTTGCGCTCGCGGCGGGGCCGGGGCGGCAGCGGCTGGCCATCCGGGCCGAGCCGGGGCTCCGCGTCCTGGCGGGGTGGGCGCGGCTCGCGCGGCTCGTGGGGGGGGCGCCCCTCGTGGCGAGGCGGGCGAGGCTCGTGCGGCGGCAACGGCTGACCGTCGGGGCCGAGCTGCTGCGGCTCGAAGGGCGCGCCAGGGCCGCGATCGCGCCACTCGCGGCGCTCGCTCCACTCGCGGCGCTCGCCGCCCGGACCACCCGGGCCACCCGGGCCACCCGGGCCGCCCGGACCGCGTGGACCACCGGGACCGCGTGGGCCACCGGGACCGCGTGGGCCACCTGGACCGCGTGGGCCACCGGGACCGCGTGGGCCGCCCGGACCTCCCGGACCGCCCGGGCCTCGTCGAGGACCGCCGCGTCCGCGACCCTCGCCGAACTCGCGCGGCGCGGCCGTGAGCTGCCAGCCGATGCCCGCGCGGGGCATCTCGCCGCGACCCGGCCGATCCTCTTCACGCTCGCGGTCCTTGGCGTCGTCTTTCGGTGCCCCCAGCTTGAGGCTGCCCAGGCCGCGCGGCTTGTCGCGATCGCGCCGGCCGCCGGGCCCGCCGCGGTCGCCACCACCCCCGCGGTCGCCACCGCGCCCGCGGTCGCCGCGCCGGTCGTCACCGCGCCGGTCGTCGCGACCGCGCCGCCGGGCCGACGCGACGCGGTCGATCGCGTAGTGGAACTCGCCGCGGGCGATCGACCCGTGCGGCCCCTTCTCGCCCTGGAACACCCGGATCAGGCGGACCTCCTCGAGTCGATGACCAACAATGTCGAGGGCTTCGATCATCCGCGCCGCGCGGTCCGCCTGCACGCCGAGCGCGC
>VBLP01000388.1 GCA_005887925.1 Deltaproteobacteria bacterium | reverse complement strand
CGATCAAGCTGTTGCGCGCCGGCGCCGAGGTGATCGTCGCGACCCGGTTCCCGCGCGATGCGGCCCGGCGGTTCGCCCGCGAGCCCGACGCCGCCGGCTGGACGGCGCGGCTGCACGTCCACGGCGTCGACCTGCGCCACACGCCGAGCGTCGAGCGCCTGTGCGACCACCTGTGCCGGACGCTGCCGCGGCTCGACGCGCTGATCAACAACGCGTGCCAGACCGTGCGACGGCCGGTCGGCTGGTACGACCACGTGATCGCCGGCGAGCTCGGCGACTGGGCGGCGCTGCCGGCGCCCGAGCGCGCGATGCTCGAGCGCGACCGCGAGCTCGGCCACGCCCTGGTCCGGGCCGGCGCCGGGGTCGATCCGCGCGCGGGGCTGTGGAAGTCCGCGGTGCTGGCCCAGGTGCCGCTGCTCGCCGAGGACCTCGAGCGCGGCGGCCACCTCTATCCGGCCGGCCGGCTCGACGCCGATCTGCAGCAGGTCGATCTGCGCGACTTCAACAGCTGGCGAATGACGCTCGCCGAGGTCCCGACCGCCGAGCTGCTCGAGGTCCACCTGGTCAACGCGGTGGCGCCGTTCGTGCTCAACGCGCGGCTCCGGCCGCTGCTCGCAAAGGTCCCGTCGCGCGACGCACACGTCGTCAACGTGTCGGCGATGGAGGGGCAGTTCTACCGTCGGTGGAAGACCGACAAGCACCCCCACACCAACATGGCCAAGGCCGCGCTCAACATGATGACGCGGACGTCGGCGGCCGACTACGTACGTGACGGAATCCACATGAACAGCGTGGATACCGGCTGGGTCACCGATGAAGATCCCGCGGTGCACGCGAAGCGCAAAACTCGCATTCATGGCTTCCACCCGCCGCTCGACATCGTCGACGGCGCCGCCCGCATCGTCGATCCGGTGTTCGACGGCCTGAACACCGGCCATCATCTGTGGGGCCTGTTCCTCAAGGACTACAAACCGGCACCATGGTGATATCCTTGGCGAGGATGGACCCCGCGAGCCGCGCGTCATGAAGGGCCTCGCCGCCGTCGGCGATGTGCTCGCCGGCAAGTACCGGGTCACCAAGATCCTCGGCATCGGCGGCATGGGGATGGTCGTGGCCGCGACCCACCTCGAGCTCGATCAGCGCGTCGCGATCAAGTTCATGCTGCCCGGCGCGGGCGAGTCGCCGGAGACCGCGCTCAGGTTCCTGCGCGAGGCCAAGGCCGCCGGCCGGCTCAACAGCGACCACGTGTGCCGCGTGATGGACGTCGGCCGGTTCGACAGCGGCGCGCCGTACATCGTGATGGAGTACCTGCAGGGCGAGAGCCTGGCGGCGATGCTGCGGCGGCACGGCCCGCTGCGCGTGTCCGACGCGGTCGACTTCATCCTCCAGGCGATCGAGGGCCTCGCCGAGGCCCACGCGCTCGGCATCGTCCACCGCGACCTCAAGCCCGACAACCTGTTCCTCCACAAGCGCAACGACGGCGGCGCGATCGTCAAGGTGCTCGACTTCGGCATCTCGAAGGTCAAGGTCACCGGGGTCTCGACCAAGACCGGCGACATCATGGGCTCGCCGGCGTACATGGCGCCCGAGCAGATGGAGTCGACCCGCAGCGTCGACCATCGCGCCGATGTCTGGTCGCTCGGCGTGGTGCTCTACCAGCTCGTGGTCGGCCAGGCGCCGTTCCGCGGCGACACGCTGCCGCTGTTGTGCATGCACGTGGTCAACGACGACCCCGAGCCGATGTCGACGATCCGCGGCGATCTGCCCGACGGCTTCGAGGCGGTCGTGATGCGGTGCCTGCAGAAGGAGCCCGACGCGCGCTACGCCGACGTCGGCGACCTCGCGCACGCGCTGGCGCCGTACGGGCCGCAGAACGCCAGCACCAGCGCGTCGCGGATCCAGGTCGTGTTGCGGCGCACCGGCAAGCACGACTCGTCGGCGACGATCCCGCACGAGCTGGTCGAGCCGGGCGCGATCGCGGCGCTGCCGCGCGGCGCCGAGCAGCTGCCGTCGAACACGCTGGTCGGGACGTCGGGGCAGTCGCTCGCCGGCCGCGAGCGCTCGTGGGGCGTTGCCGGGGCGCTCGTCGCGGGGCTGGGCGCCGGCGCATTCGTGGTCGGCATGCTGTGGTACACGGGCTGGATCGGCGGCGCCGATCTGGTGGAGCCGCCTGCGATCGCCAAGCCGGCGCCTGCCGTGCCCGAGGCGGCGCGGCCGCCCGCGCCGATCGTCGAGCCGATCGTCGAGGAGCCGCGGCACGACCCGCCGCCCGTCGGGCCGACGTCGCCGCCCGAGCCCGCCGCCCGGACCGCGACGGCGATCGCGGCGCCAACGGCCGCGGCCGGCCCCGGATCGGCGGCCGTCACCGTGAAGGCCACGCCGGTCCCCGAGCACCGTCGGCGCAAGCCGCGGCGGCCGGCCGGCGGGTCGCACGCGGCCGCGGCAACCGGGTCCGGGTCCGCGGGCTCGGCGGCGGGGTCAGACGCGTCCGACGACGACGACGACAAGTGGTCGCACATGACGCACGACGGAAAGAAGCCATGACCCGCGCCGCGGCCGCGCTCGCGGCCGTGCTCGTGAGCCTCGCCGCGCCCGCGCTGGCCGATCCGCAGGCCGAGGCCGTCGTGCTGTTCGATCAGGGCATCAAGGACCTCAAGGCCGGCCGGATCGAGAAGGCGTGTACCGAGCTGGCGGCCAGCCTCCAGCTGGTCAAGGACAGCGGCACCAAGGGCGCGCTCGCACGCTGCCACGGCCGCGCCGGTCGGGTCGCGTCGGCGTGGCTCCTCTGGCGCGAGCTCGCCGACACCGCGCCGAGCGCCGAGCTGCGCAGCGACGCCGCCGCCCAGGCCGCCAGGCTCGAGCGCCGCCTGCCCAAGTACACGATCAAGCTCGCCGGTCCGACGCCGGGGCTGGTCGTGCAGGTCAACGGCCGCGAGGTCGCCGTCGACGTGCCCGTCGCAGTGCCGATCGATCCCGGCCCCGTGACCGCCAGCGCCGCAGGCCGCGACGGCGAGCGCGTCACGACCCGGAGCTGGAGCCACGACTACACCGCCGTCGAGGGCCAGACCCTCGCGATCGAGATCCCGGTGCTCGAGCCGCTCGCCGCCGCGCCGGTCGAGCCGCCCCGGCCCAGGCCACCCCGGCCCGCCGACGCGGACCGCGATGCCGAGCGCGACGCCCAGATCGCCGCCAGCCGGCACCGCCGCCACATCCTCGCCGGCGTGATCGGCGGCCTCGCCCTCGGCGCGGCCGGCGCCGGCACCGTGCTCGGCCTCGACGCGCGCGGCAAGTTCAACGACGCCAAGCAGCGCTGCGGCGGCTCGATCGATCAATGTGCCACCGACCAGGTCACGGCCGCCAAGGACCGCGTCGACGCCGCCCGCCGGTCCGCCCGCTGGTCCGACTACCTGTTCGGCGGCGCCGGGGCTGCAGCGATCACCGCCGTGATCGTCTGGGCCACCGCACCGTCGCTCGAGACCAAGCCCGTCGCGCTGGTGCCCAGCCTCGGCGACGGCAGCATCGGCCTCGTCGTCCGCGGCGCGTTCTGATCACCGTGGTGGACGCGTCGGGTACCCAGCTGCAGAGCGATGCTCGCGCACCTTGCCGCGGTCCTGCACTGGGAGTCTTGCTCGGCGATACGAGCGGATGCTTCGTGATGATGGCGAGCTCTTATCGTCGAGGGAGTCGGCGTGAGCCCCGGCAGCCCAGTTCCTTGCGGTGGCGTTGTGCCCGCTGCTAGGCTTCGGCGTGGCGCTATCGTTCAACATCGCCGGCCCGTGCATTCCGGGTGAGCATTACATGCTTCCGCCCGAGCGGCGGCTCGGGCGCGTTCTGCAGCTGATCGAGGAGCGCAAGTACTTCACGCTGCATGCCGGCCGTCAGACTGGAAAGACCACGAGCTTGATGTGGCTCGAGGATCACCTCGATGCTGCCGGTGGCTGCCGTGCGTTGTGGGTCGACCTCGAGACCGCCCGTGAGCAGCCCGACGTGGCGCGTGCGATGGCCGCAGTGCTCGATGCCATCGACCGGGCGCTCGCGCAGCGGCATCACGCGTGGTCGCGCCCGGGGCGCGCCGAGGTCGACGCGATGCTGGCCAGGCCCCAGAGCGCGCTCCTGGCCTATCTACAGCATCTCGTCGGCCTCGAATCGCAGCCGCTGGTGCTCTTGTGCGATGAGGCCGATGGCCTGGTGGGCGAGGCGATGGTCTCCTTCCTCACCCAGCTCCGCCATGGCTACATCGAGCGCAGCCGCGTGCCATTTCCCGCGAGCGTCGTGCTGGTGGGGCAGCGGCAGGTCCGCGACTACTCGCTTCGGCAGGAGGAGCGTCGCACGCTCACGTGGCTCGGTACCACGTCACCGTTCAACATCACAGCTGAGGCGACGACGCTAGGGCCGTTCACCGAGGCCGAGGTGGGCGAGCTCCTGGGGCAGCACACCGCGGCCACCGGGCAGCGCTTCGCGCCCGAGGCCACCGCACGCATCTACGAGCTGGGTCAGGGGCACCCGTGGCTCACCAACGCGCTGGCCGATCAGATCGTGCGCCGCGACGTGAAAGATCGCGGGACGGAAGTGACCGCAGCGCACGTCGATGCGGCCAAGGAGACGATCATCCTCGAGCGGCGCTCTCACATTGACTCGCTCGTGGCGCGGCTGCGGGAACCGCGGGTGCGGCGGATCCTTGCACCCATGCTCACCGGTGGCACTACCGAAGGAGACGTGCTCGACGACGACTTCGCCTATGTGGTCGGTCTCGGGCTCGTCGGTATGGCAAGAGGCCAGTGGGCCATCGCCAATCCGATCTACCAGGAGGTCATTCCGCGCGCGCTCACGTATGTGCAGCAGGGGCAGATCGCGGTCGAGCCCGCGGTGTTCGTGCAACCCGATGGTTCGCTCGACATGGGGAAGCTGATGGCCGAGTGGCAGGTGTTCTGGCGCAAGGACGGGCACCTTGCGGCCGAGGGCTTCGCCTACCGCGAGGCCGGCCCGCACCTGATGCTCATGGCGTTTCTGCAGCGCATCGTCAACGGCGGCGGACGGGTGGAGCGCGAATACGGCCTCGGGCGCGGTGCGCTCGATCTGATGATCTTCTGGCGAGGAGCACGCCATGCGATCGAGGTGAAGCTCCGCCGCGATACGGAGACCGAGGCCGAGGCGCTCGAACAGGTCGGGCGCTATCTGAATCACGCGGAGATCGGCGACGGCTGGCTCGTGATGTTCGATCTGCGCAAGGAGGTCTCGTGGGCCGACAAGCTGTTTCTGCGCGAGGTGCAGCACGAGGGGAAGACGATACGCATCGTGGGGTGCTGACGAATCGGGCTGGTACTCAGCGCGTCGCGGCCTCGTATGCTGCGGCGAGCCGGAGGACGGCCGCGTCGCCGCCCGGGGGGCCGATGATCTGCAGGCCGATCGGTAGGCCGGCGGCGGTGGTGCCGCACGGCACGCTGATCCCCGGCGTGCCGAGCACGTCGAACATCCGGGTGGTCCGCATCAGGACCAGCTCGCGCGGGCGCAGATCTTCGGGGCGCTCCGCGAGCTCGGCGAAGCTCGGTGCGGGGATCGCGGTGGTCGGCGCGACGATCAGGTCGACGTCGGCGAACAGCGCGGGTGCGCGGCGGCGCATGTGCTGCAGCTCGTGCAGCCGGGCGATATACTCGGCCGCGGCGACCGCCTCGCCGGTGCGGAGCCGCCGCACGGTCTCGGGCTGGTAGCGCTCGGGCGATGCCTCGACGTGCGCGCGGTGGTACGCCCATGACTCGGCGCGGAACACCGTGCGGTCGTCGTCGACCGCGATCGCGACGTCGCGCAAGGTCGCGCCCAGGCCGGCGAGCACGCCGAGCGCGCGCTCGACCGCGGCGGCGACGTCGGGATGGAGGTCATCGAAGAAGTGCGAGCGGGCCACGCCGATCCGCGGCATCGGCCCCGGCGCATCGAGTCCGCCGACGTAGTCCGCGGCGGGAAACGCGATGCTGGTGAGGTCGGCGGCGTCGTAGCCCGCGATCACCTGCAGGACGAGCGCCGCGTCGCGCACCGAGCGCGTCATCGGACCGACGTGGTCGTACGACCACGACAGCGGGGTCACGCCGCGCAGGCTGACCAGCCCGTAGCTCGGCATGAAGCCGACGATGCCGCACAGCGCGGCCGGGACGCGGATCGAGCCCGAGGTATCCGAGCCGAGCGCCGCGTAGCACATGCCGGCCCCGACCGCGGCGGCCGACCCCGACGACGATCCGCCGGTGATGTGGGCGGGGCTGCGCGGGTTGCGGGTCGCGGGGAAGTGGCCGATGACGCCGCTCGCGCCGTACGCCACCTCGTGCAGGTTGAGCTTGCCGAGGATCACACAGCCGGCGTCGCGCAGCCGCCGCACCACCTCGGCGTCCTCGGCGGGGACGCGGTCGGCGAACAGTGCGCTGCCGGCGGTGGTCGGCACGCCGGCGGTGTCGATCAGGTCCTTGAGCCCGATCGGCACGCCGTGCAGCGGGCCGCGGTCTCGGCCGCGCTCGAGCTCGGCGGTCGCGGCGCGCGCCTGGTCGAGCGCAGCGTCGGCGGTGACGGTGATGAACGCGTGCAGCTCGGGATCGAGCCGCGCGATGCGGTCGAGGCAGCTCCGCGTCGCTTCGACGGGCGAGAGCCGCCGCGCGCGGAACGCCGCGCCGAGCTCGGTGATGGTGAGCAGCGCCGGATCGGCAGGGGCCGTGGTCATGGCCGGAATCTATCACCGCACGACCGCGCGACCGGCCGATCGACGGTCAGCTAGTTGGGCTTCGCAGAGGCGAGCTCGGCGTCGCGGAACGCGATGAACACGGCGCTTGCAGGGTCGGGCTTCTTGGCCAGCCGACCCAGCGCGGAGGCGAAGCGATGCGCGTCGAACCGGCTCGGCCAGTCGGGCTGGTCGAGATCGAACACGGCGAGCGCCTTGGGCTTGTCCGAGCGATGGCCCTCGTGGCATTCGCCGCAGTGCTGGGCGAGCACGTCGTGCGCGGCCTGGCGCGCCGCCGCACGCGGATCGACCGGCGCGGCGGGCGTTCGAGCGGCGAGGAGCACCGGCGGCGACGCCGCGGGAGCTTCCCCCGGCGCGATCGCCGGCGCGGTCGCGGACTGCGCGGCCGCCGGCGGAGCATCGGCCACGATCACCGGCACCGGCACCGCGACCGGCGGGCTCGACGCCTGGGTCCGGCGCGACGGATCGCTGACGCAGGACAGCAGCAACACCGCGATGACGAGGGGCCGCATGGCGGCACTGTAGCACCCGCACGATGCACGATGCAGCGGGTTGTTCGCATGCGCCGGCCCGTCGGTGCGAGAACGGCGGAGCGGGATCGGTCGCCGCGACTGCGTCAGCGCCGGCGTCGCAGCCGCCGCGTGAACGCCTCGGCCTCGGGGATGCCGGCGAGGCTGGTGATGCCGAGATAGGCGACGCCAAACGTGCCGATCGCGGCGAGCGCCGAGAGCCACGCTGCGGCGCCCGCCGCCGAGGCGAGCCGGTCGGCGAGATAGCCCAGCCCGCCGGCCACCACCGCCGCGGCCAGCGTGCCCAGGCCGAGGCGGACGGGCACCGGCACCGGCCCGATCCGTCGCGCGAGCCAGCGGCGCAGCAGCGAGAACTCGATCCAGGCCGCCAGCCCGGCGCTCGCGGTGAGGCCAAACGCGCCCCAGACCTCGGCGTAGCCGAGCCAGTCGCGCACCGGCAAGGCGAACGCCCAGCCCAGCGCCGCGGTGATCGCGACGCGGATCAGCGAGGCGCGCAGCGGCGGCCTCGGATCGCCGAGCGCGTAGAACGCCGAGCCGAGCAGGCGTCCCTGCGTGCCGGCGGACAGGCCGATCGCCGAGCCAGCGAGGATGATCCAGACGGTCTGGGTGTCGCCGGCATCGAACCGGCCGGTCTGGAACAGGAGCGCGATGATCGGCCGGCCGATCGCGGCGAACGCGACCGCCGACGGGACGACCAGGAACACGATGCGGCGCAGCGAGCCGCGCAGCCGGTTCTGCAGGTGCTCGGCGCGGGCCGCGTCGCCACCGGTGGCGCTCGACATCTCGGGCAGCTCGGCCGCCGAGACCGCCATGCCGAACAGGCTGACCGGCAGGAGGTAGAGCGTCTGCGCGATCGAGATCGCGGCGACCATCGCGGTGCCGAGGTAGCTGGCGAGCACCTGGTCGATGTAGCCCGACAGCTGCACCGAGCCGCGGCCCAGCACGACCGGGACGAACGCACGCAGCGTGGCGGCGACGCCGGGATCGCGAACCGCGAGCGAGGGCCGGAGCGAGCCGATCAGGCGCGCCACGACCGGCAGCTGGACCAGGAACTGCGCCGCCGAGCCGATCACCGCGCCCCACGTGATCCACACGGCGATGTCGTCGGTGCGGCCCGCGAGCCGGCGGCCTGCGACCACGGCGGCGGCGATCAGCGCCGCGTTCCACAGGACCGGCGAGGCGTACGACAGGAAGAACCTGCGGTGGCTGTTGAGCACGCCGAGGCACCACGCCGACATCACGAGGAGCGCGACGCCGGGGAACAGGATCTGGACCAGCGGCGCGGTCAGGTCGTGGTCGTATCCATCGAACCCCGGAGCGAGCAGCTCGACCAGCGGACGCGCGGCGAGCACCCCGCCCAGCGCCAGCAGACTCGCGACCAGCGCGAGCAGGCTGCCCACCGCGCGAGCGACGCGCGCAGCATCGTCGTGGCGGCCCTCGGCGCGCAGCCGGGCGTAGACCGGGATGAACGACGCCGACAGCACGCCCTCGCCGAACAGGCTCTGCAGCAGGTTCGGGATCCGCAGCGCGGCGCGAAACGCACCGGCGGCCGGGGTCAGCCCGAGGTAGTGGTTGATCGCGCGTTCGCGCACCAGCCCCGCGATCCGCGACAGCAGGATGCCGGCGCCGACCGCGAGCGCGCCGCCGAAGCGACGGGGCGGGGCGGGCTCGGGCATCGCGGAATTGTCCTGCGGGGATGCGGCGGTCGCAACTCGCGGCCCCGCGATCCAACGCCGGCGCCCGGGCGGCTATTCGCGGCGCCGGGCGGGTCAGCGCAGCCGCAGCGTCCGGACCAGCGGCTTGCCGGCATGCGTGCCGGAGAGCTCGACCGAGCTCAGCTGATCGAGCCCGGCGTAGAGGTCGAGCAGCTGCTGCAGGCTCTGGATCGGCGCGCCGTTGATCGCGGTCAGCTTGTCGCCGGCGCTGAGGCCGAGCGCGGCAGCGACGGACGTCTCGGTCATGCCGACCAGCCGGATGCCGCCGATCCCGCCGCGGTCGAACACCGGGACGGCTCGCACGCCACCCTGCGTCGTGCCGCTGACCAGCTCGCGCACCAGGCTGCGATCGACCTCGTAGGTCTGCTCGTCGATCTTCTGGACCCGCCTGGACCAGGCGGCGGCGGCCGGGCTCGACATTGCCGTGTCGGAGCCGCGGTCCGCCGCCGCGTCGAGCAGAGACAGCCGGCCGCGGTGGCCCGAGGCGTCGACGATCTCGATCCACGTCGGCGCGATGCGATCGACCCGGCCCAGCCCGGGGATCGCCTCGCCCAGCCCCCACGAGCCCTGCACCGCCGTCGGCGTCACGACCAGCGTGGCGTACGACTCCCGGCCCAGGCTCGTCGCGATCAGCGTCGCCTGCGCGCCCGCGAGCCCGGCCACCGCCGCGGCCGCCGAACCGCCCCGGCACGACGAGCAGAACATGTCGCGCGCGAGCAGCTGGTCGCCGTCGGGCCGGACCCGCGGCGCCGGCCGCGGCGGCGCTGGCCCCGGTGGCCGCGACGGCACCTCCGAGAGGTACCGCGCATCGACCAGCGAGGTCGCCGCGTGCGCCGCGAACCCGGCACAGACGACGACGGCGGCGAGCGTGACCAGCCAGGGCCGGCGCACGAGCACGCTCGACCACGGCCGAACCCTGAACGCGAGCGGTTGCATCGGTAAGCCGCTTCATCAAGCCGCGTGCCACGGGGTAACCCTGCAGGCTTACGCGATCGGTCCCGCCGCGCGTGTCAGCCGTTCGCGTCCGCCGACGGCAGCGCTGTCAAAGTGACAGCGGCGACGTATAGTGACCGGGTCGTGATGGCGTCCATGCCCAAGGCGGTCGGGAGGTATCAGATCGTCGACCGGCTGGCGGTCGGGGGCATGGCCGAGCTGTTCAAGGCCACGCTGACCGGCGATCACGGCTTCGAGAAGCTGGTCGCGATCAAGAAGATCCTGCCGCACCTTGCCACCGATCGCTCGTTCGTCGAGATGTTCATCGACGAGGCGCGGATCACCGCGCGGCTCGACCACCGCCACATCGTGCAGGTGTTCGAGCTCGGCACCGACGCCGACACCCCGTACATCGCGATGC
>VBLP01000387.1 GCA_005887925.1 Deltaproteobacteria bacterium | reverse complement strand
CACACCGACGACGGCGGCCGCGGCGGCCGGGTGATGATCAGCTGCAGCGTCGCGAGGTCGTTCTCGGCGCGGTACAGCCGCTGCGTGGTCACCATCTCCCACAGCACGATGCCGAGCGAGAAGATGTCGCTGCGGCGATCGATCGCCGCGCCCCTCGCCTGCTCCGGCGACATGTACGAGATCTTGCCCTTGAGCGTGCCGGTCCGCGTCTTCACCGTGCTCGCCGCGGTCTTGGCGACGCCGAAGTCGAGGAGCTTGGTGGCGCCGTCGTAGGTCACGATGATGTTCGACGGCGAGACGTCGCGGTGCACGATGCCGAGCAGCGTGCCGTCGTCGCGACGCTTGTCGTGCGCGCAGTGCAGCGCGGAGGCGACCTGGCGCGCGATGTCGACCGCGTGCTCGATCGGGAACCGCTCGTGCAGCCGCCAGGTGCGGTGCAGGATCGAGCGCAGGTCCTGGCCGTGGAGGTACTCCATCGCGAAGAACGGGCCGCCCTCGAAGCCGATGTCGTAGACCTGCGCGATGTTGGGGTGATCGAGGCCGGCGGCGAGCTTGGCCTCCTCGAGGAACAGCTGGACGTAGCGCGGCTTGTCGGCGTACCTGGGCAGGATCTTCTTGAGCACGACGAGCTTGCCGGCGGGGCCGTCGGCGCGGGCCAGGTAGATCTCGGCCATGCCTCCGCGCGCCAGCCGGCGCAGGATCTCGAACGACCCGAGCCGGGTCGTGACACCCCTGTGCTCCGAGGTCGCGGGGTCCACGCGCGCGCACTATAGCAACGGCCTCCGGGCAACATGCAGCTTTCGCCGCGGCGGACCGATATGCGCCATTCGCGCACACGGCTGCACGATGTCAAAAACTTGCGGCCCGGATCCTCGGATGGGAGGGTGCGCCATGGGCGAGACGCTGTTCAGCACCACGTACCAGCCGAATCCCGGCAGCGCGCTGGACGTGCTGGCGTTCGTGCTGACGCCGGTCGACGCGTTCGCGGCCGGCCCCGACGAGCGCGACGCGGTCGCCGCGCTGCTGGGCGCCGCCAAGTGCGAGGCGGTCGCGCGCTGGCACTCGCTGCACCGCGCGGCCCGCTGCAGCTGATCGCGGGCTAGCCCTGCGTGTACTTGAACGACATCTTCTCGACGTACAGGTCGACCTTGACCTGCTTGATCTCCTCGGTCGAGGAGTCGGCCTTGTCGGGCGCCATGTTGAGGATGTCGGCGTTGAAGAACTCGAGCGTGAACTTGGTGGACTGCGCGTTGTCGAACGTCGTGATCTGGCCGTGCAGCCGGCCCGGGACCTCGCCGTCGACGCCGCGCTTCTTGAAGTGATCGGCCAGCGGCTGGGCGTCGACCTCGGGGAGGTAGAACGAGATCTGCGGGAAGTCGATCGCGCTCGGCGTCTTGGACGGCGCGCGGCGGCCGCCGGCGTGGTAGTCGAGCACGTTCTGCTTGATCGTGAACGAGTCGATCTTCGTGGCGCGCTTGCAGCAGTCGAAGCCGTCGATGCTGAACGTGAAGTTGCAGGCCTTCCACGACTTCTGGGTCTCGGTCCCGGCGTTCTGATCGAGCGTCTTGCCCTCTTCGCCCTTCTTGAACAGGATGTTCTCGACACTGAACGTCACGCCCATGTACGCGGTGTTCTTGTCCGTCGCGTCGAACTTGGGGAACGTGAGCTCCTTGATCATCGCATCGGTGAATTCCCGACGCGCGCGCTCCTTGTAATAGAAGTCGCCGGCGACGATCGCGCCGTCCTTGCGGTCGGCCTTGCCGGCGAAGAACAGCTCGATCCACTTGTAGAACGGCTCGGACATCGCCATGCCGACCTGCAGCTTGATGTCCTCGAAGCTGGGCTTGCCGAGCTGGCGCCAGCGGTCGTAGGTGCCGCCGTTCTGGTAGGTCATCACCTCGGCCTTGAGCCCCCCACCTTCGATCGAGCGCAGCACGCCCAGCTTTTCGATGCCGCTGAGCTCCAGCGCGAAGTGAGCAGCGGCATAGGCGCGAGTTTCGTTAGCCATCGGTCAGCCCTCGGGCGATAGTACAGGGAATGCAGCGACCGCCAAGCCAGTCACTTCGCACGGGCCATGGACGACCATCCGTCAGCCAGCATAACTGCGCGATCTTCTGGCCGGATTCCTCTGGCCAAGCCGCGCTGGGGATTCTGGAAGGGCGCGCTGACGGGAGTCGCGGTCGAGGTCCCGGCGCTCACCGCGGCGATCTGGGTCCTCGCGCGGCTCGGGATCGGCAACCCCGACGTCCCCGTGATGCAGATCATGCGGCTCACCGCGGTGTTCGCCGGTGTCGCGGCCATCTTCACCGCGGGTGGGATCGGCCGACTGTCTGCATATGCATCGATCGACGGCGGACGCAGGCGCGCGGTGTTCGTGGCGGCGCGGGCGCACGCGGTCGCAAGCGCAGGTCTCGTGCTGATCGCGGCGATCCCGCAGGGCCACCTGCCGGGGCACTCGCTGGCCTGGCTGGCGTACCCGGCTGCCGGGGTGGTCACGGGAGCGGCCTCGGGAGCGCTGATCGGCCTGGTGTGCGGTGGGACGGCCCCGGTCGAGCTCGCCGACGTCTGGTCGCTGGCCAGAAAGCCGAGTGAGGCGCTGCTCAGCTGGCTCGATCCGCGCGAGCTGGTCCGGCTCGGTGCCGCAGTTCGCCATCGCACATCGCACCTGTTCGAGGGCATGTTCGATCCAGCGCCTCCTCCGCCGCCTGATGCCAAGCCGCCCGCGGCGGACGACCCCTCGCCCCCTGCCAAGTCCGAGTGAAGCCTACCGACCGTCTCGAGCTCCGTACGCTGGCCTTCGCGCTGCTGGCCTCGCTGCTGCTGTGGAACCTGCCGTTCGGCGGCGTGCTGCTCTACCCGTTCAAGCTGCTCGCGACCTGGCTGCACGAGCTGTCGCACGGCCTGGCGATGATCGTCACCGGCATCGGCTTCGACCGCGTGCTGATCTACCGCGACACCAGCGGGCTGGCCTACGGCAGCAGCGAGGCCGGCCGGGTCGCCAGCGCGCTGATCG
The DNA here is from genome assembly GCA_005887925.1 of Deltaproteobacteria bacterium. Classification (GTDB taxonomy): domain Bacteria; phylum Myxococcota_A; class Polyangia; order Haliangiales; family Haliangiaceae; genus JABFXX01. The sequence continues at coordinate 29,344 of VBLP01000387.1, read as the reverse complement.
CGGCGGCCGGTTACATGGGCACGCCGCTGTGGGGCGCCGTGCTGCTGGTCGTGACCCCCGACCTGCGCTGGGCGCGCTGGGCGCTGCTCGCGCTGGCCGCGCTGCTGGTCGGCACCGCACTGACCGTGATCGACACGCCCGACGGAGACAGCTTCGGCCCGTGGGCGATCGGGGCGATCGGCGCCGCGTGTGCGGTCGCCGCGATCGCCGTGCCCGCCCGGCTGCGGCTCGCGATCGCGCACTTCATCGCCGCGCAGTCGTGCGTCGATGCGATCCTCGACATCCGCGTGCTGTTCCGGCCGGCGCAGGTCGTCGGCGGCAAGGTCGCGGGCGCCTCGGACGCCACCAACATGGCGGCGGCGACATTCGGCACCACGGCGACCTGGGCGGTGTGGAGCTGGGCGATCGTGTGGCTCCTGTGGTCGCTCGCGGTGCTCTACGTCGCGCTCCGGCTCGGCGGCTCGCGCGCGCTCGCGCAGGTCATGCCGGCCGGGCGCGAGGCCGCGCGGGCGGAGCGCGAGCCCGTGCGCCAGACCGACCGCGAGATCGACGTCTGGATCGAGCAGACCACCGGCACCCGGCCGACGTTCAGGCCGGCCCGATCGAGGCGAGCAGCTGCGCGAAAAACTCCGGCGCGCCGGCCGCGATGGTTTCGGGGGCCGCGATAGCCACCACGATCGCCTGGGCGCCGAACGCCCGGCCGCACACGATCACCCGCATCGGCTGGCGATACTCCATCTCGTCCTCGAACGATCCGCGAAGCTCGCGGCCGATCCAGCCGGCGCGCTGCGCGATCGCGGACTCGGCGGGCTGCGACTCGCCGGGCGAGCCCTGCAAGCCCTGGCTCTGGTTCGAGCTCCAGCTCCTGAGCTGCTCGGCCAGCGCGGCCTCCGGAACGCGCGCGATCGTGACCTGCACCAGCCCTTCGGGCTGGGCCACGAGGTAGCGCTGCAGGCCGTCGCGGAGGCGATCGGCCGGGCTGTCCGGAGGCTCGATCCACCCCGCGGGGACCCGGATCGCGACGTGGACGTGGTCGTTCACCCGGCGCTCGAAGCCGTCGCGCGGCCGAGGCTATCGGCGAGCGGGGTCGCCGCGACGAGGCCTCCGGCGATCACCGCGGCGGCGGCGAACCCGACGGCGAGGACGCGGCCGATCGTCTTGCCGGCGCGCGCCCATCGCACGCTCGGCGACAGCGCACCGCCGAGCACTGCGCCCGCCGCCAGCCCCGCGCCGTGTGCCCATTGATCGATCGCGGAGAACAGGAAGCCGAACGCGAGCTGCCCGATCGTGATCACGGCGAGCGCGCCCCACAGGCCGCGCTTCCACGCCGCGCGATAGCGCTGGCGGTGCCAGGTCAGCTCGACGAACAGCGCGCCGAGCAGGCCGAACACCGCGCCCGAGGCGCCCGCCGAGATCCCGGCCGGCGAGGCGGCGTAGCTCGCGAACGCCCCGGCCACGCCGGCGACCCCGAAGATCGCGATCGTGCGCGCGGTGTCGAAGATGTCCTCGGTGAGCCAGCCGATCACGAACAGCCCGAACGCGTTGAGCGCGAGGTGCGCGGGCCCGACGTGGACGAACACGCACGACACCAGCCGCCAGCACTCGCCGGCGTCGACCATGCTGTGCACCATGGCGCCCGCCCGGACCAGCACGCCGGTGTCCCAGGTGTGGCCGACCGCGACGCGCGTGACCACCGACACCACGAGCACCGCCGCGGTGATCGCCGAGGTCGCGACGTGCCGGCGCGGTCGGGCGAGCCGGATCGGCGGCGGCAGCGGCGCGGCCTCGACGCGCGCGACGACCTCGCTGGCCAGCGCGCCCGGCTCGGCGCGCCGGCTGTCGCCGAGGCGGGCGATCGCCTCCTCGATCAGCTCGCGGGGGCGGCCGCGCGACCGTGCGCGCGCCTTCTCGTAGGCCGCCGCGGCGGCCGCGCGATCGCCGTGGTGCTCGTGCGCGACCGCCATCCAGTACGTCCGCGCCGCCGGCGTCATGTGGCGCGCGCGGTTCGGGGCGACCAGGGTGCGCACCGCGTCGATCCGGCCCGCGAGCGCGAGGAACATCATCCGGCCGCGGTGGATCCACAGCGCGGCGTCGTTGCGTCCGGCGCAGGCGTCCTCGAGCTGCGCGAGCATGCGCGCCGCGCGATCGAGGTCGCCGACGCGGCCGTACGCGCCGAGCAGATCGACCCACACCGGCGGGGCGATGCCGAGCTCGCGGCGCAGCGAGCCCTCGGCGTCGTTGCGGCTCGGCAGCTCCGCGCCCAGCAGGTTGGCCTCGGCGTGCGCGATCGCGTCGGTCCAGCGATACGCGGCGAGGTAGAGCATCGCGATCCGCTCGTCGATCGCGAGCCGGGCCTCGGCCGACGCGCGATCGCGCGCCATGGTCAGCGCCTCGACCGTCTGCTCGATCCGGCCCTCGCGGATCTCGGCCATCGCCTGGACCAGCGCCTTGTCATCGGCGACGCCCGATCCGGGCCCGAGCAGCTCGGCGAGATCCAGCAGGCGCCTGGCGAGCGCGAGCCGCTCGGCCGCCGCCAGCCGCCGCGCCAGGATCCGCGCGACCGGGCCGATCACGAGCAGGCACAGCCCGGCGCCCAGGCCGATCGCGCCGGCGATGCCGAGCAGCGCACTGTCGGTCTTGCGGCCGAGCAGCCCCAGGCCGGCCAGCGCGGCCGCCGCGAGCTGCATGACGCCGTAGGTCGCCGTGCCGTAGGGGCGCTGGCGAACGAAGAACGCGCCCCAGTACCCCGCCCCCACCACCACGCCGAGCAGGAGCAGGTCGTAGATCACGCGGGTTGCTCGACGAAGGCTCCGAGCTTGCGGAACTTCTGGTAGCGGCGTTCGATCAGCTCCGCGGGGGACAGCTCGACGAGCTCGTGCAGGTGGCGCTTGAGGGCGGCGCGCAGCTTGGCGGCGGTCAGCGCGGCGTTGCGATGGGCACCGCCCGGGGCCTCGGGGATGATCTCGTCGCACACGCCGAGCTCGAGCAGGTCCGGTGCAGTGAGCTTGAGCTGGGTCGCCGCCTCGCTGATCTTCGCCGGGTCGCGCCACAGGATCGACGCGCAACCCTCCGGCGAGATCACCGAGTAGATCGAGTACTCGAGCATCAGGATGCGATCTGTCACGCCGAGCGCCAGCGCGCCACCCGAGCCGCCCTCCCCGATCACGACCGAGATCGTCGGGCAGTCCAGGCTCGCCATCACCTGCAGCGCCTTGGCGATCGCCTCGGCCTGGCCGCGCTCCTCGGCGCCCAGCCCCGGGTAGGCGCCCGGCGTGTCGATGAAGCACAGGATCGGCCGGCGGAACCGCGACGCCAGGCGCATCAGCCGCGTCGCCTTGCGGTAGCCCTCGGGGCGCGCCATCCCGAAGTTTCGGTGCATGTTGTCCTTGGTGTTGCGGCCCTTCTGGTGGCCGAGCACCAGCACCTCCCACTCGTCGAACTGCGCGAGGCCGCCGACGATCGCCGGGTCGTCGCGGAAGCTACGGTCGCCGTGGAGCTCGATGAAGCCGTCCATGAGCAGGCCGACGTAGTCGAGCAGGTACGGCCGCGCCGGGTGGCGGGCGAGCTGCACCTTCTGCTGCGCCGAGAGCTCCGCGAACACTTCCTTCTGCAGCTTCCGCGCCTTCTGCTCCAGCCGCCGGATCTCCGACGAGAAATCGACCGACTCGGTCGACAGCCCGCGCAGCTCCGAGATCTTGCGCTCGAGGTCGATGATCGGCCGCTCGAACTCGAGGATCATGCGGTCGGTCAGGACCGGCGGCGGAGCGGTTTCGGTGGCCATGACGGAGGACTAGAGCCCTGCTAGGTACCGCTCCAGGTCGGCGAGGTCAACGGCGGCGGGGTCGGGGTGCCAGCGGATCGCGCCATCGCCGCGGTACCACGACAGCTGACGCCGTGCGTAATGACGCGAATTTCTTTTGATCAGCTCGATCGCCCGGGCGCGGGTGACGCGGCCGTCTGCCACATCGTGCAGCTCCGCATAGCCGATCGCCTGCTGCGAGCGCAGCGGCGGCCGGTATCCCTGCGTGCGCAGCCCCGCCACCTCGTGCTCGAGCCCCGCGTCGATCATCGCGTCGACCCGCCCGTCGATCGCGCGGTACAGCGCATCGCGCTCGGGCGCCAGGCCGATCAGGTTCGCCTCGTAGCGCGGCGGCGTCGAGCGGTGATCGTGCTTGGCCTGGTGCGCGCTCATCTGCTCGCCGGTCAGCCGGAACACCTCGAGCGCGCGGATGATCCGCTTGGCGTCGTTGCGATCGATCTTCGCCCCCGCGGCCGGGTCGATGCGCGCGAGCTCGGCGTGCAGCGCCGCGGTGCCATCTCGCCGCGCCCGCTCGGCCAGCTCGTCGCGCAGCTCGCGCGACGCCGGCGGGCCCGCGAACAGCCCGAGCAGCAGCGCGCGCACGTACAGCCCCGTGCCGCCGCACACGATCACGCGCTTGCCGCGCGCCCACGCGTCCGCGATCGCGCGGTCGGCGAGGTCGATGAAGCGCTGCGCCGTCATGTCCTCGTCGGGACGGACCACGTCGAGCACGTGATGCGGCACGCGCGCCCGCTCCTGGGCCGTGACCTTGCCCGTGCCGATGTCCATCCCCGCGTACACCTGCTGCGAGTCGGCCGACACCACCTCGCCGCCGGTATGCTCGGCCAGCTGCAGCGCCAGCCGCGTCTTGCCCGCGCCGGTCGGACCGACGATCACGACGAGGCGGTGCACCACGATCTCGCAGTGTAGTACGCCGCGCGGCGGCCGCATGCGATCATGGACCGAGGCGATCGGCCAGCGCGAGAACGCCGCGACGCTCGCTGCGCGCCGTGTATGATGCCGCGCGCCATGGCATCGCCCCCCGGCAGCTCGCAGGGACCCTGGCTCGACGGCCTGTTCGATCTCACCGGCCATGGCACGACAATGCGCCGCGAGATCCTCGCCGGCGCGACCACGTTCGTGACCATGGCCTACATCCTGTTCGTGAACCCGCAGATCCTCGGGGCCGCGGCCGGGCCCGAGCGCGCGGGCGCGCTGCTCACCTCGACGGCGCTGGTCGCGGCGGTGATGACCGTGATCATGGGGCTCGCGGCCAACCTGCCGCTCGCGCTCGCCCCGGGGATGGGCCTCAACGCCGTCGTCGCGTTCCAGCTGGTCGGCGCGGACCACCTGTCCTTCGCCGAGGCGATGGGCGTGATCGTCGCCGAGGGGCTCGTCGTCACCTTGCTCGTCGTGACCGGGCTGCGCCAGGTGGTCGTCCGATCGGTGCCGCTGCCGCTCAAGCGCGCGATCGCGATCGGCATCGGCCTGTTCCTCGCACTGATCGGCTGCAAGAACGCCGGCTTCGTCTCGGCCGGGGGCGGGTTGCTCACGCTGGGCGATGCCGGCCGGCTGCATGGTTTCCCGGTCGGGCTGTTCGCGGTCACCCTGCTGTTCACGGGCTGGCTGCTGGCCCGCGGCGTGCGAGGTGCGCTGCTGATCGGCATGGCCGCGAGCACCGCGGTGGCGCTCGTCGCCCGCGCCGGCTTCGGCGGTGCCGGGTTCGCGTCCCACGTGGCCGAGCTCCCCGCCGCGGTCGTCGCGGCCCCGGACTTCTCGCTGGTCGGCGGATTCAGCTTCGGCTTCGCCCGCGTCCTCGGACCGGCCGCCGCCGTGCTCACCGTGTTCTCCATCATGCTGTCGGATTTCTTCGACACCGTCGGCACCGTCGTCGCCGTCGGCCAGGAAGCGCACTACCTCGACGACCAGGGCGGTTTCCCGCGCCCCGGCGCCGTGTTGCTGGTCGACTCGCTCGCGGCCGCCGCCGGTGGCGCCGTCGGAGCCAGCTCCGCGACCACGTACATCGAGAGCGCCTCGGGCGCAGCCGCCGGCGGCCGCACCGGCCTCACCTCGGTCGTCACCGGCCTCTTGTTCGCGCTGTGCCTGTTCCTCTCGCCGCTCGCCGGCGTGGTGCCTCCCCAGGCGACCGGCGCGATCCTCGTGCTGGTCGGCTTCCTAATGATGCGCGAGGTCGGTGCGATCGGCTGGGACGATCCCACCGAGGCCATCCCCGCGTTCCTCACCGTCACCGTGATGCCGTTCACCTACTCGATCACCAACGGCATCGGCGCCGGCTTCCTCACCTACGTGGTGCTCAAGCTCCTGACCGGCCGCGCCCGCCAGGTCCATCCGCTCATGCTCGCCTCGTCGCTCGCCTTCCTCATCTACTTCGCGCTCGGCGGGTAGTCCGCCCGGCGTCCGACGACGCGTTCCACGGTTTGCCAGCTACGGCTGCCAGGTGTCGAGCAACGTCCAGAGTCCGTCACGCGACGGTGGAATCTCGGCCAACTTTCGACAGCTCGTCGCGTGATTCTAGCCAGTTATAAGGTTCACCACGGTGGGCGTTTCTTGCTTTCTCCTCTTCACGACTCGCTTCGCGTCGGCGGACGACACGACACCTAGAAGTCCTGAAGTTGCGGGCTTGCTTTCAGTGGGCGGCACGGCGCTCTCGGCCGGCCTGTTTGCTGCGGGCTTGCATTTCAATAACAACACCCTCGCGGGCGCCGGCCTGCTGAGCTCGCTCGTCACGCCGTCCGCCGGTCAGATCTATGCTGGTACACCGTTCACCTGGGGCATGGGCATCCGCCTCGTTTCTGCGGGCCTCGTGTTCGCCGGGACCAGCGGGATCGACGAGTGCCTCGCGGACCGCGGGAACCATTGCCACAGTAACCCGCTCTCGGGCCTGGCTCTCGTTGGCGTCGGTGCCCTCGGCTACGCCGGCGGCATCATCTACGATGTCGCCACAGCCAGCACGGCGGCGAAGAACTACAACAAGCGGCACCACCTCCAGGTGACACCGATCGTTGCGCCGACGACCGCGAGCGCCGTCGTCGGCGTGGGCATCAGCGGGTCGTTCTAGCGGGTGTCATCGGCCGAATCGGCGGCCGATCTCGGCGAGCGGCAGGCGCAGCAGCACCGCGCGGCCATGCGGCGCGGGCAGCGACAGGTCGACGCCGTCGAGCGAGCGCAGCAGTGTCTCGGCCTCGCTCGGCGTCAGCCGGTCGCCGGCGCGCACCACCGAGTGGCAAGCGATCGTGCCGAGCAGGGCATCGAGCCGCTCCTCCTCGCTGGGCGCGCCTGCCTCGGCCCACTCGTGCAACAGGCGGCGCAAGAGCTGGGCCGGATCGCCGTGCCGGATGCCCGCCGGGACGGCCTTGACCGCCAGCGTCGCCTTGCCGAACGGCTCGACCTCGAAGCCGACCTGGGCGAGCAGCTCGCCCACCCGCGCGACCAGCGCGAGCTGCGCCGGGGTCGCGTCCAGCGTGACCGGGAACAGCATGTTCTGGACCGCGACGCGCGACTCGCCGGATCCGGCTTGCCGCTCGCGCAGCCGGGCGAGCTCGACGCGCTCGTGCGCCGCGTGCTGATCGATCAGCACGAGCTCGCCGTCGCCTTCACACGCGAGGTAGGTCAGGTCGAGCTGGCCGAGGTAGCGCAGCTGCGAGAAGAAGCTGCTGGCCTGCGGGGCGATCGGCGCGGTGCCCGCGGCGAACCGGCGAGGCGGCGGCAGCCGCGGCAGCTCCGCGATCGGGTCCGCACCGCGCAGCGGACCGCCGCCTCGCGCACTCGGCGCACCGCCCACGTGGGCGCCTTCGCGCCACGCGCTTTCGCTGCCTGGCTCTCCGGATCTCGCATCCGGCGCACCGACGCCACCACCATCGCGCCACGCATCGCCGCCTCGCGCACCCGGCGCACCGCCTTGGGCGCCTTCGCGCCCCGCATCTTCGTTGCCTGGCTCTCTGGATCCCGCACCCGGCGCACCGCCCACGTGGGCGCCTTCGCGCCACGCGCTTTCGCTGCCTGGCTCTCCGGATCGCGCATCCGACGCGCCCACGCCACCACCATCGCGCCACGCATCGCCACCTCGCGCCCCCAGCGCACCGCCTTGGGCGCCTTCGCGCCACGCGCCTTCGCGCCACGCGCTCTCGCTGCCTGGCTCGCCGGATCTCGCGCCCGACGCGCCCACGCCACCACCATCGCGCCACGCATCGCCACCTCGCGCCCCCAGCGCACCGCCTTGGGCGCCTTCGCGCCACGCGCCTTCGCGCCACGCGCTCTCGCTGCCTGGCTCTCCGAATCCCGCGCCCGACGCGCCCACGCCGCCACCATCGCGCCATGCACCGCCGTCTCGCGCACCCAGCGCACCGCTCACGTGGGCGCCTTCGCGCCACGCACCGTCGCTGCCTGGCTCTCTGGATCCCGCGTCCGGCGCACCGACGCCACCACCATCGCGCCACGCATCGCCGCCTCGCGCACCCGGCGCACCGCCCACGTGGGCGCCTTCGCGCCACGCGCTCTCGCTGCCTGGCTCTCCGAATCCCGCGCCCGACGCGCCCACGCCGCCACCATCGCGCCATGCACCGCCGTCTCGCGCACCCAGCGCACCGCTCACGTGGGCGCCTTCGCGCCACGCACCGTCGCTGCCTGGCTCTCTGGATCCCGCGTCCGGCGCACCGACGCCACCACCATCGCCGCCTCGCGCACCCAGCGCACCGCCTGGGGCGCGGTCGCGCCATGCATCGCCCTGCGGATCGCCGCTTCGCGGGTCAGGAGCACTGCCCACGTGGGCGCCATCGCGCCGCGCATCATCACCTTGGCCATCCGGCGCACCACCGGCGCGGGCGCGGACCTGCGCGTCGCGCACGTGGTCAGCGAGCGACGGCAGGCTCGGATAGCTCGCCTCGGATATCTCGGCGGCGCCGCCACCCGGGCGGTACTCCGCCTGCGGCTCCGCGGCGCGCGAGGCCTGGGTCTGCTCGCGCAGATGGCGCGCCCAGTCGCGCGGGGCGCCCGTGCTCGCCCGGCGCATGGCGCTCGCGCTGTAGGGTGCAGCGACTTCGGGGGCCGCGGCGAACCCGAGCGGCACCTGCCGCGACCGCATCTGTGCCACGTGGCGCTCGGACAGCCGGGTCGCGGTCACGCCGTCGAACGGCAGCGCCGGCGCAGCCACGCTGCTCGCACCCATCGTGCCCATCAGGCCAACGAGGTGCACCGGCGCAGCGCCGGCGGCGTCGTCGCGCCAGCGCGCCGCGGTAACGCCGGCTTGCACGACGTGGCGCACGGCTGCGGTGACCGCCGCCGGGTCGGCGAAGCGGACCTCGAGCTTCTGCGGGTGGACGTTGACGTCGAGGTCCCCGCTGGAGGAGGCCACGGTCGCGCACCGGCCGGCGGCCGACGAACAGCTGCACGCCGCGCGCGGTGGCTTGCGCCAGCTCCGGCGCGCCGAGGTATGCGGTGACCCGCACGGCGGATTCCTCGCCGCTGACCGGCACCATCCGCGCGGCGATCCGCGGCCCGAGCAGCGCCTGCGCGCGGGCCAGGCCATCGCGATCGGGCGGCGCGTCGAGCGCGGTGCGCCCGTTGTGCTTGAGCCGGAAGTGGAGGCGCGGGTACGCCATCGCGAGCTTGCCGACCAGCTCGGTGACGTGCGACGCCTCGGTCGCCTCGCCCTTGAGGAACTTGAGGCGCGCGGGCACGTTGTAGAGCAGGTCGGCGACCTCGACGGTGGTGCCGACCGGCGCGCCGGCATCGGTCACCGAGACCAGCCGGCCGCCCTCGACCACGATCCGCGTCGCGGCGTCGTCGCCCGCCCGCCGCGTGGTCAGGGTCATCCGCGACACGCTCGCGATCGATGGCAGCGCCTCGCCGCGAAACCCCATGCTCGCCAGGCTCCACAGGTCGTCGACCTCGCGCAGCTTCGAGGTGGCGTGGCGCTCGAGCGAGAGCACGGCGTCCTTGGCCGTCATCCCGCATCCGTCGTCGGAGACCCGCACCAGCGTGCGGCCGCCGGCCGCGACCTCGATCGCGATCGCGCTGGCCCCGGCGTCGATCGCGTTGTCGACCAGCTCCTTGACCACCGACGCCGGCCGCTCGATCACCTCGCCGGCGGCGATCTGGTCGATCACGTGCGGCGCTAACACCGCGATCATGGGTTCCACGGCCGATCGCTAACACACCCCTCTGACGGCCCTTGCGGCGCCGGCCGGTCGAAATTCTCGGCGAGCCGGAGCAGCGCCCGCCGGTGTACGCTATAAGGCGCGCATGGCGAGCTCGACCACCGGCCGCGTCGTGGCGGTCACGGGTGCATGCACCTACCTCGGTGGTGAGCTGCTGCGCCGTCTCGAGGAGGATCCGCGGTATGGCCGCGTGCTGGCGCTCGACATCCGGCCGCCCGCGCTGGCACCGGGCGGCAAGACCGAGTTCATCAAGATCGACCTGACGCAGCCCACGATCGACGGCGAGCTCGCGACCTTGCTCGAGCGCCACGCGGTCGACACCTTTGTCCACGGCGCGTTCCTGTCGCACCCGACCCACGCCTCGGACTGGGCGCACGAGCTCGAGGACGTCGGCACCATGCACGTGCTCAACGCGTGCGCCGGCGTCGAGCCGCGCCGGCTGGTGATGATCTCGACCACGCTGGTCTACGGGGCGCACCCCAAGAACCCCAACTTCCTCACCGAGGACGCCGAGCTGCGCGGCCACCGCGACTCGCGGTTCGTCAACGACAAGGTCCGCGCCGAGCGCCAGGTCCAGCGCTATGCCAAGGAGCACCCCAGGGTGGAGGTCGCGGTGCTGCGGTTCGCGCCGATCCTCGGGCCGACGGTGTCCAACCTCTACACGCGGTTCCTGGCGCGGCCGGTCGCGCTGGTGATGATGGGGCACGATCCGCTGATGCAGTTCGTCCACGAGCAGGACGCCGCGTTCGCGCTCCAGCGCGCGGTCGAGTCGCACGCGACCGGCGCGTTCAACATCGTCGGCAAGGGCGTCCTGCCGTACACCACGGTGCTCGCGCTGCTCGGCCGCGTGCCGATCCCGATGCCGCAGCTGGTCGCCCGCCAGCTCACCAAGGTCCTGTGGACCACCCAGATCGTCGGCTCGCCCCCGAGCTTCCTCGACTTCCTGCTCTACCTGTGCGTCGCCGACGGCGCACGGGCGCGCCGCGAGCTCGGGTTCTCGGCGCGGCTCTCGATCAAGCGCACGATCCTCGACTTCCTGGGCATCCCGCCCGACGACGGTGCGATCGACATCGCCGGGGCCCACGCATGACCGGCCCGCGACCCGAGTTGCCCGAGCTGTGACGATGACCGACGACAGCGACCCACCGGACTCCGGCGACGACGACTGGTACGGCGACTCCGATCCGCGCGTGCCCGACGCCTCGGCATGGCCCGACCGCGACCTCGGGTTCCTCGGCGACGACGTCTACCTCGGCGATCACGTGCAGATCGCCGAGCCGGTGACCCCGGACGACGGCGCCGCCGAGATGCGCGAGCTCGAGCGCCGCCTCGAGCAGCACCGCACCCCCGTGTTCCCGATCGACCTGCGCCGCCGCCTGCCGCTCGAGGGCGTGTGGCGGCGCTGGCGCGCGCTCGCCATGTGGGGCCGCAGCGACGTCGTCGACGACTTCGGCCGCGATCCGCGCGCGACCGCGCGCTGGGAGTGGCTGTTCGAGTTCCTCTACTCGCGGTGGTTCCGGGTCCAGGCCACCGGGCTCGAGCACATCCCCGACAAGGGCGGCGCGCTGCTGGTCGCCAACCACGCCGGCTCGCTGCCCTACGACAGCGCGATGGTGATGCACGCCGTGCGGCGCGATCACCCCGCGCGCCGCGACGTCCGCCCGCTGGTCGAGGACACCGTGTTCCACCTGCCGTTCCTCGGGCTGCTGATGAACCGGATCGGCGGCGTGCGCGCCGACCCCGAGAACGCCGAGCGCCTGCTGATGAAGGACGAGCTGGTCGCCGTGTTCCCCGAGGGCGAGAAGGGCATGGCCAAGCTGTGGAAGGACCGCTACCGCCTGCAGCGCTTCGGCCGCGGCGGGTTCGTCAAGCTCGCCCTGCGCACCAGCGCGCCGATCATCCCGGTCGCCGTCGTCGGCGCCGAGGAGGCCGCGCCGATGCTCGGCAAGGTGACCTGGTTCGCCAAGAACATCGGCATCCCCTGGATCCCGGTGACCCCGACGTTCCCCTGGCTCGGCCCCGCGGGGCTCCTGCCGCTGCCGAGCAAGTGGTACGTCGCGTTCGGCCCTCCGATCGATCTCGGCAAGGCACACGGCCCGGCCGCGGCCGAGGATCGCCTGCTGGTCAACAAGCTCGCCGACCAGATCCGCACCCAGATCCAGGACATGATCGAGCAGCTCCTCGGCCGGCGCCGCTCGCCGGTGCTCTCGGCGTACCTCGGATGACGGTCGCGCTCGGCCGTGGCGCACGGTCGCGGCCACGACCCGCCAGCCGCGACACCGCGGTGACACGAGCTTCACGATGCGTTGGGTTAGCCCGGCCGGGATCGCCGTGTTAGTGTGGACGCGTGCGCGCGCACTACGACTCCGAGTTCGACCGCCTGCTCGACCGGGCGCGCGAGTTGCTCGGAGCGGCGAACGACGCGGTGCTCGGTGAGGCGAACACGGCGGTCAACCAGGCGCTGACCCTGTGCCCCAACTCGGTCGACGGCTGGCTGGTCAAGTGCCAGGTCGCGTCGGCGACCGGCGACGACATCGCGGCGCTGGCGGCGGCGGAGATGGCGCTCCACCGTGCGCCGGAGCGCGCCGAGTGCCTGTACTGGTGCGGCGCGGTGCTCGGAGACCTCGGCCGCCATCGCGAGGCGCTGCGCGCGATCGAGGCAGCGTTCCGCGCGGTGACCGACGACGACGAGTGGATGCTCGAGGACCTGTACTACGAGAAGGCGACGATCCTCGAGACCCTGGGGCTGCACGACGCGGCGGTGGCGACCTGCGAGGCGGGGCTGCGGCGCTGCCCGGGGTCGGCCCTGCTCCGCGCGGCGCTGGTGCCGGCCGAGCGCGCCCGGGTGCGCTCGTCGCTGAAGGTGCTGCGCGGCGGCCAGGGGTGAGCCAGGGGATGGCGCGAGGGCCGGGCGGTTTGCTACGATCGATCGCGTGCATCGTGGGCGTACCGCGTTGTTCGCGAGTCTCGGGCTCCTCGGGTTGATCGGACTGGGCTGGCTCGGCGCCGCGCTGGCGGGCGAGGCCCAGCTCGCACCGGCGGCGGACACCGCGGGCACGGCGGTCGCGTCGGCGGTGGCCGCCGGGCGCCACGTCCGTATCGACGGGCCGCGCGGCCCGATCCACGTGTGGATCCCGCCGAGCTATCACGCGGACACCGGGGCGACGGTGATCTACGTGCACGGTTACTTCGACGACGCGGACACGGCGTGGACGGGCCACCAGCTGGCGCCGCAGTTCGCGCTGTCGGCGCTCAACGCGGTGTTCGTGGTGCCGGAGGCGCCGGTCGCGCAGAAGACGCCGATCAACTATCCGGACCTCGGCGAGCTGTTGCGGCTGGTCGAGGATGGCGCCGGGGTGACCCGCGGCGCGGCGATGACGGCGGCGATCGGCCACTCGGGCGCGTTTCGCACGCTGCAGGCCTGGCTCGACGAGCCGCTGCTCGACCAGCTGGTGATGGTCGACGCGATGTACGGCGACGAGGACGCGGTGGTGGGCTGGCTGCGCGCGTCGCCGCGCCATCGCCTGATCTTCGTCGGCGAGGACACGCTGCTCGGGACCGAGTCGGTCGCCGACAAGCTGCCGGAGACGCTGACGATCGATCGCTTCCCGCCGACCTACGATACGTGGCCGCCGGCGGCGAGGACCGCGCGCTCGGTCTACGTGCGCGCGCAGTACCTGCACATGCCGCTGGTCACCGAGGGGATCGTGCTGCCGTCGCTGCTCCGCCTCTTGCCGGTGGAGCTCCTGGCCGACGAGCCGTGGCGGCTGCCGCTGGGCTCGCTGCCGCCCCTGGTCGACGCTGCCGCCCCGACGGCTACGCCGGACGGAACCCCATGATCGCATCGACCCGTCATCCAGCGTGGCCGCGCGACGCGACGCGCGGGGGGGTGAATGGACCGGCTTTGCCGGTCCAGAGGGGGCGGGAAAGCCCCCTCTCGATCGACTGATGCCGCGGCCGCGGCTCACCGCGCTGGTGGTCGTCTGCGTGCTCGGGGCGCTGGCCTGGGAGCTGCCACAGGTCCGCCGCCGCGTGATGTACGACGCGGCGCACTGGGACGCGCTGCCGGGCGAGCCCGCGGTGATCCCGGGCGGCACCGGGGCGGGTCTGGCGCCGGCGGCACGCACCCGCGTGGTGGTGATCGACGGGCTGTCGGCCGAGGTCGCGGCGACGCTGCCGGTGCTGCAGGCGCTGTGCAAGCGCGGGGTCGCGGCGCGGATCGATGTCGGGTTTCCGTCGGTGTCGCTGCCGGTCGAGGCCGTGCTGTGGTCGGGGCTGACCCAGCAGCAGACCGGGATCGTCAATCGCGACGGCCGGCCGCTGGTGCCGCCGCTCGCCGGGATCCCGTCGCAGGTGCCGGACAGCCGCGCGGTCGCCGAGAGCCATGGCTGGATCGTCCGCTCGCTCGGCTTCGCGACGGCCGAGCCGGCGGCCGACCCGACCGACCCGGCGCGCGACGCCGACCCCGAGGGCTGGAAGGCGGTCTGGCAGCGCCGCGCGGCGGCCGCGGTGACGAGCGGCGCGCGCCTGGTGTTCGTGCACGTCCTCGAGGTCGACGCCGCCGGCCACGGCCACGGCGGCGATTCGGCCGAGTACCGCGCGGCTGCGCGCGACGCCGATGCGCTGCTCGGCGCGCTGCTCGCCGGGGATCCGACGGCGCGCTGGTTCGCGCTGTCGGACCACGGCCACCTGGCGGGCGGCCACGGCGGCCACGGCGGTGAGGAGCGCGAGATCCGTCAGGTCCAGGGCTGCTTCGCCGGACCCGGCATCCTGCCCGGCCGCGGCCAGCTGCTGCACCTGGCCGACGTATCGCGCGCGATCGCCGACTCGACGGGGACCGAGCTGCCCCGCGCGTCGATCGGCCGCCCGCTCGCGGTCGCGCTCGCCGCGCCGCTGACCGGCGACGACGCGCTGCCGGCGATCGCGCTCGGCGCCGGTGCGATCGCGATGTCGCTGCTCGCGATCGGCGTCGCGCTGACGCTCCTCGCGGCGCGGCCCTGGTGGCTGGCCCCCTGGTGGTTCGTGCTCGGCGGCGTCGCGCTGGTGATGCTGCGCGGCGAGCCGACGCTGTCGAAGTGGTGGGTCTACCAGCCGCGCGACATGATCGTGATCTGGCTGCCGCTGCTTCCGCTGGGGTTCGCCGCGACGCTGGCCGGGGTCCGCCGCACGACGCTGGTCCGGGTCGTGGTGGCGCAGCTGGCCGCGCCGCTGGCGGCAGCCGCCGCCGCGCTGACCGCCGCCGGCGCCTGGAGCGCGGTGCTCGGCGCCGAGGTCGCGCCGGTCGTGCCGCGGTTCACCGCCTACTCGTCACCGCTGCTGGTCATGGCCGCGCATGGCGCTCTGGCGGTTGCGCTTGGCGCTCTCGCCACGCTCGTCCGGCCGGTGTTCGGTCGACGCGCACGTCGGGCGCCTGCGCCAGCAGCCCCGCCAGCCGGCTGACCACGTCGGGCAGCGCCGCGGCGAGGTCGGTGCGCTCGGCCGGATCGCGCTCGAGGTCGTAGAGCTCGACGAGGTTATCGGCCGGGCTGACCACGAGCTGGTGCGGCCACGCCACGACCGAGCGCTGGAGCTCCTCGTGGATCGCGATCGCGCGGTCGCGCGGTCGGAGCTCGGCCGGGCCGTCGAGCAGCGCCGGCGTGAGATCGAGGCCGTCGAGCGGCCGGATCGCGTCGGGGCGGCCGGCCAGCGCGAGCAGGGTCGGCGCGACGTCGACCAGCGAGACCGCATCGCTGCGGCGACCCGGCGCGACCCCCGGGATGCGGAACGCGAGCGGGATCCGGACCAGCGGCGCGTAGGCGACCCGGCCGTGGCTGTCGCCGAGCCGGGGATCTTCGCCGAGCGCCTCGCCGTGATCGCTGGCGAACACGACGATCGCCGAGTCGGCGAGCTGGCGCGCGGTGAGCTCGTCGAGCAGCCGGCCGATCTCGCGATCGATCTGCGCCAGGAGCGCGCGATAGCGCCGGACCGCCGCACCGCCGCCGGTGTCGTGGACCGCGGCGAGCAGCTCGGGCCCGACCGGGATCTGATGATGCTCGTGGACGTCGAAGTAATGCAGCCAGATGAACGCCGGCGCGCCGGCGGCCTCGCGCAGCGCGCGCAACCCGACCGCCGTGGTCTCGCCCGCGCTGACGTGGTCGCCGACATCGGCCTGGCCGCGATCGGTCTGCACGGCGATCGCGCGATCGATGCCGCGGCCGAGCAGCACATCGCCGACGTAGCGCGTGACCTCGCCGGGCATCGCGCTGCAGGTCCGGCGCTCGCCGCGCAGCGCCTCGGGCAGCGTGGTCGCGATGCGCTGGTACGGGTCGAGCCGCCCGGTGACGAGCGTCGACAGCGAGACATCGGTCGCCGACGCCGGCGCGATCGCGCGCGTGAACCACACCGATTCGTCGAGCAACTGGCTCAGGCGCGGGAAGTCGTCGCGGTGCGGCGCACCGGGCGCGAGCAGGTCGAAGCGCAGCGCGTCGACGGTGACCAGGACGATCGTCATCGCCCGCGTGCGCTCGACGAGCGCGGTGACCTCGCGCGACCGCCGCCAGGTCTCGAGGTCGATCGGCGAAGCCCGAGCGCGGGGGGTGGGGACCCCGACGGCTTTGCCGACGGGGCGGGGGTCCTCCCCCGTGGGATAGATCGCGTGCGGCGGCGCGGGCGGCGGCGCGGCGTCGTGGCCGTCGCAGTCCTGGTCGATGCCGTCGCCGGGGATGTCGCGCGCCCCGGGATGGATCGACGGATCGCTGTCGTCGCAGTCGCCGCCGCCGAGCAGCGCCGAGTAGCCATCGCGATCGAGGTCCAGGATCCGCCGCCACAGCTGGATCAGGTCGCGGCTGTGCTCGCCCTGGGCGGCCAGGCGCTGGCGCTCCGCCGGCGCGCGCAGGCCGTACATCATCGCCGCGATCCCGGTGCCGAGCGCGATCGCCGCGACCGCCGCGGCCAGCGCCGGCGAGAACCCCCGCGCGATCGAGCCCGGCGCTCCCTGCGGCTCCGGCAGCTCGGGCGCTCGCATCAGCCGCAGCGCGGTGCCGGCCAGCACGAGGAGGGTCAGCGTCGCGGCGACGTGGGCGCCCGGGTAGCCGGCGCGCAGCACGTGGCGCTCGATCCACACGACGCCGCCGATCGCCCCGGCGAGCGCGAGGATCGCGATCGCGCGGCCGATCCGATCGCGGGCCAGCGCGCGGCCGAGCGCGATGCCGACCGCGGCGACCAGCCACAGCGCCACCGGGGTGGCCCACGGCAGCGCGCTCGCGTAGGGCAAGCTCTGAGCGAACGCGCCGTCGTACAAGGTCAGCGACATCGGCACCGTGATCGCCAGGGTCGGCAGTGCGAGCACCGGCGCAGCCCACCCCGAGCGCGGTGCGACGCGCTCGGTCAGCGCGACCACGCAGCCGATCACCAGGCCGGTCAACGCGAACATCGGGACCAGCGTGCGGCCGAGCGCGAGGCCGAGCCGGCTGGCCTCCAGCCCGCCGAGCGCCTCGGCGGCGAGCACGTGCGCGACCAGGATCCACGCCGACTCGCGCGGCCGGTAGCGCGGCCGCCACGGCGTCACCTGCCACCGCGGCCCGCGGAAGTACCCGTGCGAGGGTCGCTCGGACGCGGGCATCCTCTGATCTCAGCATGCGGCGGGCGCGGCGCAATGTGTGCGGCTGCGCACTGATGGGACAGCGCGGCTCTCACTCGCGCGGCGGGTACTTCTGGAGCTTGCGCTGCAGGCTGCGGCGATGAATGCCGAGGCGGCGCGCGGCCTCCGAGATATTCCCACCCGCGTCCGACAGCACGCGGTTGATGTGCTCCCACTCGGCGCGGGCCAGCGACGGCGCCTTGTACTCGCCGGAGTCCGGCGCGCGCGGCTCGAGCGGCGGCGCCTCGGCGCGGGCGAACGCGCCGACGATGTCGTCGGCGTCGGCGGGCTTGGACAGGTAGTACACCGCGCCGAGCCGCACGGCGTCGATCGCGGTGGCGATGCTGCCGTAGCCGGTCAGGACCACGCTCTTGGTCGCCGGATCGATCTCGTGCAGCGACTTGATCAGCTCGAGCCCGCTCTTGCCGGGCATCTTCAGATCGACCACCGCGAACTCGGGCGATTCACTGGTCGCGGCGGCGATCGCGCTGTCGTAGTCGTGCGCGGTCCGCACCTCGTAGCCGCGATCGACGAACGCGCGAGCGAGCCGGTTGCGGTAGGTCTCGTCGTCATCGACGATCAGGATCGACGGCTTCTGATCGAGGGTCATGCTGGCTTGGATACCATCCCTGGCGGGATCGATTCACGAGATTGATGCTTGGCCCCGCCGTACGACACGTCGGTCGGCAGCGCGACCCGGACGCAGGTCCCCGCGCCGGCGCTCGACTCGATATCGAGCGCCCCGCCGACCGCCTCGATCACCGCGCGGGCCAGGAACAGGCCGAGCCCCATCCCGCTGCCCGGCGGCTTGGTCGTGAAGAACGGCTCGCCGATGCGCGCGAGGATCTCGGTGGGCATGCCCTGGCCGCGGTCGCGGATCGCCAGCTCGACCGCGGCGCCCTCGCCGCGCACGCTGACCACGACGGCCGCGTCCGCGGGCGAGGCGTCCTGGGCGTTGGTGATCAGCGAGCGCAGCGCCTGGCTCACCGCGCGCGGCGGCAGCCGCAGCTCGACCCGCGCCAGCTCCGGCGGGACGTCGCGGTGCACCCCGGGCGCGGCGCGCGCCCCGACCAGCGCCTCGTCGAGCAGCTCGCCGATCGTGCACGCCGTGACGCCCTCGCCGACGGTGCCGGCGCCCTGCGCCATCTGCTCGAGGATCGCGCGGCAGCGCCCCACCTGCTCGCGGATCAGGCGCGCATCGGCGACCAGCTCGGGCGCCCCGGTCCGGGTCAGCGCGCGCTCGAGCTCCTTGGCCGCCAGCGCGACCGTGCCCAGCGGCGTCGACAGCTCGTGCGCCGCTCCCGCCGCCATCGTCGCCAGCGACGCCAGCCGCTCCTGCCGCGCCGCCAGCCCGCGCGCCTCGGTCAGCTCGGCGTCGCGCTCGGCCAGCGCCCCGGTGATCCGGCGCAGGAAGTGGAGGACGAACGCCGAGGCCACGCCGAGCGCCACCCACGCCCCGACCATGCGGCGATCGTCGGGGATGTCGAGCGGCTGGTTCGCGATCAGGAGGATCCCGAAGCCGACGAACGAAAGCCCGACCAGCATCCAGCTCCACAGCGCGCGGACCAGCACCGTCGCCAGCGCGATCTGCACGACGTAGAGGAACGCGAACGGGTTGTGCGGCCCGCCGGTGAAGTACAGCAGCCCCGTGAGCACCGCGATGTCGAGCATCATCACCAGGGCGATCTGGCGCTCGTGGACCGGGCGCGCCACCGCCCGCGATCGCCGGCGGTCGCCGAAGTAGTAGAGCTCGATCGCGAGGTTGGACACCAGCCCCACCGCGATCACCGCGAGCAGGTGGGCCATCGGCAACGCGCCGTCGAGCAGGAACTGCCCGACCAGCACCGTCGCGGCCTGGCCGGCGATCTCGGCCCAGCGCAGCCGCGCCAGCCACTGGATGTTGACCCAGTTGCGGTCGGGGATCGCCGCGACGCGTGAAGCAGGCAACGCCATCTGCCGGCGCAGCCTACCAGATCGCCCGGCCGCCGCCGGACCGCGCTACTGCTGCGGCTTCTCGAGCTGCTTGAGGCCCTTGTCGAGGACCACCTGCTGGTAGTAGCTCGCGGCGGGCATCCCGGCCTGGATCTTCTCGTTGGCCTTCTTGAGCTCCTCGTCGATCAGCGCGACGAACTGATCCATCGGCATCGCGCCGACGAGGTAGCGGCCGTTGACGAAGAACGTCGGGGTCGAGCCGACGCCGATCGCGGTCAGGTCGCGCATGTCCTTCTGGATCAGCGCCTGGCACTCGCCCTTCATGTCGGCCTTGAACTTGTCGGCGTTGAGGCCGAGCTCCTGCGCGAAGCCGAGCACGATCGGGCAGCCCGCGGCCGATTCCCAGCAGCGCTGCGCCTGGCCGCCGGCCTCGGCCGTCGCGTCCTTGTCGAACTGGCGGGCCTTGAAGCCCTTGTCCCACAGCAGCTGATCCATCTGCAGGAACTTGCCCTGCTTGCCGGCGGCGCACACGGCCAGCGCGGGCGCCGTCGCGACCTGCGGGTGCACGACGAACTGCTTGTAGACGATGCGCAGGTCGTTGCCGTACTTCTTGCGCAGGTCGTCCATCGTGTCGCGGACCCTCTCGCAGAACGGGCACGCGTAGTCGTAGGCCTTGACCAGCGTGACCTTGGCGTCGGCCGGACCGTCGACCGGGTCGCCCTCGACCGGCATCGCGTAGGTCTTGGCGCGATCGGGCTCGGCGCGGGCCGGCGCGCGCGGCGCCTGGGCACCGGCGCCTCCGCGGGCGATCTGCGCCTT
The DNA here is from genome assembly GCA_005887925.1 of Deltaproteobacteria bacterium. GTDB lineage: Bacteria > Myxococcota_A > Polyangia > Haliangiales > Haliangiaceae > JABFXX01. Next base: position 9,000 of record VBLP01000387.1, on the reverse strand, counting down.
GATGTCGCGGATGTCCTTCCCCATCTCGTCGAGCTTGCGCTCGAGGTTGCGATTGTCGGTCTGGCACGCGGCCACGACCACGACGCCAAGTAGCACTAGCTTTATCATCGACTCACTCCTTCGTCGGACGGGCACGTGTCCGAGCGCTTCTCGATCCAGGGCGCTCCGGGCGCGGAGTTTTCCGCACCGCGGTCGCAATTGCAACACAGCGACTCGGTCAGCAGGCTCTCATCGATCGGGGCGATCGTGGAGCGGTCGGGCCGCGACACCGGGGCGGCGCCGTCGGCCTCGACCCGCCGGCGCAGCTCGGCCTGGAGCTCGCAGGCCTCGTCGCGCGACAGCACGCCGTCGCCGTCGCGGTCGGCCTCGGGGTGGACCTGGCGCAGCGCCTCGGCGAGCGCGGGCGTGTAGCGACACGTCGCGTGCTCGCCGCGCGCCGCCGCCGACCGGGCGCCGCCGAGCGCGACCGCGATCCAGACCGCGAGCGCGAGCCCGTGCACCATGCCGACCCGGCCGCGCGCCGGTGGCCCCAGCACCGCCGCGACGCGCGCATCGAGCCCGTGCGACGCGCCCATGCTGGGGGCCGCCGCGACCTGGAGCTCGGCCATGCGGACCAGGAGCCGCGCATACGCCGGCCGCGGCACCTCGCTGGTCTCGAGCGCCCACGCATCGCACGCGGCCTCGCGCGCCTGATCGAGCCGCCGGCTGACCAGCCGCATCACCGGCCAGAAGAAGAACACCGCGCCGGCGATCACCTGGATCAGCCGGGCCAGCGCGTCGCGCCGCCGGACGTGCGCGAGCTCGTGGAGCAGCGCCGGGCACAGCAGCCCCGGTTCGTCGATCCCACGGGGGGCGTTGCCCCCCGCCCCACCGGCAGAGCCGGCAGGGTCCCCACCCCCCATCGACTCGCTTCGCTCGTCGAGTAGCGCCGGCGGGATCACGATGTTCGGCCGGAACAGCCCCACCACGTGCGGGCCCGTCGCCGGGTCGCCCACCACCAGGCGCGGCGGACGCGTCGCGAACGCCGCCAGCAGCGCCTGCGCGCGGGCCGGTGCCGGCGGTGCGCGCCGCGCCGCACGCGTGGCGCGGTGCTGCGCGATCAGCGCCCGCGCGAGCACGAGCGACGCGCCGGTCAACCACAGCGCCGCGAGCGCCGGCCACACCATCGGGTGATGGCGCAGCGCCGCGAACAGGTCCGCGATCGACCATGGCAGCGCCGGCCCCCATGGCAGCATGAACTTCACGAGCACCACCAGCCACACCGCGGCCTGCCAGCCGGGGCGGAGCCGGCCCGCGCGCACGACGATCATCGCGAGCAGCGCGAGCACCGTGCCCTGCACCCCCATCATCGCGAGCGTCTCGACCAGCGACCGCGCCAGGCTCATCGCATGCCCCCGATCATTTTCGGTCCTTGGCGGCGCGCTCCGCCTCGGCGATCCGCCGCTCGATCGCCCGCAGCTCGGCGCGCGACAGCGACTCGTCCTCGACGAGGTTGAGCACCAGCGACTCGGCCTGGCCGTCGAACACCTCGCGCACGAACTCGCGCAGCCGGTCGCGCAGCACCGACTCGCGGCGATGCACCGGCCGGTACACGAACGGCTCGCGCGTGCGATCGACGACGACCGCGCGCTTGGCCGCGAGCCGGCCGAGCAGCGTCATCACCGTGGTGTACGCCAGGTCCTGGCCGCGCTTGCCGAGCGCGGTGCGGACCTCGGCCACCGTGCCGGTGCCGACCTCCCACAGCGCCTTCATCACGCGAAGCTCGGCAGCAGTGAGATCCGGAGAACGAGTCATGGCCACGACGCTCACGTAGGATTACTACAGTCGTAGTTGGAAGCCAAGCGCCGGCATGCCGTTGCAGCCCGGATGAAATATCCGGCACCGGCGGCCCGCTCCACCGGCGGTTCGCCGCCGACGTCGCGCGCCGTCACCGCCCGTGTCAACTCGCTGAAATCGCGCGACGCCACCGCCGCGCCGGCCACGCCACGGCGCGCTCTGCCTCGATCAGCGGCAGGAACGCGACCCAGGTGAGCGGATACGGGAACCACACGTTCATGGTGAGCACCACACCGACGTGAAATGCCCAGGCGGCCCACGCCCAGCGCCGGGCTGCCCGGCCGCCGAGCAGCGCGAGCGGCGCACCGAGCTCGATCGCCAGCGCCGCGATCGACAGCGCCGCCAGGATCGCGGGATGCGCGACCAGCGGCGCGGCGAGCGGCGCCGTCGCCCCGCCGAGCAGCGCCTTGCGCAGGTTGTCGATCGCGATCTGCGTGCGCAGCGGGTCGCCGTCGAGCCAGTGCAGTCCCGCCAGCCGCAGCTTGGCGATGCCCGCGACCAGGTACGTCGCCGAGGTCAGCGCGGCGAGCAGCTTGACCGCCCAGCCGTGGCCGGCGCCCGGTCCACGCGGTGGTTCGCCGGCGCCGCGGCCGAGCGCCCAGGCATCCGCCGCCGGCGCGCATGCCAGCGCGATCACGTGCAGCACCACGAGGTTCTCCGTGTGAAACACCATCCCCCACGAGCTGCGATACGACAGCGTCCACAGAAGCCCCAGCGCGGCGAGCGGCGCAGTCACGCGATAGCCGGCCCCCGCGGTGAACGCCAGCAGGAGCGCGATCGTCGCCACCGCGATCGCCACCACGACCGCCGGCGGCAGCGGCGCGTGCAGCACCCCGATCACACCGACCGCCGCGAGCTGGCTCGCCGGCAGCCGCGCCACGCCCGCCAGCTCGGGCAGCTGCGCGACCATCCAGATCGCCGCGTACGCCCCGACCGCGATCCGCAGCGCGGCGAGCCGCTCCGCCGGCGCCGGCGCGAACCACCAGCGCGCCAGCCGCGTCATCTCGAACACCCCCTGCCGGCCTTCCACCATCACGGCGCACCTCGCGCCACGTCGCAGCGCACCAGGACCGCCTCGCGCAGCGCCGGCGCGCCGCGCGCGACGAACCCGATCGCGTCGTGGGTCGCGCTGACGATCCGGATCTCGGCCACGTCGCCGAGCGCGGCATCGCCCGCGACCCGGCCCGCGATCGCCGCACACAGCGCCGCGCGCGCCTCGGGGCCGGCCGCCACCGCGCGCTGCAGCGTCGTGAACGCCTGCATCACCTCGCCGGTGTCGAGCTGCGCCGGCGACAGCGGCCGCACCCGCCCGTCGCGCGTCGCGCCCTGCGCATGGGCCAGCGTCACCTCCGCTGACCTCGGCGCCGCGAACATCGGATAGGTCGACAGCGGAAAGCCATCGTCGTCCGGATCCCGGACAAGCGGCTCGAGCACCGCGCCGCACAGCGCGAGCGAGGCGACCGCCGCGAGTCGCCGGGACGTCATGACCGGCGATCGCCGGGCTGCCGCCTGCTCGACGACCAGGTGCTCGACGCGGTCACGGCGCGCGATGTTACATCGACTGCGGCAGCCGCCACGTCAGGTGCTGCACGCCGAGCTGGAAGTAGAACCCGAAGGCGAACGTGATCAGGTTGTCCTTCTGGATCAGGCCCTCGGGCGGATTGGGGAACGGGGCCGCCGCCTGGAATGCGCGGCGCGCCTCCTCGTCGAGCTCGACCGACCCCGACGGCGTCGTCACCAGGACCTTCACCAGGTCGCCCTTGGGCGACAGGCTGACCCGGACCTCGGTGACCCGCGTCTTGCTGCCGTAGACCGTTCCCGTCGGGTCGGCGCGGCGCCACACCGCGTTCGGATCCCAGTTCTGCGCGACCTGCCGCTTCAGCCGGTTGAAGAAGCTCGCGTAGACCCAGCGCTTGGCCGACAGCGCGGTCTCGTCGCTGTTCTCGACGTCCTCGAGGTGATCGACCGAGCCACCGCCGAGCGCGCGCTCGAGCACCTCCTGGTTCGGCTTGAGGTTGGGCACCTCGGGCGCCCCGCCGCCCGCGCCGTTCTGGCCGCGCGGGATCTCCGAGCGCTCTCGGCGCTCCTGCTCGACCGCGCCGTCGCCCTTGCGCTGGGTGTAACCGTCGGCCACCGACGTCGGCACCGCGCCGTTCTGCGCGCCGCGCGTCTTGGCGTCCTGCTCCTTCTGCGCCGGGAACAGCGCGCCCGGATTGCGCATCGACAGCTTGCCCGGCACGTCGGGCGCCTGCTCGTTTCTGCCGATCACCCGGTCGGGCTGCTTCTGCTTCACCGACGGATCTTCCTTGGCGTCCTTCTTGGGCGTCAGCTCCTCGGGCTTGGCCTTGGCGACCATCGGCTCGTTGCGCGCGCCGCGCGACACCTTCTGCTTCTCGGCGCTCGTGTTGTACTCGGCGAGGAACCGCGTGTTCTCCGGCTCCTTCTCCTGGTTGGGCTTGACCGTCTCGATCACCTGGCGCGGCCGCTCGGGCGGCGGGGGCGGCGGCGGCGGCGCGGCCTGCGCCATCGCAGGTTGCGGCGGCGGCGGCGGCGGCGGTGGCGGCGGCTGCATCAGCGGATCCTGGCGGAGCTCCTCGAGCAGCTTCTCCGGATCGATCGGCTTGAGCCGCTCGACCGCCTTGGCCTCGACCATCGCGATCGCCGTCCCCGGATCCGCGCGCCCCTGGCACGACGACAGGTCCAGCCACAGCGACATCTGCGCATCGCTCAAGCACTGATCGACATCGTGGACCCAGGGCGCCAGGCACATCGCCGCGCGCCCCGAGATCGCGAACACCGCGTCGTTGAAGCACGTCGCCTTGAGCTCGGCGTCGTCGGCGTCCGCCGATGGCTTCGCCGGGCCTCGGCCGACCAGCCCCTCGGTGATGATCGACAGCCCGAACGCATGCACCGTCCCGAGGATCGCGCCGTGCACCACGAGCGCGATCGCCACGGCGACCCACGTCATGGACTGGCGAACCCGTCGATTGCGTGCGGTCGGCATGGCGCGGGCTACCCGTTAGTATAGAGACGCATGTCGCAAGCGTCAGGTCGATTCGATGACATCGCGGGGCGTGCGCGACGTGTGCACATCGGCACAGTCGCAGGTTTTTTGAGGACTTGTCGGTGCTCCCGGAGATCGCGCAGGGCGGCGGCGCCGCCGCCGGCGAGTACCAGCAAACCGCTGATGTTCTGCAGTATGGCCGCTCGCCATCGAGGCGCCACCCGCTGTTTCACTTTTGACGAAAGATCGCGCCGCTGCGAACCGGGCGCACGGTCACCCCGCGCACACCTTGACGGACCGCGGCCCGGCTTCGAAGCTCGCTGCGATGCCGCTGTCACATCCGACGGCGCCGCTGGCCGGCCCCGATGTCTGGCGCGGCGCCGATCTCGCCGCCGCCCCCGCCCAGTGGCTGCGGCGGTTCACCGACGACGAGCTCGCCGCGATCGACGACGCCGCCGCCCGCCTGCTCGCCGCCGGCTGGCCCGACGCCGCGCTCGCCCCCCGCACCGCGTCGCCCCCGATCGATCCCACGGCGGAGGACCCCCGCCCCGCCGGCGCAGCCCTCGGTGTCCCCACCCCCCTCGATCGCCCGCCGCCGATCGCAGCCCTGATGTCGGGCATCCGCGACCAGCTCCTGTTCGGCCGCGGCTTCACGCTGCTGCGCGGCCTGCCGATCGCCGACGACCCCGCCCGCGTCGCGGCCCGCCTGTGGGTGCTCGGCCTCCACCTCTCGGCCACGTCTGCGACCTCGGCCACGACGCCGCCGACCCCGCGACCCGGCTCTACCAGACCAACCAGCGCCAGGGCTTTCACACCGACTCCGCCGACGTCGTCGCCCTGCTCTGCCTGCGCGCCGCGCGCAGCGGCGGCCGCAGCAGCCTCGCCAGCGCCGCCGCCGCGTTCAACGCCGTCCTCGCGCGCGCCCCCGAGCTCGCCCCCGCGCTGTTCGCGCCCGTCGCCACCGACCACCGCGGCGAGGAGCCCCCCGGCGCGCGGCCCTGGTTCGAGATCCCCGTGCTGTCATTCCTCGACGATCGCCTCACCGTGATCTACCAGCGCCGCTACATCGAATCCGCCGCGCGGTTCGCCGCCGCGCCGCGCCTCGACGACCGCCAGCGCGCCGCGCTCGACCTGTTCGACGCCGTGCTCGACGATCCCGACCTCCATCTCGAGATGGACCTCGAGCCCGGCGACGTCCAGCTCGTCCACAACCACCAGCTCCTCCACGACCGCACCGCGTTCCTCGATCACCCCGACCCCGCGCGCCGCCGCCACCTCCTGCGCCTGTGGCTGTGCCCACCCGTCGGCCGCCGGCTCCCGCCCGCGTTCACCGAGCGCTACGGCTCGATCGAGGTCGGCCGGCGCGGCGGCGTCGTCCCCCGCGTCCCTCCCGTCGTCGCGCTCACCCCGTGACCGCCGCTGCCTCCCACCGCGCGCCCGCCGCGCGATCGCCGCCCGTCACGCACGCACGATCGGATTCGCCCTCGCCTCCTCGCCCAGCGTCGTCGACGGGCCGTGTCCTGGCACCACCAGCGCGTGCGGATCGCGCGTGTACAGCCGCTCGCGGATCGACCGCCGCAGCGCGCCCGAGTCGCCGCCCGGCAGATCCGTGCGGCCCACCCCGCGCCGGAACAGCGTGTCGCCCGCGAACACGACCGTGCGCGCCCCGTCCGTGACCTCGAAGCAGATCGAGCCCGGCGTGTGCCCCGGCGTGTGGATCACGTCGAGCCCGTGCTTGCCCAGCGCGACCCGGTCGCCGTGCTGCACGAAGCGATCGATCGGCGACAACCCGCACACAGGCAGCCGGAACATCGCGCACTGCTGCGCGAACCCGTCGTACAGGAACATGTCGCCGCGGTGCAGGCAGATGTCACCGCCGTGCGCGCGCTTGACGTCGTGCGTGCAGTAGATGTGATCGAGGTGGCCGTGCGTGTGGATGATCGAGCGAACCGTCAGGTCGTAGTGCGCGATGATCTCCGCGATCCGCTCCGTCTCGCCGCCCGGATCGATCACCACCGCGTCCTTCGTGTCGGCGCACGCGATCACCGTGCAATTGCATTGCAGCGGGCCCGCGGCGAAGGTCTCCACCAGCAGCACGGATCGAACAATGCCACAGCCCGCGGCGCATGACAGCCTCTGCAGCAATTCACGTCATGCAGTCACGTCGCGCAGCCGCGTCCCACATCTGCACCAGATCATCATCCATTCTGGAGGTCGCAGGTCCACGCCGGTCCCGCCCGTCGAGCAGCGCGTCGCACGTGCCGCGCTCGATTCGCGTCTCGTCTTCATCCATGAATGCCTTGCGCCAGCGCTGTAATCCCCGATCCATCGCAGTCGCACCCAGTGTTCCGCTTTTCAGCACGAGCGGATTCTTGCCGTGCCTGGAGACGCAGCTCCATTCGCCCGCCGACCCCATCGTCCAGCGCCCGATGATCTCGCCATGACCGCTCCCGGTCACCACCACGCTCCCGCCTCACCCCCGTTCCGTCGTCGCCCCGCGCGGCCCCGGGATCCCCGGCCCCGGGATCCCCGGCCCCGGCCACAGCACCCGGTCCGCCGCGATCTCTCTCATCAACCAGTCGTGCTGCCCGCATGCCAGCATCCACTCGATCCGATCGCCGCGCCAGAAGATCTTGCGCCGCTCGTAGCCCGTGCTGTGCGGCAGCTCCGCGACGAACCCCGCCGTGCGGCGCAGGTCGTCCGCGAACACCTCGATCACCCGCAGCCGCTTCAACCAGCCATGCAGCCGCGGAAACCGCCCCGCGTCGTAGCCCACCCCCACCCCGCGCGTCGCCGTCAGATGCGGAAACAGCGCCACATCCGCGACCGACAGCGCCGCCCCCGACACGAAGTCACCGCCCCCCAGATCCCGCTCGAGCGCCGCGTACACCCCCTCCAGATCGCGCCGCGCCGCCGCCAGCACCTCATCCGGAAGCCCGTCCTCGCGCAGCGCCCATCGCCAGTACGACACGTTCGTCAAGATCGGATCGATCAGCGTGTCCGCACAGCGCTCCCAGGCCCGCGCATGCACCCACGCCCCGTGCTCCGCCGGGTACAGCGCCGGCTCCGGCCACACCCGCTCCAGATATGCAACAATGTCCGCCGACCCCACCACCACCACCCCATCATGGTCGAGCACCGGCACCTCGACCCGACCATTGACCGCCGCCAGCCGATCGCGGTTGACCACCGCCAGTCCATCCACGACCTCGTGCTCCACTCCCTTCCACCCCAGCGCCAGGCGAACCTTGCGGGCAAACGGGCTAAACGCGTTGTCGTACAGCGTGATCATCGCCCCCATCGTACCGCAGCGCCACCACCGCCCCCCACCACACTCCACGCATCCGGCCTTGCACCTCCCGCCACCCGGTGTAACGTCTGCGGCGGAAGCGCGTGCCGGACTGGTGCCGACCTCGGTCTTCAAAACCGATGGATCCTCGCGCGAGCGACGGATCGGAGGGTTCGATTCCCTTGCGTTTCCGCGTTATTGGCGTGTTTAGCGCAACTTGAGCGACCCCGGGTCCTAGCCGTAGGACCCAGCTAGGACCCAGGCGGCAGACCACGGTGACGCTGGCCCCTCACCCGCACGGGTCGAGCCGAACGCGCACCAGAGTGCACACGATCTCGGACCATGTCGGCCTGTTTAGAATCGCAGCCGGACGCTCCAGCTTGGAGGTGAGGAGACTCGCATGGGGAATCAACGGAGCGAACAGAAGCGGCGCCGAAGATCGGCCGTGCGGACGGCGCAGCCGAGCGGCCGCCCTCAGCGGTGTACAGAGGCCCGAGGAAACTTGCGTCGGCGCCGTCCTGTCGGCAGGCTCGATCGAGCCATGAGCGAAGCCCACGCGATCGCGCTCGAGACGCTGACGGAGCTGCTGACCTGGAAGCAGATCTGCGAGCGCTACCCCGACCAGTGGGTGGCGCTGGTCGAGATGGACTGGAACGACGAGACCGACGAGTTCACCGTGGCGCGCGTTGCGGGGCATGGTACGAGTCGCCGCGCGCCGTTCGAGCAGATGCATGCCGCGCGGCTCAAGTACGAAACGGTCGGCCATTTCTACACCGGCCGCGTGCGTGCGCACGCGATTGACTTCGTGCGCTGAACATGAAGGTTCGGCGCTTTGATCCCGATGACGATCTGATCATCGTCAAGGCTCGGG
>VBLP01000065.1 GCA_005887925.1 Deltaproteobacteria bacterium | reverse complement strand
TTGTCGATGTAGCTCATCACGAACGCCTTGCGGTACGCGATCGGCCGGAGCTCCGCGATCCGGTGCGGATCGAACGGATCTGTGCGGTAGGCCTCGATCTGAGCCGATAGCTTGTCCGTGGCTTCGTCGCCGAAGGCCTTGTCGCTCAGGAACTGGATCTGCCAGAACGACACGCCGTCGGTCACCGTGGGATCGAAGACGTACTCGTACCAGGTCTTGGCGTCGCTGAAGCGCTGCTCCTGCTTGAGCGCCTGTGCGATCAGATACGGAATGTGAAAGAAGATCTCGGTGTAATAGAACCCGTTCGCGCTCGCAAAATCGAGTCCGGTGGAGCCGTCGCTTCCGGGGTACTCCTTGACGAAGGTCGTATCGATCGCGAGGTCGTTGGGACCGGGCGTCGCCGAACCCTTGGCCACGAAGTGCGGCAGCTCGGGGACCTGCTGGGTCGCCAGCGTCAGGAGCTTCTTGACGCCCCCGGCAAACAGCAGCAGGCTGAAGTGCTCCGCGGTGTGGCTGGTCAGGCGGGTGATGGCGTACTTCTGATCGGCCGTGAGGATCCCGGCATAGAAGTCCTTGGACAGATCCCTGATCTTTCCCGGCATCGGAGCCGGATACCCGACATCGGGCGCAAACGGGCTCTGGTTGCCTCTCGAGTAGCGCAGCGCGAACGACTGATCGCCTGCTGTCCGCAGGGTGTAGAGATAGGCGCTGCCGCTTCGCTCGAACGCCGCGGTGACGACGTGCACGATGTCGGCATCCTTGGACGTGATCGCCCACAGCTCCGAGGCCTTCTTCGGGCTCTCTTCATCGAGCACGAGGGTGTCGAGCGCATCGACCGGGACGGTGGAATAGCGCAGGCAATACGTCACTTGCGGCGAGTCCTTGCTCTTGCAGAACAGGTACAGCTTGCCGTCCGCGCCGGTCAGCGCGCCGTCGATCGAGCTCAGGAGCCAGGTGAACAGTGACGGCCGGCCCCACTGCTTGGCCACCGGCAACGACAGCTGGTTGCCGCCGAGGTCCGTCGGATCGGCCTCGGAGTACTGGTCTCCGCCAAAGAAGTACAGCTTGCCGTCGATCCCGGTGAACGCGGCGGACAGCTTGTCGGCGTTGCCGGGCAGCACGCCCAGGCTGCCGGTCGACCACGCCTTGCTCGACCACGTCAGGATCACGAGCTGCTTGTCGCGGCTGAACACGACGCGCGGCTCGGGCAGCGAGACGGAGAACACCGCGTCGAGGTGGTCCCAGCCGTCGAACGGGCTGTTGCCGTCCTTGTCCTTGGAGAAGTTTCGCAGATCATCGACGGTGACGGCGACGAAGCCGAGCGTGCCGCCGGCGCGGGTGACCACGACCGCCCTCGTGCCCTGGTTGTCGATGTGCTTGAACGCGCGCGCGAGGTCTCGTCCGCTCGCCACCGAGTCATCCCAGGTCAGCTCGACGGCCGGTGTGGTCAGCGTGCTGAGGCTGGGCCGCCCGGACACCAGATCGGTCGCATAATGCTGCTCGATCGCGCCGTAACCCTTCTTCGAATAGGTGAAGTATTGCGAGCCGACCGAGATATAGGTCCTGCTGAACTTGTCGTCGATCGCAAGGACGGCATTGTCGATCCGCTTGCTCGGGTCCAGATCGAACACGCCGCGCGGTCTGCCCCAGGGCCAGGCGACATCGTCGGACAGCACCGGCCCCAGCCACTTCTGGGCGGTCCCGACGTAGTGGTAGTACGACAGTTCGTCGTCGTCGGAGCGGAACGCGAAGAGGTCATTGCCCGCGCCGAAGGCGGCCGAGACGGTCGACAGCGGGAGGTCCTTGAACGGCCTCGAGGGGTCGTCGTTGGTCGGCCGGCACAGAAAGCTGCCGCCCTTGGCGTCGAAGCTCAGCCACGGCGTGGCCTCGTTCTCGACGTGGGATCCCCAGGGGATGACCGCGGTCACGTCGGTCGACTTGAGCCCGATCTGCCTGGGCAGCGCCGTGGCCCGGTCGGTGAGCGAGAAACCGGCGAACTTCCAGAGGCTGTCCGGATCCTTGAGATCCAGCCCGGCGGTGAGCTGGGCCTTCCATTCCCACATCAGGAAGCGAAGGCTGAGGAAGATGACCGCGGTCAGGTCGTCGGTGCTCGGCTTGGTCGGGTTCTTGGCATCGAGCTGGACCAGGTCCGCGCTCGCCGCCGAGAACGCCATCGTGAACTGCCCTTCGTTCAGGAAGATCTGGAACGCCTCCGGGAGCTCGAACACCATCGGGAGCGACTCCGGATCTTCGCGATCGGTCGGATTGGCCTGGACGGTCTGCGGCGCGACCCATTCATTGTTGAAGTTGTAGAACGAGAACTTCAGCGTCAGCTTGACCAGCTTGGTCTCCTCGGTATCGGCCGAGTAGCTGTTGTCGGAGCTGGGCGAGATCTTGAACGTGGTGTCGTTGAACGGTGTGGTCTCGAGCCAGAACGCGAACAGCTTGTTGAACGCGTACACCAGCTGTACGTGCTCGGCGTCGATCGTGATCCCCATCTTCTTCCACGGCTCCCACTCGATCGGCCGCAGCGGCGGCGGTGGCGCGTTCGGGTGCTCCCCCTTGCTGATCGTGCCGCGCCGGTAGTAATAGGTCGGCGGAGATGTACGGGCAAAACCGATCATGAAGACGACGATCTGCGTGTCGGTCTCGTAGCGGTAGCCGCCGGCGATGCGGAGCCGGGAGATCTCGTTGAACGACTCGAGGTAGCGCTGATAGCCCTCCTGGACCGTGATGTCGGTGATCTCGTCCTGCAGGAGCTTCTGCTCGAGGTCGTCAAACGCGGGGCTCTTGACCGGGCGCAGCTCGGGCCGGATGTAGTTCTCCGGGTGGAGGAACACCTTGCGGTTGGCCTCCCAGATCCGGAAGTTCTTCATCCACGACCACCACGCCTTGAGGTGCTGCCGGATCTCGCCCGTCGAGCCATCGTCGGGGAGGCTCTCCAGGTGGATCAGCGCGCGATTGTAGAACAGCTGGATGCTGTTGATCGCCTCGACGATCCTCGACGTGTTCGATGACGCGTCCATCTGGGTGTCGGTGAGCAGCTGCTCGTAGAGCTCGTCGACGTTGCGCAGCGGCCGCGGGACGCCGTTCTCCGTCACCTTGAAGTTCTCGACGAGGTAGGCCACGAGCGCGTCGCGCTTGGCGGATTCGAGTGGATCGAGCAGCGACCGGGCCACCTCGGGCCAGTCCTTCGCGCTGGTCGCTGCCTTGATCAGCCCGTAGAGGAAGTCGGCGGCGACCAGGAGCTGGCTGGCGCGGGCATCGCTGGCGAGCTGGGCGACGCCTGCGCCGAACGCGAGGTCCCAGACCTGCGACTTGAGCCGCGACGGCGTGGTGCCGGTACGATCCGCGAGCTCGAAGCAGCGCGCCAGCCGCACGACCGCGCGGCCGTCCGCGAGATCGCCGGTGACGAGCGACAGGAACGTCAGCAGCGCCGTGATCTCGCCGACCGGCCACTGCGTCGCCCGCGCCAGCTCGGCGATCCGATCGATCGCTGCGCCGTCGGGCTCGTCGAGGTAGTCGAGCATCGTGGTGGTCTGTGACGAGAAGTCGTCGAACAGCTGCTTGATCCGCCACCAGGTCGGCAGGCTGCCGAGCTCGAAGTCGAAGCGGTCGATGAACTTGCCGGCGTTGCTCAGCGGATAGCCGTGGTCGGGCTCGGTGAGCCGGAAGTCCGAGATCCGGACATGCTGGGCGCCCTGGAACAGGTAGCTGCGGCCCTCGAAGCCGGCGGCGGCGTCGAGGTTGGCGCGGAAGTCGAAGGCAGGGCTGTCACCGTGCGGCCAGTCCTTGCCGACATCGATCGCGATGGTCCGCGGGAACTCCTCGTCGACGTACTGCCGGCCGTCTCCGGAGTACACCGAGACCTGGCCCCTGGCGAACAGGTAGAGCTTGCCGCTCGGCGCGACGAACGCGGCATCGAGCTTCTGGCTCGACTGGAGCTGGTTGTCGACCAGCCCCCAGCGGTTCACCAGCGGCTGGGCCACATCGGGGTGATCGGTGGCGACCACCTGATCGGCGACGAAGTAGAACGTCGTGCCGCCGATGGTCAGCGCGGCATCTACGTAGGTCCGGTCGGTCTTCGAGTAGCGCACGTACTGGTCGCCGCTGAACAGGAACAGCGTGCCATTCGCCCGCAGCGCCGCGTTGACGAACTGGTTGTCCCACAGCTTGTTGTCGACGATGCCCCAGCGCTCGTTGAGCGGGTGCAGCACATCGGGCCTGGCCGATGCCACGTAGCGCTGCGGCTGCGCTTTGTCGGCCGGCTGCGGTCCGAACGCGTGGAGCTGGCCGTCGACGCCGGCGAAGAAGCCGCGGAGCCCGGACTGGAGCTCGACCGGCAGGCCGGGGAACACGCCGTCGGCGGCCGCCAGGTGCGCGATGACCTTGGGGTAGCCCTCGTCGACGAAGCCGTCGTAGCCCGCGCTGTAGCGGACGTACTGATCGTCGCAGAACACCAGCGTCACCGCGCTCGCGCCCTGGCCGAACACGAAGCCGGCGTCGACCCGGTTCTGCGACTGGATCTGGTTGCGGACCCTGGCCCACTGCGGGATCACCGGCGCGGGCGCCGGGTTCTGCGAGCTGGTGAACGTCGCGCCCGAGAACACGTAGGTCTGCTGCGCGTCGCGGAACACCGCGGACCCGAGCGCGTTCCACGTGTTGGGCATCGTGGTCGCGACGCCCTCCGACGACCAGCCGGTGGCGACGTGCCGGGGATAGCCCTCGTCGGCGTAGAAGTCCGGAGACCCCGGCTGCAGCGCGCCGCTGTACCGCGTGTACTGCGTGTCGCAGAACAGGTACAGCTTGCCGTTCTCGGCGCGGTATGCCTCGTCGACGCGATCGAGGTCGCGGAACCGGTTCTCGACCTTGCCCCAGCGCGAGGTCAACAGCACGTCTCCCGCCGTGCCCGAGACGGCATATCGTGTTCCGTTGAAGAAATGAATCTTGCCGGTCGCGTCGCGGCACAGGTCGTAGCCCACGGCCTGGAACTCCGGTACCAGCGTGACCGGGATGCCCTGCGCCGGGAAGTTGGGATCGATGAGAAGCGGGTAGCCCTCGTCGACGAAGAAGTCGCTGGCACCGGGGCGCAGCGTGCCGGTGTACTTGATGAACTGCCGGGCGCAGAACAGATAGGTCCGCCCGTCGCCCATCGTCAGGCACGCGTCGATCCGGCCGAGATCGGCGAACTGGTTGAACACGCGGCCCCAGCGGCTGCGGATCGAGACCGGCGTGGTGAGCGGACCGCCGGCCGGCGGGCGCGAGGCGTACTGATCGCCCGAGAACGCGTGCAGCGTGCCGTCGGTCGCGACGAACGCCGCGTCGAGCCGGGTGAACGGCTGGTAGTCGGTGATGCTCTCCACCCGGACCGGTGCCAGCCAGTTGCCGTTGCGGAACTCGCGCCGCCACTGCACGCCGCCCTCGTGGCGATAGAACACGTTGATCCGGGGCTGACCGCCGAACGTGTCGACGTAGATCGCCTCGACCGAGACGATCGGATCGTCCAGGTGCGACGAGTTCGGGTTCGGCTCGTGGACGGCGAGCCCGCGGAACCACAGCCCTTCGGCCTGGACGGCATCCAGGTTGCGCTTGGGGTAGCCCGGATCGAGCAGGGTGAAGTCGCCGGTGCTGAACCGGCAGTACTGGTCGCCCTTGAACAGGTAGAGCCGCTGCACGTTGTCGACCGGAGACCGGAACGACAGCGCCGCGTCGATGTCGCTGCGGAAGAAGTCGGGCAGGCTCGGCCACCGCGTGCTGATCCGCAGCGGGTAGCCCTCGTCGACGAAGTCGTAGGTGGTGCCGGTGTAGCGGACGAACTGGTCGCCGCCGAACACGTAGGTCTTGCCGGCCGGGTCGACGTACGCCGCGGTCACCACGTTCTGCGACTGGATGATGTTGCGGACCACGCCCCAGTCCTGGCTGTTCGAGTGCGGCGGCGCCGGCGCGGTATCGACCCGCGCATAGCTCTGGCCGCTGAAGAACCAGATGTTGCCCTCGGTGGTGCGCAGCGCGGCCGAGATGCCGCCGGTGAACGTGTCGGGGAGCGAGTATCCGGGGACCTCCTGCACCCAGTTGCCGGCCAGCCGCCGCGGATAGGTCTCGTCGACGAACGTCTGATCCGGTGCGCTGTAGCGGTAGTACTGGTCGCCCGAGAACAGGTACATCCGCCCGTTGCCATCGAGCATCGCCGCATCGACCACGCCGGCGCGCTCGATGTTGTTGCGTACCCGCGCCCACTGCGCCTTGATGTCGTCGAGCACGCCCCCGGGGCCGGCGAACTGATTGCCGCCGAAGAAGTAGACATCGTCCGAGGTGCCGTTGGGCCGCCGGCCCACCGCGACCGCGGTGATCGGCAGCGGCAGTCCGTCGGGGACCTGGCCGATCTTCTCGAGCGTGTTCCAGTTGGGCCGCACGCGCCGCGGATAGCCTTCATCCACGAACTCGTAGCTCGGGCCGGAGTAGCGCACGTACTGGTCGTCGCAGAACAGGTAGACCGCGCCGCTATAGGCCAGCGCGGCGTCGACCCGCTGATTGTCGACGAACACGTTGCGGACCCGCCCCCAGCGATCGCGGATGGTCAGCGGCGCGTCGGGCGCGGCCGAGCTGGCGTAGCTGCCGTTCTTGAACGCGTAGAGCTTGCCATCGCTGCCGGCGAGCGCGGCGTCGAGCCCGTCCGGGAACCGCCGCAGCACGCGCAGCAGCGGCTCGCTGTCGGGGATGTTGCCGAACGAGATCGGGAATCGCTCGTCGACGATCTGGTAGGCCGGGCCGGTGTAGCGGGTCAGCTGGTTCCTGCGCGTCAGGTAGGTGGCGCCGCCGAGCACGAATGCCGCGTCGACGCGATCCTCCTCGAACAGGTAGTTGAGCACGTGGCCCCAGCTCGGCGGCAGCTTCTGCGCGCTGGGGTCCGCCGGGTCGGGGACCGGCGTGTTCGGCTCGTCCGGCCGGATCTTGAGCAGGTTGTACGGATCCGTGGAATGCGTGAAGCGGTTCCCCTCGAAGAAGAAGTACGTGTCATCGCTGTCGCGAAATGCCGCGTCGACCCGCGCGAACATCATCGCCGGCAGCGGCGACACCCCCTCGTTCTCGAACTTGCCGCGGATCGATCTCGGATAGCGCTCGTCGACGAACGCCGGGCCGGCGAGCAGCTGCTGCGGCTTCGTGTACAGGAAGTACTGGTCGCCGCTGAACAGGAACAGCCGGCCGTCCTTGGCCTGCACCGCCGCGTCCACCCGCGCCGTCTGCTGGATGTTGTTGCGGACCCTGCCGAGATCCGAGATCGGCTTGGCCGGGCTGGTGCCGGTGCCGGTGACCGTCACGTACTGGTCGCCCGCGCAGATCTGGAGCACCGGCTGGCCATCGATCGTGTCGCTGAACGCGGCGTCGATGCCGCTGGCCAGCACGCGCGTGCGGAAGGCCGCCGGCAGCGCCACGCCGGGGATCTGGTCGAGCGAGCCGGTGCCGAGCGGGTGATAGTCCTGCCGGGCGAAGGTCGCGTACCTTGGCCCGCTGATCATCAGGAAGTCGCCGCCGGGCAGCGTGGTCAGCGCGTCGATCTTGCCGGCCGACAGGAACCCGTCGGGCAGCTTCAGCGTCTCGGGCAGCCGCCGGTGAAGCTGCTGGTTGGTGAGGAACACCCGCGCCTCGTCCGACGTCATCGCCGTCTTGCGGAGCAGCAGCGCGACCTGCTGCAGCCGCCGGAACCGCGACGCGATGTACGCGTCCGCCAGCGCCGCCACCGGCACCTTCCGCTGCTTGGCCAGGAACAGCGGCACCGTCAGCGTCGCGAAGGTCTGCGTCGGCGTCTCGTCGGGCGTGCCGAACGCCCACGCGAACGCGAGCTCGGTCAGGTCCTCCGCCAGCCCCAGCAGCCCGGACAGGCTGCGCATCCACGTCCGGATCTGCTGGTCCGAGAACGTCGCCAGCCGGCCACGGAGCTCGATCAGCTCCGTCGCCTGGTTGTCCGTCGCGCGCTGGAACGTCGCGACCTTGGCCGCGAGCACCGCGAACACCTGGGTGAAGTCGGGCAGGGCGAACGTCGCCAGGTTCGCGACGTCGCCGAAGAACCCCTTGTCGTTGGCCGTGACGCGATAGTCGACAGGGTTCGAGCCCAGAATCGCCTCGACGTAGCCGCGGTTGGCGAGCACCACAAACAGCGCCGGCACATCCGCGCTGTCGATCCCGGCGGCCGCGAGCTTGGCCGGGTCGATACGTGCCGCCTCCGCCTGCTGCGCCAGCACCGAGAACACCGCCGCCGCCCGGGTCTGGAAGTTCGGCAGCGTGAAGGTCGCCGCGCCCGTGGCCGACGAGAAGAACGCCGTCAGCCCCGGTGCGATGAAGTGATGGACCTCGCCGTCCTCGTCGACGACGTCCTCCACGTAGCCGTGCGACACCAGCAGCGAGAACACCACCGCGGTATCCGTGATCTTGAGCGCCGTGACATCGCTGTCCTGGACCTCGAGCCGCTCGTGGATCCCGCTCGCCATCGCCGCCTTCAGCTCGTCGTCCGACGGCTGGACCAGGAGCAGCGCGCGCGCCGGATCGTCGAATGTGCGCAGCACCCGCGCCTGGTGCAGCGAGTCGAACACCGCGCGCGCGCCGTTCGGCGTCAGCGAGCCGGTCTGCAGCGTGCTCGGCACCAGCATCGCATCGCGCAGCGCCTGATGCAGGTCGACCATCGCCGACTCGAGCGCGTCGTCGGGCTGGACGTCGTCGATCGGCGTTCCATCCTCGAGACGCCGGCGCGCGTCGAAGTGATCCTCGAGGCAGATGAACGCGAGCTGCCGCGCCGACAGCTGGCGCAGGTCGAGCCAGTCCTTCAGCCGGAACAGCTTCTGCAGCACGTCGAACGTCTGCTTCGGCGGCGTGCCGGGATGATCGAGCAGCGCGAACGGCGTCGCCGCGAGCGCGCCGGTCGAGAACGGCATCGGGATGGTCAGATCGTCGTGCTCGGCGACCGTCCACTGCGCGCCGAGCACGTCCAGCAGCATCACCACTTCCCGGACGCTCAGCGACAGCATCGTTGCCAGCGTCGCGAACCGGCGGAACGTCGAGAACCAGCCGATCACCGCCGCCTCGTCGAGCGGCTTCGCCGGCTGCGCCACGCCCCGCGCCATCAGCGCCGCCTTGAGGAACGCAAAGTCCGCCCCCGACAGCCGCAGCGTCGCCTGCAGCCGATCATCCAGCGCATCCGCCCCCGCCTGCTTCGTGTTCAGGCTGAACACCAGATCGTGCAGCGAGCTCGGAAAGTCGTTGTTGAAGATGCGATCGAACAGATCGGCGGGTACCACGCCATCGCCGTGGCCATGGCTTCTGGCCACGCTCCACAAGGTCGCGATCTCGTCGACCGGCAGCTCGATCTCCTTGCGGATCTCGATCGCCACCGCGATCGCCTGCAGCCTGTTCTCGTCGAGCTTATTGCCGCACGCGGTCTGTAGCAGCACGTCCAGATCGGTGAACGCCAGCTCCAGCCGCCGTGCCAGACGCACGAACCGCATCATCCGATCGAGCTGCTGGTTGGTCAGCGTCGTGCCACCGCTGGGATGCAGCTTCGGCGCCGTCTCGTCGAGGACGATGTAGCTGGTCCCCTGGTTGATGAAGAACGACTCCGCCGCGTTGTTCAGCGTCACGGCGCGCTCCGAGTCGCTCAGATCCTGCCGGACCAGCTCCTTGAGCTCCTTGAGCGAGAGCCCGAGCTTCTTCTTGATCAGCTCGACATCCGACCCATCGATCGTCGCGATGTCCGTCACATCCCACAGTGCCTTGAGATCGGCCTCGGAGTCGTGCGCCGTCGTGAACAGCGCATACTCCTCCTGGGTCAGCCCGAGCCGCAGGCGCGCCGACACGTGCGCATCCACGACCGACCGGTACAGCCGCTGGATCTCGTCCAGGCTGGTGCCGAGCCGCTCGGCGTACAGCCGCAAGCGGAAGTCCTGCTCGGCGAACGGCAGCGGCGGCGGAAACAGCTTGCCCGCGAGCTCGTGGCTGACATCACCATCGGTGGTCTTGCCGATCAGCTGCTTCACCGCATCTGCCATCACCAGGTTGGCGACGTCGAGGAACGGGATCTCGGTGAACGTGTTCGCCTGATCCAGGTGGATCGACCGGACATCCGGCCGGCGGGCGTGATAATCCTTCGTCAGATCCTGGACCAGGCTGTCCCTCAGCTGAAGCAGATCCACGAGGTATGCCGACGGCGACAGCACCGACCGCGCCTCGTTGCCCTCGGCGTGATCGATCGGACCAAACAGCGTGGTGTAGCTACTCGGAATTTCGTTACTCATGGCTTCTCACTTGAACCGCGCGGCGCGGTAATGGGGTTCGTTGTGTTGCACTTCGTCGATGTGGTGAAGCAGCAGCTCACCCCGCCGACGAAGCGCGGCGCGGTGAACTTTGAGACCCAGCGCGTCGTCGCCGGGGAACAGCACGGCCCAGCGACGAGCGAATTCATCCTGGGACAGATTGGCGATCTGGATCGCCGAGTGAAGCCCGCTCTCCAGCAATCGCAGCGCCCGGTGCTCCTCGGACGCGGGCAGGATGCGCACCAGCCGCTGATACGCTTTCAGCAGCGGCGTCATCACCTTCGGTTCGAGATCGCACCAGGTCAGTGCGTCACTCCCTCCCGGATTGTCGAGCACGATCATGCGCCAGTCGATCGACGGGTTCATGCCTATCAGAGTCTGTAATTTGCCAATGGTTATCTGGATCACACTCATCATGTGTGATATATTCCTATCTCGCGAATAGTCCAGTGGATCGCGATTGGGGAATCGTGGAGTGTTTGTCTATCTGCGCGTGGGCTCGAGCGCCCGCGCACTATGCGAGTTATATGTTCGAAGTCAGGTTGCTTGTTGGCGATATGTTTCACGCTCCGCGTGAAACAACGTCAGCGGCGCGTGCGAGTGCCTCACCGGCATCCCTACCTATACGGCGAAGCTCTTCCATGGTTGGAGGTGTTTCGCTCATCTGCAATGCTGCAAGTGTGTCCAGCTGTGCTGCGCTCTCGAGGTCCGGCAACGTTGGTTCGCCGGAAACATGCGCAAGATCGCTTGCCAGGTCCAGGGCGCCACCAGCAGCCGATGCAGCCACGTCATCCGGCTCGTCGTTCGCTGCGCAGAGAGCATCGGCGATGAGTCCCAGCGCCCGCATCACATAGTACTTGGGGTCGTTCGAGTCATCGATGCCTGCTTCCGGAAGCTCGACGAGCTCCTCGTGAGTCGAACGCAGTGACACGGGCGAATACACGGAGTTCCAGGCTTTCTCCAGCGCCGCTCGGGAGAACTCGATGGTTATCGGCTCGGCGATCGCGGCGACCACCGCATGTGCACGCTCTGCGCAGGCACAGGTGAACAATGCTCTTTGCGTCATGGTGCAACTGCTGAGCGTTCCAAGGATTTTTTCGTACGGCGTCATTCTACTGCCTCCAAAACATGCGATAAGGAGTCTTGTCTGCTCTACCAGGAAACGTCGGTCCACCGAGCGTCAGGCCGGCATCTTCGACGATTGGCTGGCACGTAGTTTGGCACACGTTCCTCGACGAGCCGCCCTCGAAGAGGTTCCATTCCGAACCGCGCTCTCGGAGGATCGTCTGCTCGGCGTGCCCGGCACCCGCGACAAACTCCTCGCGCGGTTGAAGCGCCCCGAACTGACGTGGCTGCGTCGGGCCTTCGGTGGCCACGAAGTCTCGAATCTCTCCCGTCACCCGATGCTGGCCTCGAATGACAGCGGTCGTTCCACGTTCAGCCTCCCATGCGCGTCGGGATGCCTGCAATTCCGCCGACCTTGCTTGCCGGCCCGCAGCGCCCGCTTGAGTTCCCGTCGCCGCGGCAATGCCCTGCGTCGCCTCCGCCTGGGCGCCGAATGCCGCAGCCACGCTTCGGGTTGCTGCATATTGTTCCACAGCTGCAGCAGCGCGTGCGGACGACCCGAAGGCCTGGCGGGCCACGCCGATGCCGAGATTCTGTGAGCTCTGCTCGATGGCGCCGAGTGCTCGGCCGGTGGTACGAGCGACCGTGGATGTTGCCCGAACAACTTGAGAGACTCCTGGTGCTCGCGCCACGGTCGAGGCGGTACGCCCGACGGCGCTCGCTGCTCGTGTCACGGTCGCGGCGCCTGGAACGCGTGAAGCGGCGCGGGTGACCGCGCTCGCAGCCGCAACGCCACGCGCCGTCGATGCGAATGCACCGACGCCACCGGTGACTCCGCCGAGGAGCGCACCGGTAGCCGCCGCATGCCCGATCTCTCGAGCGGTTGGCAGTCTACCCTCGCCAACGCCGGTACGTGCCACCTCCCCGGCGACTCCCCCGGCTGCGCCCGCGATCGCGCCGACCGCGACGCCGGTGGCCACCGTCGCCGCAGTACCGGTCAGCCCGACGCTGGCAACGGCCGCTGCCACCACGGGTGCGGCCGCTCCGGCGGTGGCCACTGTCACTACCGTGGCCACGACCACCACCGCTGCGACCACCGCGATGGTCCGCGCACTCGGCCATTCCCACATGCCGGTCGGATCGCTGAACTTCAGAGGATTGTTCTCGACGTAGGCATAGACGTTGGTGCCATCGACGAGCCCGGCGGGATCGGGACTGATCCAGCGACCGAGCCAGGGCGCAAGATACCGGGCGCCGTGGTAGTAGAAGCCGCTCTCCTCGTCGTGCTCCTTACCGGTGTAGCGGTACCGCTTGTCGGGCTCGCCGGACCGAAACGAGCTGCCGCCAAACGGGTAGAACTCTTCATATGAAATGGGATCTCCGTCCGGGTCGACTTCCACGAGGGCGGTGCTGAGATGGTTTGCAAGCTGAAGGCGCGTGCGCGGCGTGCCCGGAGATGCCGGATTGGTAGTGTCGGTCTCGATCAGCGCAAGACGCTTGTGCCCATCGAAGACATGAACCGTTTCGCGGGCCAATGTGATCGTGGTACCGGTGCGCTCGCGATAGCGCTCGAAGTTGCCGATGTAAACTCGCTCGCGGACGACTGCTCCGGTCTCGATCACCTTTCGCACGCGCTCGCCCTTCGAGTCGTAGACGTAGTAGGCACGGCCACCTCCGCCGCGATCGATCGAAGCAAGACGGTCGTCGTGATCCCAGGTCAGCCTGCTCAGATGGGACATTCGGACGCAGTTGCCCCGCTCGTCGTAGTCGTAGGTTGCGGTGTAGGGACCTCCGTCTGGGTCACCAGGCTGGCTCGTCCTCTGCAAGTGGTTGCTGCCGGGAGCGTAGACATACCGACGCGTCCAGCCCAGCGCGCTTCGCGCCGGTACCTGGTGCGAGACGGCTTGCAGGTTACCGACCGCGTCATACGTATAGCTCTCGATGTAGCGCAGCAGCGTTTGCAGATCGTTCGGATGCGGAAGGTTGGCAACTGGTGCATCTGGATAACCGTTCGGCCCGGCCGCGTACCCTGTCTGACCGGGATGTTCCCGGGCCTCAGCGGCGATCAACCGGTAGAGCGCGTCGTAGTCGAAGGATTGCGTCCCATCGGTTACGTCGCCATTGAAGTAGATCCGCTGTTGCGCGCTGTCCTCGATCCTCACGACGTTGTGGATCGGATCGAGCGTGTAATGGAGGTCCTGGAGCGCCTGGCCGTCGCTTGGACGCGCGGTGGTGATCTGCACCAGCTGGGTGGTCACCTCGTTGTAGGTGTACGTCGTGGTGACGCCGCGGCCGTACACGAGCTCGGTGCGCTGACCGCGCGCGTTGTAGTCGATGTTGCTGACGAACGGCGTCGCGGCGCTTGCCCCGCGCACCTGGACATCAACCCGGTCGAGCAGTGATGCCTCGTTGTAGACGAATATCGCCGCCGTCGCGTCCGGTGTGACCACGCGCTGGACGCGGCTCATAGCATCAAAATCCGTCCGGGTGGTGAAGACATCCCCCTCGAGCAACCCGGCGTTCATCGCTGCTGTGAGATAGGTATCGGGCGCCGCCGCCGGCTCGAGGACGTTCCAGTTCGGGGTCTCCCGGTATGTGACAGCCAGACGTCGTGTCGTTCGAGCGACGCGGCCTTCGAAATCGACGGCTTCGCTCGTGAACACGCCGGCGCTGTCGAAGTGCTGATACAGCCGACCCCGAAGGTTTGGCAAGGTCAACCCTTCGCCGTAGATCAGCCGCTCGACAAGGAACTCGCCAGCTCCCGGTGGAGCGACGTAGACGTGAGTCAATCGACGCAGCGCATCGTATCGCTTGCGATGGACGAACCCTCGCGCGTCCCAGGCGCGCAAGGCGTGGTCGCGTACGTCGACCAGGTTCTGTGTCGTCCCGGCGTCGCTGCTGTCCGCGCGGAGGACATTGGCGGACAGATCGAAGGCCTGCGTCAGCGCTCGTACGTCGTTGGCATCACGGACCTCGACATGGTTGCCCTGAATGTCGAGGAGCACGACGGTTCGATGTTTCTCCTCGATGATGACACCGGCTTTCTTGAAGCGATTGTGAGCGACGTTGAGGAACGTCCTCCCGAGTGCGTCGACGTGTGCCAGCGCGGGGGTGGCCGCGTGCGCGGCGGCCTTGTCGGCTGCGTCCTTCTCGGCTGCGCCGAGCGCGCCGGTCCGGCGCTGCTCGTACCAGGTCGGCAGGTATTCCGATTCGGGCAGTCGCGCGAAGAAGTCGCCGACGTCGGCGTCGGTTTTCGGGTCGGTCTGCAGGACGGTGTCGTTGACGTCCCAGGTGGCCTGCTGCCACGGGTCGAACACGACCTTCTCGTAGGTGTGCTCGGGGTGGAGGGTGGCGACGATTCGCTCGGCCGGGTCGTAGAACAGGATCGAGCTGACGCCGTGGATCTTCGCGCTCTCGAAGCGGTGGGTATCGGTGAAGAACGGCTCGTACTTGCGGACCGGCTTGCCCTTGTTGTTGAAGATCGTCCAGCCGCTGCTGACCCAGCGCGGGTTGATGAACGGGCCGCCGGGGAGCGGGCCCGGCTCGGCCTGGAGCTTCTTCTGGATCTCGCGGCCGAAGCCGTCGGAGTACGAGAAGCTGTGCTGGACCTTGGTCAGCTGTCCGGATGCGAGGTCGGCGTCGTGGGTCTCGCGCGCCAGGGTGTAGACGACCGGGGTCTGCGGCCGATCGTCGGACTGGGTGCGCTGGTAGGCGAACAGGTCGTGGACCAGCCGCGTGGTGGCGCGCTGGAGGATGCCGTGCGGATCGGCGAGCGGGCTGGCGAGGTGCGCGGCGATCGCAGCGTCGGATAAGTCGGTCACGAAGCCGTCGAGCGAGTCGCCGAGGTGCTCCTCGGGCTTGCCCATGACGGTGCGGTTGGGGTCCATGATCCGCGCCGGCTGCAGGACCCGGTAGTCGTTGCCGTTGTCGACCAGCGCCCCGGTGGCGTCGTGGGCGCCGACGGTGACGAGGTTGCCGATCGGATCGCGGGTCTGTGAGACCAGGAGGTCGTAGCGGTCGTAGCTGACCGCGGTGGTCTGGCCGAACGGGTCGCGGAAGCGGTGGGGGAGGAAGAAGTGCTGCCGGGCGTGGGCGAGCTCATCGGCGGCGGTGTCGTCGGGGCCCGGCGAGTAGAACGCGCGGCCCGACGGGATCCACCAGTTGGCGTCGCCTTCGCTGTGGACGTAGCCGCCGTCGCCGGCGAGCATGGCGTCGGTGACGCGATCGCCGTAGACCGCGGTGATGAGGCCGGGCGTCAGGGCGAGCTTGTAGCTCTCGAAGGGCAGGGCGCGCGACTCCGCGTGGCCGAAGGCGAGGGGGGCCGACAGGTCGTCGCGGCGGTAGAGGGTGCGGGCGTGCTCGATCAGCCGGCGGTAGGGATGGGGCTGCGTGGCGCCGGCGCCGGTGAGGTCCTCGTAGGGGAGGTCGTGGGCGCCGTCCTCGAGGCCGTCGATCGCGCCGTCCATCTCGTCGAAGCCGAACAGGTTGGTCACGTCGGGGAGGTTCGAGAGCGGCGGCAGCCTGGTGATCTCGTAGGTGCGGCTCTCGCAGGGCAGCGGGGCGCGGTAGGCGACGTCGTCGTCGATCGCGTTGCTGTACGCGTTCGTGGTCGAGGTGACGTGCAGCTCGCGCTGCCGCGCGCGATCGGCGGCGGTCAGGACCGGATCGGTGCTGTCACGGCGGCGGCCGTAGCCGACGTCGACCGAGCGCAGCACGTTGCCGAAGTCGTCGACGTCGAGCGTGAGGCTGTGGGTCACGCGGGGGTCGGCGAGTCGCTTGCCCGCGACGTCGTACAGCTTTCGCTCGTAGTGGAACTCGATCGCCTCGCGGGGATGAGCGAAGAAGATCGCGTAGCGGCCGTCACCGCGGGGCTGGATCGGAACGAGGGTGTAGTTGCGCTCGGACGCGAGGTAGGGCCGGGGTTCGGCCTCGGTGCCGTCGATCGCATAGACCTCGCGGCGCAGGATCGAGCCCTTGAGCGCGCGGCAGGCCTCGCGCTGGTCGTTGGCCGACAGGCCGGGAGGCAGCACGGTGTCGTCGAGCAGCATCGCGCGGCGCAGCTCGTCGGCCAGGCCGGGCTCGGCGTGATACTCGGCCTCGAGCTGCTTCGAGACCCGGCCGCCCTCGAAGAACACGCCGGTGTGAAACCACGTCCGGCTGAGCACCGGCGGGACGAACGAGGCGGCGTCGATGTTGTCGCCGGCGGGGAAGTCGCCGCTCGCGGTGAGCGCGCCGAGCTCCTCGGTGTCGAGCTGGTCGACGCGGCCGAAGCCGCGGAACTCGCGCTCGACGCCGTCGTAGTGGCCGTGATGGTAGGTGTAGCGGGTGACGAAGCGATTCCGGCTGATCCGGTCGAACGTCGTGACGCGCTCGACGACGTGGACGGGGAACGGCAGGCGGGTGATCCAGGGCGTGCCGGCGGCCTTGTCGGCGAGATAGAACTGGGTGGACGACGCATAGCTGATCCGGGTCTCGGCGCCCAGGTTGTTCTTGATCGAGACCAGGAGGTGCGGCTTGACGCCGCCCATCAGGTCGACGAACGCGAGCGGCCGGTGCGAGCTCGCCGGGGCCGGGGCGGGCGACGACCAGACCAGGCAGGAGGTGCCGCGGCCGCGCAGGTCGATGACGGTGGTGCTCGACAGCGTGTCGTGGAGCGGCAGCGAGCGGATCACCTGCGGCTCGGCGAAGCCGTTGCCGGATTGATTGAGATGGATCGCGACGCCGTCGCGGCCGAGGTACAGGAGGTCGCTCGGGCCCGAGCCGTCGACGTCGGCGAACCGGACGCGCTTGGGGTCGAACAGATCGGAGCGATCGAAGACCGGGCTCCGGTCCATGGTGATCTTCGCGCCGAACCGGCCGTGGCCGAGGTTGGGCCAGTAGCACACGTCGCCGTTGCGGACGCGCACGATGTCGACCAGGCCATCGCCGGTCATGTCGGCCAGGTAGATCGACTCGACGACGTCGGCGAACACGATCGCCGGCCCCTTCTCCTCGTCGAGGACGCGGTTCACGCGCCGCGCGGGCTCGAAGCCGACCTCGGCGAGCGAGCGATACCACACGAACGCGTCGTGCTCGGTGATCAGCACGTCGGCGTGGCCATCGCCGTCGAGGTCGATGGTGCGCAGGTTGGGATCGGCCCAGTCGATGCTCGGCACCGAGCGCAGCGGCGTGAACAGGTCCCAGGCGCCGTCGGTGGTGCGCGTGAAGTAGCCGGTGACCGGCTGCGCGTAGCGCACCAGCTCGAGCCGGCCGTCGCTCTGGACGTCGGCCAGCTGCTGAAAACCACCCGAGAGATCGGCCGGCATCGGCATCGGGCGAAGCACGGCCGGCGGGGCGAGCCTGCCATCGCCGAGGTTGGCCTTGTAGTACCAGCCGCGCTCGTCGGCCCGCAGCACGCCGGGGATTCCCTCGCCGTCGAGATCGACCCACTGGGTGGCGGCGCCGACGCCGTCCGCGATGCCGTCGAGGCTGGCGCGGTCGAGGATCTGCACGGTGTCGTCGAGCGTGGTACGGCGGGCGTAGTCGAGCTCGAGCGCCGGCAAGGCAGCGCGCCGGTACGAGGCCGTGCCCGATCCGCGCGTGTAACCGGCATGCTCGACCCGGGTGAGATAGGTCAGTGTCGGGCTCTCGTCGTACGTGAAGTCGGTGGACCGAACCAGACAGGGTGTGTCTCCGAGCTCGGCAAAGCGGTGAAACATCAGGACGCGGCGGCACAGGCGGTAGGTACGAACCTCGAAGCCGGCGCGATACGTCGAACTCGGATCGACGCGCCGCGACCACGGCCTGGCCGGATCGTCATCGGGAGTCGGTGCGGTCCTGTCGTGCTCGCCGTAGTCATAGACGATCTCGAACAGCCATGCCGATGGATCGGCGGGAGCCGGCTCGCCGGCGGCGAGCGGCGAGCGGTTGCCGTACTGGATCCGCTTGAGGTAGCGCTGGGCAGTCGCGAGGAAGCGGGGTGTGGTTCCGGGTACTTGCTCGAAGCGGCTGACCTCGCTCATCTTCGTGGCATCGACACCCGCCCCGTCCTCGGCCTTGTAGGTGTAGCGGACGGCGTTGCCGCGGTCGTCTCGCGTCTCCTCCAGGAGCCAGGAGAATACGCGAGCGGGTGCCGCCGGATCGGCGATCCGGGCGCTCGCGGTCCTGCCGTAGAGGCTGGTCACGTTGTCGCGTGTGACGATGCGGAAGTGGATGTCCCCGGTGGTCTCGGCGGTCCAGCGCTCGATCCGGGCGAACGCTCCCTCGACGCGGGGGCGATAGCGCTGGACGCGGTATCCATCGCGCGACACCGCGGATGCCCGGACCGGCACCAGATCTTCGGCGCCGGACAGCACGAAGACATCCGAGTCCTCGGCGTCGATGTACTGCGGCAACCCCTTGTCGGTCTTGCGCGTGATCGCCGGGACCGACTGGTGCCAGCCGACGCCGAACGGTCCATTGCCGGCGCCTGAATCGTAGGCCAGCCCGAGCTCGAGCGCGAAGCCGGCCCGTCCGTGCGACGCCGCGATCGGAACGCTGAACGAGGCGGTTCCTGTGATGAGGTTGGTCGAGAACTTCTCGTCGATGCCTCGGATCGCGCCGCCGCCCTTGGGAAGTGACAGGGTCGGTGGTGCGGGCACCGCCGCGGCGGTATTGCTCGACGACTTCCTCGCGCTGTCGTCCGCGGCCGGGGCTGCAGTTGTCGTCTGTCGTGACCTGTCTGCGGTGCGTTGTTCAGCCATAACCCCTCTATTTGGCAGTGCCAGTCCGACCCTAGACTGCGGATTGTCCGCATATCATGTATTGAGTACGTGCGAAGTCAACCCGGAGATCTGTTACTCCCGGCAAAAGCAGCCACGAGTATCACGAGGAGTTCAACTCGAAGTTACGTGATGACTGCGATTGCAATGAAGAAACAGGCCGGCTGCAGCAAGACGGTGCACTGGATCGCTTCGTCGACGACGATCGCTCGCTCGCGAGCAGCGTCGACGAATCGTGTGTTCGGCATCGCGCTGCCGCGATGGCAGATCCGCGAGATCGGCAGCAGCCTTCCGTCCGCCGCCGCCGGCGTAGCTGGCGTTACGGTCCGCCTCTCCGTCATCAAGTACGCGAACCGCGATCGACCTGCATGTGGGATATTTGGCTCGACTCGCGACTTCAGTGAGACATGCGGTCTAGTGGTCTGGTTGCAAGCGCCGTTTTATGTAGTTTGCAATAGGGAACTCCAGAGTGAGGGTTCCGCCTGGAGAACTACAGCCCTTGTGCTCCGGGAGCAGCGAGGCGCTCGAGATCGCCGGTCGCAGCCGCCGTGGTCCTGTCCGGTGTGCCGTTTCGACCACAGTACGGAGCGATCCCTGCCGACCTGGCGCGCTGCCGATCAGCGGGTCCCGGGCGCGGTGCACATCGACCACGGATCGCAAGGCGATCTGGATGACAATCGGCGCGACGGGCGCTCCTGCGATCGGCGGCAACCGATTTTGGCCGGGCGCGTGTCGAACCTGTTTGACGCCGATTCCTCGAACCGCCGCTGCCTGGAGCGTAAGCTCGCGGCGTGCCGCTGGCGCGCAAGCTCGGTCCGCGCGAGGTCGAGACGCCGTTCCTGATCCTGGCGGTGTGGGTGCTCGGCGGGGTGATCGCGCTGTGCGGCGCGTTCGTGTTCGCCGAGCTCGGGACGGTGGTGCCGCGGGCGGGCGGGCAGTACGCGTTCTTTCGCGAGGCGTTTCATCCGCTGATCGGATTCCTCCATGGCTGGTCGCTGATGCTGGTGATCCAGTCGGGGGCGACGGGGGCGGTCGCGGTGGCGTGCGCGGAGTACCTCGTCGAGCTCGTCGGGTGGCCGGCGGAGCTGGTCAAGCCGATCGCGATCGCGCTCCTGCTCGCGCTGGTCGTGCTGCACTCGACCGGCATCAAGCCGGGGGCGGTGCTGATCAACGTGGTGACGATCGGCAAGACGCTGGCGATCGCGGCGCTGGTGATCGGCGCGTTCCTGGTCAGCGGCCGCTCGGGGCTGTCGTTCGAACCGCTGGTGCCGGCGCGCCTGCACGGAGCGGGGCTGGTGTCGGCGGTGCTCGCCGGGCTGGTCCCGACGATGTTCGTGTACGGCGGCTGGCAGAACGCCAACTTCGTGGTCGAGGAGGTCCGCGATCCGGAGCGCAACCTGCCGCGCGCGATCCTGTTCGGCGTGGCGATCGTGATCGCGGTGTACGTGACGGCGAACGTGGCCTACGTGCACGTGCTGTCGGCGCCGGAGCTCGCGGCGACCGGGACGCCGGCGGCGGCGCTCGCGACCCATGTGCTGGGGCCGCGCGGTGCCGATGCGCTGAGCGTGCTGGTGATCGTGTCGACGTTCGGGTTCCTGAACCTCGCGCTGATGACCGCGCCGCGGGTGTATTACGCGATGGCGCGCGATGGGCTGTTCTTCGAGACGGTGGCGCGGGTGTCGCCGAGGAGCCACGTGCCGATCGCCGCGATCGCGACGCAGGGGATCCTGGCGTCGGTGTTCGCGCTGTCGAAGACCTACGCGCGGCTGGTGAGCTACGCGGTGTTCGCCGACTGGGTGTTCTTCTCGCTCGCGGGGATCGCGCTGCTGGTGTTTCGCCGCACGCGGCCGGATGCGCCGCGGCCGTATCGCGCGCCGCTGTCGCCGGTGCTGCCGCTGGTGTTCGCGCTGTCGGGGTTCGGCATCGTCGCGAACATGTTCGTCTCGGATCCGGCGAATGCGCTGATCGTGTCGGCGATCATCGCGCTCGGCGTGCCGGTCTACTTCGTGTGGCGGTGGTGGACGGCGCGCAGGGCCGCGCCCTGACGCGCGCCGATCACGACTTGGCGTCGACCTTGACCTCGACCCGGCGCGGCGGCAGCGGCCGGGTCCGGCCGAGCTCGACCTGGCCGGCGAGCACGCCGAACCGGATCGCCATGCGGAGCAGCGACACGCCGGCGCGCGCGACGAACAGCGTGATCGCGCCGTCGGTGCCGTACATCGGATGGCCCTGCGCGAGGTAGGCGTACGCGGCGGTGACCAGGCCGAACAGCAGCCAGCCGAGCGCGCCGTGGACCAGCGTGACCGGCCGGCGCAGCACGTAGCCGAGCGTGCGGACATACGCCGCGATGACGCCGGGATCGTGGCTGTCCTGGCGCAGCGTGAGCTCGACGCGCGCGTAGTCCGACACGGTCCACAGCACGTGGGCGAGCAGGGCACCGGGGACGACGGCGATCAGCAGCGGCCCGACGAGGTCGGCCACGGTGACCGCGTACGCGATGCGCTCCCCCACCATGTCCAGGCCGGTGTAGACGAGGGCCACGACGATGAGCCAGCCGGGCAGCGCGCACAGCGCGAGGCGCAGGTACGCGAGGTAGGTCGATGCGCCGCTGGCCCCGAAGCAGCGCGCGGTGTCGCCGCGGCCCTCGGGGCGCTGGGCGAGCACGCCGTAGATGCCGCCGATGAGAAACCACGACGCGAGCTGCCACAGCGCGACTGCACCGAACGCGATGCCGGCGATCGCGACGATGGTCGCGGGGTTGTAGCGCAGGCAGTAGATCAGCGCGACGAGATCGCCGTCGACGGCCTCGTCGAACATCGGCAGGTGCGCGAACACGCGGGCGAAGACCAGCGCGGCGGCGAGCGTGCAGGTCGCGGCGACGATGCTCTGCGCGACGAACACCGCGAGCAAGGTGCCGGTGTAGCGCGACACCGCACGCGGGCCGGCGCTGATCAGGTCTCCGAGCCCGAGCCGCGGCATCACGGCCCCACGATCTGCATGACGGTCTGCGCGAACGAGCCGATCCACGCGCCGGCGCGCAGCGAGGGAAGGCCCTCACCGGCCAGCCGGAAGTGGTGGGCGACCGGGTTGTCGAGCGCGATCTTGCCTTCCGGATCGAGCCAGACCTCGACCAGCCGCGAGCTGCGCTCGACGACGAAGCGCTCCCAGTTGCCCGTGCCCCGGTCGTCCCAGTGGAGCTGCTTGGTCGAGCCGTCGGCGAACCGGAGCTCGATGTCGACGGGGACGTGCAGCGCGCCGGTGTTCTGCACCACGACCTCGCACGTCCAGGTCCCGGTGTCCCGGGCGTCGCGCTCGGTCACGGTCTTGCGGGCCGCGCCGTCGCCGAACACGCCGCGCGGCGGATGCGCGGGCCGGCACTGGGGGTTGCGCAGCGCGAGCTGGAGCTGGCCGACCTCGTGGAACACCGGGCCGAAGTACCAGCTGAAGTCCTCGCCGAGCTCCTTGTCGAGCGTGGCGAACAGGTCGCGCCCGGTGGGATGGCGGAACGCGAACGTCCTGGCGTAGGTCTTCATCGCCGCGGCGAAGCGCTGGCTGCCGACGGTGCGCTCGAGCGTCTGCAGCGCGCGCGCGGTCTGGAGGTAGCTCGCCTCGCTGTACGCGGTGTGGTCGGGGAACGCGTACGCGGCGGTCGCGATCGGCGACGGCAACCCGAGCGCGGGGCTGTCGGCGGCGCGCGCCATCGCGCTGACCTCGGCCTGCCAGCCCATCCAGTCGAGCGCCGAGGTGCGCGGCCCGTAGATCTCGGCCATCACGCGGGCGTCGGCCCACAGGTTCACGCCCTCGTCGAGCCAGGCTTCCTCGGCCTCGTTCGACGCCAGGACGCCCTGGAACCAGTTGTGGCCGACCTCGTGCACGGTGACGAGCTCGGGGCGGCGGATGCCGGGGCGGTTGAACACCGAGTCCTCGCGGGTGGTGACCAGCGTCGGGTACTCCATGCCGCCGGCGGTCGGCGCTGCCTCGGGCGGCGGGTCGATCACCGACAGGATCGGCCAGGGGTACGGCACGAACATCGCGCTGAACTTCTCGATCGCGCCGACCGCGGCCTCGAGGTGGCGGCGGGCGAAGCCGCGCTGCTCGGGGCGATAGTAGACCCGGACCTCGACGGTGCCGTCGCCGGCGAGCTTGGCCTGGCCCGACATCACCTCCATGAACGGGTCGGCCATCCACGCGAAGTCGTGGACGTCCTCGGCGTGGAACGTCAGCGTCCGCAGGCCGTGGCCGGCGTCGACCGCGTTGGTCAAGACGCCGGTGGCCGCGACGGTCTGCGTGCCGGGCACGGTGAGCGCGACGTCGTAGGTGCCGAAGTCGGCGAAGAACTCGGTGTTGGCGTGCATCGGCTGGCACTCCCAGCGCTCGGCGCCCGGCGGACCGACCCGGACGCCGATCTTGGGGAACCACTGGCCGATCAGGTGGAAGTCGGCCTTGTAGCCGGTGCGCGCGAACACCTCGGGCAGCTGATCGGTGAACGCGAAGCTGACCTCGATCGTCGCGCCGGGCTCGACCGGCTGGGCGAGCGGCAGCTCGACGACGGTCTCGTCGGGGCCGGCGCCGGCCGGGGCGCGCAGCGCGGCGGTCAGATCAGCCCCGGCGATGTGGACCGAGTCGATCTGGATGTAGCCCCACCCGGTGTCCGATGCGCGGACGCCGCGCGAAGTGCGCATGAACAGCGACTGATCGTTCTTGAACGCGTTGAGATAGAGGTGGAACGGCAGCGTGTCGACCGCGGTCGTGCCGATGTTGGTCCACGTCAGGGTCTCGCTCGCCGCGATGGTGTGGCGGACCGGATCGAGGCGCGCCTCGATCTTGTAGCTGGCGTTGCGCGGCGAGCGGGCGGGGCCACCGCCGCGCAGCGCGGGGCTGCCATCGATCTTGGGCATGGGCCGGACGCGCGGGTTCGCCCGGTCGCGGCCGCATCCGCCGGCGGCAGTGGCGGCGAACGCCGCGGTCAGTAGGACGGTGCTGCGCAGCACGCCCGTCTATACCATTTCCGTGTACGGTGCGCGGCATGGACGGGCTCGCGCTGCATGATCGCGCCGCGACGCTGCGCGCGGGCGAGCGGCTCGCCGGGCTGGTCCGCGGCGGCGATGCGATCGCGCTGATCGGCGAGCTCGGCGCCGGCAAGACCACGCTGGTCACCGGGCTGGTCGCCGGGCTCGGCGGCGGCGCGGCGTCGAGCCCGACATTCGCGCTGGTCAACGAGTACCCGGGCGGCCGCCTCGTGGTGTGGCACGTCGACCTCTACCGCATCGAGCGCGCGGCCGAGCTGCCCGAGCTCGGGCTCGACGATGTGATCGGCGACCCGCGCGGCATCTGCGTCGTCGAGTGGGCCGACCGCTTCGCCGTGCTGCCGCCCGACCACCTGCGCCTCGAGCTCGCCCACGCCGGCCCCGGCCGGACCCTGACCGCCACCGGCACGGGGCCGCGCGGTCGCGAGCTCGCGGACGAGCTGCTAGGCTCGCCGTGATGCGCGCAGCTCTGGTGGTCTCGCTCGAAGTCCTTGTTATTTTCGGAACGCCCGCG
Source organism: Deltaproteobacteria bacterium (assembly GCA_005887925.1). GTDB lineage: Bacteria > Myxococcota_A > Polyangia > Haliangiales > Haliangiaceae > JABFXX01. Next base: position 12,215 of record VBLP01000065.1, on the reverse strand, counting down.
CGCGCCGAGCGCCTCGGCTTCGATCCCGCGGTGGTCTACAAGGTGCCGCGCGGCGACGCGCCGGCGAGCGGCCCGAGCGACGCGCCGGTCACGATCGTCGCGTGGAGCGACTACCTGTGCCAGTACTGCAACCGCGTGCAGGCCACGCTCGACCACCTCGCCCGGCTGTACCCCGGCCAGCTGCGCTGGGTGCACCGCACGCTGCCGCTCGATCCCGATAACACGCTCGGCGCCGAGGCCGCGCTCGCCGCCGACGCGCAGGGCCGGTTCCGGCCGATGAACGATCGACTGTTCGCGCTCGGCGGCCAGGCCGATCGCGCCGCGGTCGAGCTGATCGCGCGCGAGCTCGGCCTCGACATGGTGCGGTTCCGCGCCGACCTCGACCGCCACGCGTACCGCGCGTCGCTCGCCGCCGACGAGGCCGACGCCCGCACGCTCGGCATCTCGGGCACGCCGACCTTCTTCATCAACGGCCGGCCGATCCACGGCAACCAGACGCTGCAGGTGTTCGCCGACGTCGTCGACCAGGAGCTCGCGCGCGCCGCGCAGCAGCCCGGCCCCGCGCGCTACGAGGCGCTGGTCGCGCAGGGCAAGCCGTCCGCCGATGTCGCGTCGCAGTCGAGCCTGCGGCGCCCGCTCGAGGCGACCTCGCTGTACCGGGTCGGGCTCGGCCTGCCGGGCCACCAGAGCGGCCCCGACGACGCGCTGGTCACCATCGTCGTGTGGAGCGACTTCCAGTGCCCGTTCTGCGCGCGGCTGGCGCCGGTGCTCGGCCACCTGCGCGACAAGTACAGGACCGGCGTGCGGATCGTCTACCGCCACCTCGCGATGTCGTTCCATCGCAGCGCGGCGCTCGCCGCCGAGGCCGGGGTCGCCGCCGCCGAGCAGGGCAAGTTCTGGGCGTTCCACGACCAGCTGTTCGCCGACTTCGGCCACCTCGAGCGCGCCGACCTCGAGCGCTTCGCCCGCGCCGCCGGGCTCGACATGCCCGCGTTCCGCGCCGCGCTCGACGAGCACCGCTACCACGACGCCGTGATCGCCGAGGCCGCCGCCGGCGAGGCGATCGGCGTCGACGGCACGCCGACCATGTTCATCAACGGCACGCCGATCGGCGGCGCGCGCGACGCCGACTTCATGGACCGCCAGGTCGAGGTTCACCTGGCGCGGGCGCGCGAGCTGGTCAAGTCCGGGGTCGAGCCGGTCGATCTCTACGCCGTGCTGATGGCGCTCGCGATCGGCGACGACCGCGCCGACCCCTCGCGGATCCCGTCGGTCGCCGCGCACCACTTCGAGCTGCGCGCCGAGGACCGCGTGCGCGCCGTGGCCGCCGCCTGCCGCCGCCGCGACGTCGCCCGCGCCGCCGAGCTCGCCGGGACGCTCGCGGGAGACGCACGGCGTCGCGCCGCGCTGGTGTGCGCCGGCGCTGGCATCGATCTACCGCGGTGACACCGGCGCACGCCGGCAGTTGCACCGTGACACCGGCGCTGCGATTCCTGATCGTCAGCAGCATCACGATTGCAATCGCGTTACAGCGGCACACCCTCGCCGTCGCGCGCGGCTGATTGCAGGCGCATGACAGCGCGGAGTGTTGTGCCGAGTCGCCACGCGGCGGCGCCGTTCGTTCACAGTCGTCACCACCCGCGCCGCCCGGGGCCACGGCAGAACGCGAGGCTACGCGCGCGAGCGGCGCCGGCTTCCCGTGGCACTGGCGATGCATTTTGCGGCGGCATGCTCTCGCGGAGCCAGTTGCGTCCGGCGACCCCGTCCGCTGCGCGTCCGGCTCCCGCGTCGCAAGGGGGCACCCGAGACCCGTCCGGGGATCCGCCCGGCCGGTCCAGCGCGACGTTGCCGCTCTGGGCGTGCTTTGCCAACGTCGTCCCTCTCGTGCCACCCGCGCGCCGGGTCTGCCGGTTCGGCGATTACGACGTCCTGGCGCCGCTCGCCCGCGGCGGCATGGGCGGGGTATACCTCGCCGTACACGCCTGGACCGGCGAGCAGGTCGCCCTCAAGGTCCTCGATCCCCAGTACGCCGGCAACGCCGAGATCGTCGAGCGGCTGCAGGCCGAGCACGCGCTCGCCTCGCGCACCGACCACCCCGGCATCGTCGAGATCCGCGGCGCGCACTGGACCGACGACCGCGTGCCGTACCTCGTGATGGAGTACCTCTCGGGCGAGACCCTCGGCGACATCGCCGAGCGCGGCCCCATCGAGCTGCCGTCGATCATCGCGATCTGCGCCCGGGCCGCCGCCGCGCTCGCCGCGCTGCACGACGCGGGCGTCATCCACTGTGACGTCAAGCACGACAACCTCTTCGTGCTCGACCAGCACGTCCACGGCTGGCCGCGCGTGAAGGTCATCGACTTCGGCGTGTCTCGCCTCGTCGACGAGCCGCCGCGCGAGGATCCTACCGTCGCCGGGACGCCGTGGTGCATCGCCCCCGAGCAGTGGCGCGGCCAGCCGTGCCCCGCGACCGACGTCTACGCCCTGGGCTGCGTGCTCTACGATCTCACCACCGGCTATCCCCCCTTCGACGGCTCGCTCCCCGAGCTGATGGCCGCCCATCTCGAGCGCCGTCCGAGCCGTCCGTCGTGGCTGCGGCCGATGCCGATCGCGCTCGACCGCCTGATCCTGCGCTCGCTCGCCAAGCGCCCCGCCGACCGCCCCACCATGCACGAGGTCGCCGTCACCCTCGGCGCGCTCGCCGACGCGCACGCGCCCTGTCTCGCCGCCGGATGACGACTTCCGGTCGCGCGGCTTGTCGGTGATCCGGCGCCGGCGTACCGTGCCGCCGATCGCATGATCGCCGGCGACTACCCCGCGATGTGCAAGGCGCTGCTCGACAACGTGCCGTTCGCCGGCGTCTCTCCCGTCGGTTCGCCCGACGGCTCGCCGTTCGATGCCGGCCCGCTCGCCGCCGTCGTCCGCAGCCACCAGGCCCGGCTGCCCGAGCCCTACCGCACGTCCTACGCGGCGCCGCTCCTCGCCGCGCTGCCCGATGTCGTCGTCCAGCTCCGCCAGCAGTTCGAGCGCAGCCTCGCCGCCGGCGCGTCCTCCGAAGCCGCGATGTCCGAGGCGCGCGCCTACGCCGACACCCTCGTCGGCGCCGTCCGCGACTGGGGCATCGACGCCTACCACGCGCCGCTGACTCGCTTCGAGGCCGTCGTCTCCAACCTCTACCGCTCCTTCCTCGGCGAGCAGCAGCGCGCCCACATCTCGATTCCCCTGATCGAGACCCTGCCTCCCCTCGTCACGTTCGCTCCCGCCCCCGACCACGGCCCGTTCACCTTGCCTGCCGATCGCGTCCGCGGCCTCACCGGGGCCACGATCGGCGTCGTCAGCCTCCCCGCGTGCTACGCGCAGCATCCCCTCCTCTGGGCTGCCCTCGCTCACGAGACCGGCGGCCACGACGTCATGCACGCCGACCCCGGCCTCCTCGAGCAGCTCACCGCCGGCGTCCTCCAGCTCGACGGCATCCCTCCCGCACTCCGCCAGGTCTGGGCCACCTGGATCGAGGAGATCGCCTCCGACGTCTACGGCATCCTCAACATCGGCCCCATCTACGCAGCCAGCCTCGCCGCCTTCTTCGCCGCCCTCGAGTCCTCGCGCGCCGCCGCCCGCGGCGACTCACCCCCCGCCCTCGGCGCCGTCAACACCATCCTCGCCGTCTCCCCCCGCGGCCTGCGCGACGCGCACCCCGTCGACCTGCTCCGCCTACACGCCGCCATGGGCGTCGTCGACGCCCTCACCACCCTCTCGCCACCCCGGCGCGCCGGCTGGCTCGCCCTCCTCACCACCATCGCCACCACCGCCTCCGCCGGCGCCACCACCATCGACGCCTACGACGCCGACACCCGCTCCGTCGTCCAGCACCTCCCGCTCGCCACCATGACCAGCTCCGCCCGCGCCGTCGGCCGCTACATCGCCACCGCCAGGCTCCCCGCCCTCGGCGGCCATTCCATCCAGGACATCGAGACCTGGGACGACGCCGACGACAGCGCCGCCGGCAACATCGCCGCCGCCGCCCCCACCTCCCCCATCACCGCCATGGGCGACGACGCCCAGCTCCTCGCCGGCGCCGTCCTCGCCCTCCTCACCACCCCATCCGCCTACGCCCCGATCACCGCCCAGCTCACCGCCGCCCTCGACGACAGCTTCACCCGCGACCCCATCTTCGGCACCGCCATGCCCAGCTCCGCCCTCGCCCTCATCCCCCGCGCCTCCGCCCTTTCCCGCACCCCCGCCTCCCCCACCTTCCCGCTCCCCCTGGACTGATCTCACCGCCGCAGCCGCTTGCCGGCTGCGGTTCGCCCCCGCGCCGAGTTGCATCGTTCTACTTCCCGGGCAACCTCGTCAGCGAACGGTCCGAAGCTGTCAGGACATTCACCCCGACGGATTCAGCGCCGACCGGGCCTTCGACGTCAAGAAACTTGACACGTCGTCGCGGCCCGAAAGAATCGACGCATGGAAGCTGCCGAACAACTCCCGCTCGAGAAGACCGAGCCACTGCCGTGGGTGGAGATCTGCAAACGGTACCCCGACCAATACGTCTGCTTGGTCGATATCGACCGGGCCGAGCTTCGGAGCCCCGAAATCAAGACCGCGCGAGTCGTCGGGCATGGACCGACGCGCCGTGCTGCCTTCAACGCCATTCGTGACCTCAGCGCGAAATATTCGCGGCACGCGGTCAGGTTTACGGGTATCTGCACAGAGCCGCTGATCCGGCCATCGCTGCTCATCGATGACGAGACTCTCGAGTTCCTTCGCTCGTGAACGCGAGCTGATCATCGTCGAAGCGGAGATCTCCGGACCCGCGACTGCGACCGAAGCACGACTCGTACTGGACACCGGGGCAGCTGCCACCACGCTGGTGCCAGAGGTGATCGAGAGAATCGGTTATACCCAACGAGACAGCTTCAAGAAGGCAGTGTTCACACCGCGGTCAGCGAAGAGAAAGGCTACTGGATTCGTGTGACCGAGTTCACCGTGCCGGGCGTAACGACGCCTGACTTCGCGATCGCTGTGTTCCCTCTCGGGCACCAGGACATCGACGGATTGGTTCGCTCTTGACCGTGCTGGAGTGACAGTTTGGCGGGCACGAAAGATCGCAACTGCCTGTGTCCGCTTCGGCGATGCTCAGGGCGAGGCTGTGCCGGCGCACGCCCCGGTCGGGAAGTCCGCCGTGTACGCACAGTAGATCTTCCCGCTGGTGATGGAGATCGCGGCACTGGTCGCGGCGCTCAGACGACACGCCAGCGAATCTCCTATCGACGCCGGGCTGTAGGCATGCGTCTTGTCCCACGCTGCCGTCCCTGGGATTGCCGGGAAGGGGAGCATCGAGCGAGCCACAGGCCATGATCTCCAGCGTGCAAAAGCTCATGCAGACGTCCCCACCGCTGCAGAACGCTGGCGCTGCGCCCGTGATCAGATCACCGGCCGGGCCCGCGCGGGGGCACTGGGTTGCGGCCATCATCGAGGCAGCGACTGCATAGTTGATCCGGCACCCGAGGGTGTTGCCGGCACTATCCGTCACCTTGCTGGCTCCGACGGCGAAGGACGCGCACGTGGCGCTGCAATGGTCCATGCTGGCGTACTGGGCGTTTGCGCCAGTGCAATTCCTCTGGATGTCGGCGCAGTAGGTGGGGCAGTCGACTGCGGGCGGCGCCATGTCGATCGTCGCGTCGATCGCGGCATCGATGGATGTCTTGTTGCCGTTACCGCATCCGGCCAGAATCATCATGGTAAGGGAGATTCGCATAGTTCAACCAGTATCAATGGGTGAAAGTGAACGTCGATGGTCCTATCGTCATTGGCACTTGCAAGAATGACAAGTTAGAGGCGATGTGCAATCCATGTTTGTTTCACACTGCTCTCCTGCTTGCATGTTGACGTACCCATCGCCGCACCCCGCGTTACGGCAAGCCGCCGAGCCGGCACCGTTCCCGTTGCAGATGCTGGTATCCATGCCGGTTCCCGGGTCGCACTGCTCATTCGCCTTCGTGTTGACGTAACCGTCGCCGCACTTGACGTCGTGGCAGGCCACCCCAGGGCCAGCGCCGCTGCCATTGCAGACACTCGAATCGGACCCGGTGCCTGGATCACACTCCTCGGCTGCCGTGTTGACGTAATGATCACCGCACTTCAGCAGCTGACACCTCACGCCCGAAGGCGCCACACTACCGTTGCATGTGGGAGTGTCGTCGCCTCCTTCGTCACAACCCTCGCTCGCCGCGGCATTGCGGTAACCATCGCCGCACCGGGACGTGCGGCAGGCTGCGCTGCCGGCACCGGCTCCGTTGCATTGCGCACTATCGGTACCACCAGTACTGTCGCACTGTTCATTAGCTATAGTGTTGATGTGATTGTCGCCGCATATGGAGAGCTTGCAGCCAAGGGCCGAGCCTGCACTACTGCCGTTGCATGTGGCTGAATCGTTGCCTCCGGAATCGCAAGCCTCGCCGGCCGCCGCATTGGGGTGGCCATCGCCGCACCGAGGAACCTGACACCTTGCCGGCGCCGTGTTGCCGTTGCATTGCGCCGTATCGATGGGTCCGAGATCGCAGGCCTCCTGGGCCATAGTGTTGATGTACATATCGCCGCATACGGCGTTGTGACAGCTCACCAGACCGGCGCCGGCCCCGTTGCATTGCATAGTGTCGTTGCCACTGGTGCTGTCACACTGTTCACCGGCTGTGCCGTTGACGTGGTTGTCGCCACATCTCAGGTATCTGAATCGCCGGCTCCTGGGTCGCAAACTTCTCCGGCGACTGCATTGGTATGACCATCGCCACACATGGAAACTTTGCAGCTGGCCGGCGCAGTGTTGCCGTTGCACGTCACCGTGTCGGCCGGTCCGCGATCGCAGGTTTCTCCGGCCGCCATGTTGGTGTACCTGTCGCCACACGTGGCGGCGTGACAACTGGCGGGACCGGCATTCACACCATTGCACATGGCGGTGTCATTGCCGCCGAGGGGGTCGCAGGTCTCTCCGGTGTTCGCATTGATGTAGCCGTCGCCGCATGACGGGAGCCGGCAGCTTCCGGGACCATTCCTGCCATTGTTATTGCCATTGCATGTTGCCGTATCGGCGCCACCCAGGTTATCACATTCCTCGGTCTTGGCCGCGCCATCGGGGGTGAACAACATGTTCACGTGGCCATCACCGCACAGCGGAAACATGCAGCTGCTCAAACCTGTGCTGCCATTGCAAAATTTGGTATCTGCGCTGCCATTGTCGCATTCTTCACCGGCAGCATCATTCTGAAACTTGTCTCCACAGATAGGTATCGTGCAGAGCGGTCCGTTGCAGTTTAGCGTATTCATTCGGCTGGGACCCGTGTCGCACTGCTCTCCGGCGACCATATTCATGTAACCGTCTCCGCATATCGAGAACGTGCAGTTCGCCGTGCATCCAGATGTCTCCTTTCCGGAGTCGCAATCTTCCCCGGGATCCACAATTGAATTGCCGCAGGTCAGGAATTTGCAATTGGAGCTGCAATTGGATCCACCGTCGCACTGTTCGCCCTTGGCCTTGTCAATGATGTGGTTGCCGCATATCTCGATGGATTGGCAGTGGGCGCTGCAGCCGTCGCCTTCGATGTCGTTGCCGTCGTCGCAGACCTCCCCTGGGTCGAGGTGGCCGTTGCCGCAGTCATCGTCCGTGCATGCATCCTGCTCCTTGGTGCACGTCCAGCCGGATGGGCAGCGAAACTCAGTCTGTGTTTGCGGGTTGAAGCATGTGGCCGTCTTGGTCTCGGGAAGGCACGAACTCGTGGTCGCCGCAACCATGGCCACCACTGCGACAACGCCGAGGCCAAGCATGCGAATACGGGACTTTGTCTTGACTTGATGCATGATGCCCTCTGGCTCAGTGGCTCACATTCACGAAGATGCCGAGCATGTCATGAGACACCACGGGAGCTATCGTCACCTGCCTGGTGGATGAGCTTCTTCCTTCTTGCTCTGTCAGGCGCGTTCGATTCATGTATACAAGCACGGCACCGGCGGCCAGCAGCGAGCCGCCGATGACGTAGCTGCCCACGGCGATGTTCCTTTCCCGTCTGGCCAGATCCAGCCTCGCATACAGATCCGATGGAGCGGGACTCTGTGGGATACGGTCGGGACAGGCATGCATGTCTTGCGCGCATGGTTGCTTCTGAAAATCGCTATCGAACGAGCTGAAATTGCGCGACGCGAGCGTATGAAGTACGCCGCCCGCGATCGTGACCACGGCACCGGCCCCGACGATGGCCCATGGCTTCCATACCGTCCAGCGTCTGCTGGCTTCGGACGCCTCCTCCAGCGTGATCAATTTCAGGTCGAGTGTTTTACGATCCCCCGGCTGAAAAACGACGCGTCGGGTCTCGGATAGGTAGTCCGGGCTCTTGGCCGTGATCTCGTGTGTGGTCGCTTTGACCCAGGCCTCATGGCTACCCGGCGCAGTGAATAGTGTCTCTCCATCGAGGCTGACTTCGGCCCCTTGTGTGGAGCAGCTGACGCGGATGTGGCCGAGCTGGCGTTCCACCTCCTTGAGCTGCCCGAGGTTGAGCTGGGCGATCGCCAGGTTGAAGTAGAACGCGGGATGCTTCCACTTTGTCAGTGCGGCGAGGTACTGCTCCGCAGCCTGCGCGAACAGAGGCACCTTGAACAGCCGGTTGCCCTCGAGGAACACCACGCGAGCGCCCTCGCGGGTCGCGAGGGGAACGCCGCGGTTCCATGGCTTGTCATCGCCTTGAACGCTGACGTTGGTGCTGGCCGGCCGGGTGCGACCGGGACTCGTGGGCTGAGTCTGGCCGGGTCTTCCTGGCTGAGCTTGTCCGGGGTTTGCGGGCTGCGTCTGGCCGCGGCTCGTCGGTTGCGCGGGGCCGGGGTCGGCCGGCTGAGCGCGCAGCGGTGAACGGCTGGCGAAGCTGCAGAGGAGCACCGCCGCGAACATCGAGATGTTTGCCGTCTTCACGTTCTCCACCTCCCTGATGTGACCCTGGTCGCGACCGCGGTCGGTCAGTGCGTCGCGACGTCGGTGATGATGTGAGCGCCGCGGGTCTGCTTCTCGAGCTCCTCGTTGCGCTTCTTCTCCTCGGCCAGGCGCTCGGCCAGCTTGACGTTGGCGCTTTCGGCCTTGGCCTCTGCGGTCCTGGCATCCTCGGCGGCCTGGGTCGCGGCCTTTCGGCTGCGCGACTCGCGGCGCTTGGCTCTCTCGGCCTTCTTGCGAGCTTCCTCGGCGGCGACCCGAGCGGTCTCGGCCTCGGTGCGGGCGGTTTCGGCGTCGCGGCGCGCACGTTCGGTGGCGTCGATCGCGGCGAGCAGCTTGGCGTTCTGGGTCTCGAGCTGCTGCTTGGCCTCGAAGGTCTTGGCGTGGGCCGCGCCGGCGGCTTTTTCGGCTTCCTGGGTGAGGGCGAGCTGCTCTGTGACGCGGCGGGCCTGGGCCGTGGCTTCCTTCTGGGCCTTGCGGATCATGAAGAGGCCGACGCCGGCGGCGACGACGAGCAGGGACAGGAAGCCGAGGGCGGCGATGACGGCGAGGCGCTTGCGGCGGGTGGCGCGGGCGGAGAGGGTGAAGACGGCGCTGAGGTAGGCGCGCTGGAGGTCGGTGAGCTCGCCGCGGTAGCGGCTGTGCCAGAGCTTGGCCTCCTGCATCTGCTCGCCGCGCCAGAGGAGGTCGGGGGCGTAGCCCTTGATCTGCCACTGCTTGCAGGCGTTGCGCAGCTGCTCGAGGAACGCGGAGTCCTCCTGGGTCTCGTCGAGCCAGCGGCGGAGGAGGGGCCAGCCGTGGATGAGGGATTCGTGGACGAGCTCGACGGTGCCGCCGGCGGAGGTACCGCCGCCGGGGCTGGCGACGGTCTGGCCGACGAGGAGGCGCGAGCGCACGAGGCGGTCGACGATGCGGTGGACCTCGGCCGGGTCGGGTGATAGGTCGTAGAGCTCGCCGACGGGGACGATGGCGCGGGTGCGCTCGGAGGTGACCAGGCGCAGGAACAGGGCGCGCACGAGGGCCTGCTCGCGCTGGGTGCACTCGTTGACGACGGCGTCGGCGTGGCTGGCAAGGGCGCCGGCGATGCCGCCGATGCGATGGTAGCTCTCGGCGGTGAGGAGGCGGCGATCGCGGTCGCGGTTCTCCCAGAGCTGGCTGGCGGCGAACTGCAGGAGAGGTAGAGCTCCGGGGGTGTGCTCGAGGTGATCGAGCATGGACTCGATCATCGAGGGGACCTCGAACTGGTAGCCGGCCATCTCGGCGGGCTGGATCAGAGCGTCGCGCAGGCCGTCGCGGGTGGGCGGGGTGAGGAAGAACAGGCCGTGGGTGAGCTCGGCCATGAGGGCGGGCGACTCGGGGACGTGGTCGAGGAAGTCGGAGCGCAGGGAGAGGACGAGCCGGAGCGGCGTGGTGGCGTCGTCGCACACGCCGGCGAGGCACGCGGTGAAGGCGTGCCGCTCGCGCGGGTCGGGGACCTGGGTGTAGAGCTCCTCGAACTGATCGATGAACAGCAGGATGTGGTGGCCGCGGCTGCGCGCGCGGTTGCGCAGCGCAGAGCCGAGGTAGCCGGGCTCGTTGTAGAGGCGCTCGACGATCTGCTGCTGCTGCGACAGATCGGGCGATCCGGTGACGCCGGTGCTGGTGTCGGTGTGGATGCCGCCGGTGGGGGGGCCCGAGCTGGTGCTCAGCATCGGCGTGAGCGCGTAGGCGAGGGCGGCCATCGGGCTGCGGCCGGGGCGGACGACGGTGGTGGACCACTGCTCCCCGGAGGCCTTGAGCGCGGGGACGATACCTGCGCGCACGAACGAGGACTTGCCGACGCCGGACGGACCGACGATGCCGAGGAGGGGCAGGTCGCGCAGCCGGGCGACGGCGGCGGCGACCTCGCGCTGGCGGCCGAAGAAGCGGTGGGCGTCGGACTCCTGGAACGACTTGAGGCCGGCGTAGGGGCTCTCGTCGGAGCGCAGCCGGCGGACGTAGCGGCCGGGGAGCAGCGGCTCGAGCGCGTCGAGCAGCTCGCGCGCGGAGCCGACGCGGTGCTCCTTGTACTTGAGCAGGCAGCGGTCGATGATGTCGGCGAGCTCGTCGGGGAGGTTGGGGCAGACGATGCGCACGCCGGGCATCGGCTCGCGCAGCACGCCGGTGACCATCAGGTCCCAGCCCTTGCGGGGAGCGAGCGGGTGCTGGCCGGCGACCATCTCGAACAGGATGATGCCGACGGCCCATAGATCGGTCTGGTGATCGACGGTGGCGGCGCCGCCGCCCCACTGCTCGGGCGACATGTACGGCAGGGTTCCGACCATGGTGCCGCGGCGGGTGATCTCGCGGCCGCCGGGCTCGGGCTCGGGGGGCGCGGCCGCGCTGCGCAGCACCGACCGGGCGTCGTCGTCGCCTTCGTGGAGGAGCTTGGCGATGCCGAAGTCGAGGACCTTGACGGTGCCGGCGTCGGTCACGAAGATGTTGTCGGGCTTGAGATCGCGGTGGACGATGCCGTGGTCGTGGGCGACGCCGAGCGCGCGCACGACGGGCACGATGAGCTCGACGGCCTGCGCGGGCGGGAGCTTGCGGCCGTCCTGCAGGAGCTGGGTCAGCGGCGCGCCCTGCAGGTACTCGAGCACCATGAACGGATGGCCGTCGTGCTCGCCGACCTCGTAGATGACGACGATGTTCTCGTGGTTGCAGGCGGCGGTCGCGCGGGCCTCGACGAAGAACCGCGCAGTGAGCTCGGGATGGTTGTGGCTGTTGAGGAGCTTGATCGCGACCTTGCGGCCGAGCTTGGTGTCGCGCGCCGCGTAGACCGCGCCCATGCCGCCGCGGCCGAGCTCGCGGATGATCTCGTACTGCCCGATCCGCGTGCCGGGAACCGGCATCGGAGTCGACCCCGGCTCGTCGGAGCCGGTGCCGAGGATCGTCGGTGGCAGCAGATCGTCGGGGGCGGTCCCCCTGGCCTGAGTTCGAGCGGGCTTGGCCTTGTCGCTCGACGTCCCCGTGAACCCAGGTCTCATGGCGTTACGCCCTCCAAGCCCACGAGTGGGCTCCGCTGGAATCGTATCATCTCGAGATTGACTGCTTCGCCGCGAATGTATGAATTCCCCGTCAGCAGAATCTCTTGCATGAACAGCATAATGTTGTGCCGACAGTGTTCGTATCGTCGAGCAGAGACTCGACATTACCGCCGATGTAGTGACTCTGTCGTATTGTGCCTACAGCGGTTGAAGCGTTTTGCTGCACCACCGCGAGTGGTCCA